>CAMHDS010000008.1 GCA_946183925.1 uncultured Fibrobacter sp. | reverse complement strand
TTTCGGCTTCGGGGCTGAAAAACCCGCTCGTTTCCGAACGGGATTGCAAAGGTACACCTTTTTTCTGATTCCACAAATTTTTCCGCACTTTTTTTTGAATATTTTTTAAATATTTTCAAAATTCACTTGTAATCAGTCACTTACGAAAAACCGGCAGGGAAAACCCTGCCGGAAATCCATATAACAAGCTAAGAATCAATTATTTAAGCGATTCTATGACAGCCCTGTTCACCGCCCGCAGTTTCTCCGGGTCCATCTTCACCAGTTTGCGGTCGTAAGTCATCAGACCGTTCACCTCTATCTCTACATCGGTGGTCTGGGTATAGACCGCCGCAGACACCCCTTGCGCCACAGTAGGGATCAGTTCGCGCGCAAACTCCTGATACTGAGCAAAGACTTCGTCGGCCGAATGATACTGGACATATCCCCAATTGCGATCCGGCTGCCACAGATGACCCTCCACGGCCCAGCCGATGCCACCGTATTCCCCCAGGACATCTATCTGCCGGCCGCCCGAAGTAAACTTCATGTGCGGTCCGGGATAGTTGTGGCTGTCAAAGATATCCCCCACCGGATAGGAGTTTCCGCCGGAAGCGGAATTGACAAGCCGGGTGGAGTCTGCCTGCCGGGTAAAAGCAACCACCTCCGGCGTGTCAAACTGGGCCCACCCCTCATTGAAAGGCACCCATACCACAACGCACGGATGGTTGTACAACTGGCCGATAATCTCTCCCCACTCCTTATAATAATTCGCGCGCGCTTCCCCGCTCAGGCGGGAGTCGTCCTCCGGAGAGGCCCATTTCCACTGTTCCCATCGGCCATGACGGCTGTCCGACACCGACGGCATGTCCTGCCAGACCAGGATTCCCAAGCGGTCGCACCAGGTGTACCAACGCTCCGGCTCCACCTTGATATGCTTGCGGATCATGTTAAAGCCGAACTCCCGGGTTTTAAGGATATCGAAGCGGAGAGCCTCGTCCGAGGGAGCGGTATACAGCCCGTCCGGCCACCAGCCCTGGTCCAGGGGACCGAACTGGAACAGCGGTTTCCCGTTCAGGCCGATCCGCCTGTACCCCGCCGCATCCCGCACCTGGGACACAGTACGCAGGGCGGCGTATCCCTGCACCCGGTCCAGAACCTTCCCGCCACGCTCCAGGGAAACCTCCATTGCATAGAGATAGGGGGATTCCGGGCTCCAGCACTGCGGGTCTGCCACCTCCAGGTGCAAGGTCCCGGAAACAGGACCGGCAGCACGCGCCACCACTTCTCCGGCGGCGTCTTCCCCGGCAGCATAGCCTATTTTGCCTTCCCGCACCGTCACCACCACCTGGTCCGAAGGCAAAGCGCCGTCGGAAAGGACCGCGACATCCCACCCCGTAAGGCTGGGGGTAGCGGTATATCGGCTGACGGAAGCCGCCGGAACCGGCTCCAGCCAAACGCTCTGCCAGATACCGGTAACGGGGGTGTACCAAATGCCGGAAGGCTGGGAGACCTGCTTTCCACGGGGCTGACGGTCGTTGTCCGTCCCGTCCAGCACCCGGACCACCAGCGTCTGCTCCCCGCGCTTTTTCAGGAAAGGCGTGACATCAAAGGAGAAAGCGGTGTATCCGCCCGTGTGCTGCCCCACATACGCGCCGTTCAGCCAGACATCGGCCTGCCAGTCCACGGCGCCGAAGTGCAGGAGCACCCGCTCTTTCCATCCTTTGGGCACCCGGAAACGGGTCCGGTACCACAGCGATTCGTCCTCCCCGACATGCCTCCCCACGCCGGACAGGGCCGATTCCGCACAGAAAGGGACCAGGATTTTTCCGTCTGCCCGGGCGGGATAATCCACCCCCTTTTCCAAGTTTTCAGCGTCGGTGACATCCAGCCGGCCCTGCGGCAGTATGGCATAGTCCCAAAGGCCGTTGAGCGACATCCAGCGCTCCCGCACCATCTGCGGGCGGGGATACGCTTCCAGCACATGGGCGGGATCCAGTTCCTCTGCCCACCGGGTGCGGATACGGTCTCCCGCAGGGGCCCAAGCGTAGGGTTCTTCCCTTGTAGAGCAAGCCGCCAGCATCAACAGGGCCGACAAAAAGGCAAATCGGGCGATACGCATAGTCATTTGAGTTTTTCAACAAACGATCGGGCTGCCTTGGATCGGGGAAGCAGCTGTTTCACCGCCCGCAGCCAGGCATCGGCCTCGTTTTCGCCCACGCCCTTTACGGGGAACACTTCCTCCACCTCCCCTGCCGCAGCCTTGATTTCCAGTTGCAGGGCCACCTGGCTCATCGAGCCCGGGGTTTCCATCCGGTCCTTGACCTCAAAGCCGACCGTAAGCGGCGTACCCGCCTCCGACACCGCCAGGCCTCCGGCTTCCAACATTTGGGTAAAACGCTGGACAAGGACCTTTTCCGCCTCCTGAGGGATTTCGCCCTCTGTCCGGATAACATAGGTCTGGGCCCGAAGACCCAGGACAGTCAGGAGCAGCATCGCTCCCGTAAACAACAATCTTTTCATACGCCAAATTTAATCATTTCCCCGTACAATCCCAAAACGCTCCCTCAGACGCGGCGGGCAAGGGAAAAAAGAAGATGACCGCAAGCCGATCAGACTTGCGGTCACCCCCCTGTCAATTATAAACTGCAGATTACATCATACCTCCGGCGGGCATGGCAGGTGCGGCGGGAGCGGGTTCGGGGATGTCCACGATACCGCACTCGGTGGTCAGGAACATGCCGGCTACGGAAGCGGCATTCTCCAGCGCAACACGGGCCACCTTGGTAGGGTCGATCACACCGGCTTCGTACATGTTCACGTACTCGTCGGTACGGGCGTTGTAGCCGAAGTCGCCCTTGCCCTCGCGGATCTTGTTGATGATCACGGAAGCTTCCACACCGGCGTTGGCGGCAATCTGGCGCAGCGGCTCTTCGATGGCGCGCTCGATGATGCGGATACCGGTGGTCTCGTCCTCGTTCTCTCCCTTGAGGCCCTTCAGCGCCTCGGCAGCGCGGATGTAAGCGACACCGCCGCCCGGGAGGTAACCTTCCTCAACGGCTGCACGGGTAGCGTTGAGAGCATCGTCCACACGGTCCTTCTTCTCCTTCATCTCCACCTCGGTGGTGGCACCCACATAGATCACGGCCACACCGCCGGCGAGCTTGCCCAGGCGCTCCTGGAGCTTCTCACGGTCGTAGTCGCTCTTGGTGGTCTCGATCTGGGCACGGATCTGGTCGGCCCGGTCTTTAATGTCTTCCTGCAGGCCTGCACCGCCCACGATAGTGGTGTTCTCCTTGGTGATGGTCACCTTCTCTGCACGGCCCAGCATCTGGGTGTTGGCATTCTGGAGGGTGAAGCCGCGTTCCTCGCTGATTACCACGGCACCGGTAAGGGTGGCGATATCCTGCAGCATCTCTTTGCGACGGTCGCCAAAGCCGGGAGCCTTCACGGCAGCCACCTTCAGGGTACCGCGCAGACGGTTCACCACCAGAGTGGTCAGGGCCTGGCCATCAACGTCTTCGGCGATGATCAGCAGGCTCTTTCCTTCACGGGCGACAGGTTCCAGCACGGGCATCAGGTCTTCCATGCTGGAGATCTTCTTGTCGGTCAGGAGGACATAGGCGTCGTCCAGGACCGCTTCCATCTTGTCTCCGTTGGTCATGAAGTACGGGCTGATGTAGCCGCGGTCGAACTGCATGCCTTCCACCACTTTCACCTCGGTCTCGGTGCCTTTGGCCTCTTCCACGGTGATCACGCCGTCTTTCTTCACCTTGGCCATGGCGTCGGCGATGAGTTTGCCGATATGGGCGTCGTTGTTGGCCGACACGGTACCCACCTGCTCAATCTTGGAGTAGTCCTCGCCCACGGCCTGGCTCTGCTGCCTGAGGTTCTCCACCACTTTGGCGACAGCCTTGTCGATACCCTTCTTGAGGTCCATCGGGTTGGCGCCGGCGGTCACGTTCTTCAGGCCCACGTTGATGATAGCCTGTGCCAGCACGGTAGCGGTGGTGGTACCGTCGCCGGCCTGCTCGTTGGTCTTGGAGGCAACCTCCTTCACCATCTGGGCACCCATGTTCTGGAACTGGTCTTCCAGCTCCACTTCCTTGGCCACGGTTACACCGTCCTTGGTAATCTGGGGAGCGCCGAACTTCTTGGAAATAACCACGTTACGGCCTTTAGGGCCCAGGGTTACCTTAACGGCATTCGCCAGTGCGTCTGCACCTTCCTTCATCGCGGTGCGGACATCGGTATTGAATTTAATCTCTTTTGCCATAGTACAATCTCCTCCTTTTTACAGAATAGCCAGGATATCGGCCTGCTTCACAATAAGGTATTTCTTGGTGTCCACGGTAACCTCCGTACCGGCATACTTGCCATACAGCACGGTGTCTCCCACCTTCACCTCCATGGGTTCGTCCTTGGCACCGGGGCCCACGGCCACAATCACGCCCTGCTGGGGCTTTTCCTTGGCATTGTCCGGGATGTACAGGCCCCCGGCGGTCATGGTCTCGGCCTCTTTGGGCTCTACGACCACTCTTGTTCCTAACGGTTTAAGCATAGTTATTATATTTTTTAACAGTTACAATGAACCGCCCCTCCCGGAGGAAGGACGGCTAAGGATAATCAAGTGCTGTGCCAAGGGAGGCCGACTGCCAAATTGGCAGGAAAAGCATCCGTCACGGATGCCATCACTTGTTTTCTCAAAGAATTCTATTTATTTTTGTACAAATACATTTTGTCTGTTTATGAAAAAACTGTTGCTCCTTGCCCTTGCGGCCATGGTCACCATCCAGATGAGTGCCCAGAGAATTGTCAAAGGCGCCATCGAAGACGCTCCCCAGCACGAATCCTACCACCCCACCTACTCGTCGGACGGCAGCGAACGCAAACCGCTGAACGTTATCCTGATGATCGGGGACGGCACCGGCCTGGCCCAAATCGCTTCCGGCCTGTTCGCCAACGGCGGAGACCTCACCTACGCCAACCTCAAGCACATGGGCTGGGTGACCACCCAGAGCGCAGACAACTTCACCACAGATTCGGCCGCCTCCGGCACCGCCTATTCCACCGGCCAAAAGACGTACAACAACGCCGTGGGCGTGGACATGCTGAAGCGTCCCATCGAAAATATCCCGGAAGTCATTGCCAAAGAAGGCTTTATCTCCGGTGTAGTCTCCACGGACGACCTTAACGGAGCCACACCGGCGTGCTTCTTCGCCCACCAGCCGAACCGCCGCATGACCGACGAAATCTGGGCCGACCTCCCCAGTAGCGTCCTCCGCTACTTCGCCGCCGGCAGCAAGGACGTGTTCGAACAGCGCCCGGAGGCCACCCGCGCCGCCGTGGAAAAGACCTTCACGGTAGTCAACTCCCTGGACGATCCCCGCTGCGCCACGGCCGATCGCCTGGGCGTGCTGCCTCCCAAGGTAGAGACCGGCTACATCGTGGACGGCCGCACGGACTTCCTGCCCAAGGCCACCCGTCAGGCCATCGACTTCCTGAACGCCCGTAAAGAGGCCGGGAAGGGCTTCTTCCTCATGGTAGAGGGCGCCCGCATAGACAAAGCCTGCCACGCCAACCAGTACGAGAGCGCCGTACGGGAACTCCTGGACTTTGACCAGGCCATTGCAGAGGCCATCAAATTCGCCGACCAGGACGGCAACACCCTGGTGGTGATATCGGCCGACCACGAAACCGGCGGCCTGGTCATCTGGGGCGGAGACCCGGAAGAGGGCGACATGGAAGGCGTGTATGTGAGCGGAAGCCACACCCCCATCCCCGTCCCCATCTTCTCCTACGGCCCGCACGCCCAGGACTTCATGGGTGTCCAGGGCAACGAGCAGGTGGCCCAGAAAATCCTGAAACTGTTTTCCCGCTAGTTTTCGCCTACGGTGAAGCCCACGGAGACGCTGTTTCCGTCGGCATCCACGCAGGTGAGGCTGTGCTTGCCCACGGACGGGGCCAGGCGCAGCTCATGGATGAAACGGGTTTCCCCCACGTAAGTCTGATCCAGATGCCACCATACCGTGGCGTCGCTCTTGCGGTGTGCCAGGCGGAACACGGCACCCTGCACGGAGCCGTCCAGCTGGCGGGGCAGGTACAGGGTGGTGCCGCCGGAAGGATAGATGAACTCCATCAGGGCGGTTGACGTGGACTTCACGGCCCCGGTATATTCCGGGTGATGCGGCTTGTAGTACCATTCCATGGCCGGGGTCAGGGTGAAAACGCCGTCGGCATGGTACGGGCAAGGATCGCTCTCCAGGCACGCCTGAGGCAGGAGCATGGACACCGTTTCCGGACAGTCGGGGCCGGCCAGGTGCCCGGAAGAAGGGCAGACATCGGCCCATACGCCTTCGTCGGGGCCGGGTTCGGGGAACCAGCGGCCGCTCTCCGGCAAAAGGTTCAGGATATCGAACATCACGGGGCCAGCCGCACGGGCTCCGGTAAGTCCCGGAACTCCTTGTCCCTCAGCGTTTCCGGCCCATACGCCAATCGTGTAATCCGGTGTCATGCCCACCGCCCAGGCATCCCGGAAGCCGTAACTGGTTCCGGTTTTCCATGCCGCCCGTCGCACCGACGTTATCAGCCGCCAGTCCAGCTCGTCGGGCCGATTCACCTCTTTCAGGGCCTCGAAAGTGTACCACAGCGCCACCCGGTCCCACGCCGGCGCATTCCGGGCCGATTTCCTCCCCGACCGGCCATCCTCCCAACCCATATAGCTGCGAACCAGGGCGGAATAGGCGGCCGTAATCTCCGTAAGCCGACCCTCGCCGCCGCCCAGGATGAGCGACAGGCCATAATGGGAGGCATCCTGCCCCAGCGTGGTAAGTCCGCAGCGCTGCAGCAGCTCATGGAAACGCGGGACCCCGTAGGTGCGCAGCAGGAACACCGCCGGCACATTGAGCGAGCGGGCCAGGGCCTCGGAGGCATGGACGGCACCGTAGAACTGCCGGTCGAAATTCTGCGGGGCAAACCCGCCCATGTTCACCGGGATGTCCGGAAGCAGCGTCTGCGGCAGGATGAAACCGTCCTGCAGCGCCGCCGCAAAAAGGAAAGGCTTGAGAATACTCCCCGTAGAGCGGGCCGACGCAGCAATGTCCACCTGGGACCCGGGCCTTTCCCGCCCGGAAGAGGCATTCCCCACATAGGCCACGACCTCGCCCGTACGGTTGTCCATCACCACGGCGGCCATATCCCCCACCCCTTCACGCGCAAGTTCGTCGGAGCGGCGGTCCACGGCGGCCTCCACGCTCTTCTGCATGCCGTAGCGGAGTGTCGTACGGGTCTGCTCCCCTTTGGGACAGGACTCCACGTAATGCGAAGCCAGGGAAGGCAGGGGCAGCGGCTCTTCCGGAAGGGGTTCCGACAAGGCCGCCTCATAGGAGTCCGCGTCCATCTCTCCGTGCTGATACAGGTGCTCCAGCAGGCGGTTCCGCTTCTCAAGCAGCGCATCCCGGTTCTTTCCCGGATGCATGGAGGCAGGCGCATTGGGGAGCACAGCCAGGGTGGCGGCCTCTCCCCAGGACAGTTCGCCGGCCGGGCGGCCGAAGTAGCGCCAGGCCGCCGCCTCCAGCCCCACCACATTGCCGCCGAAAGGGGCATAGGACGCATACAGGGCCAGGATTTTCCGTTTGGAGTAGCGCAGTTCCAGCCGGGTAGCCTGCACGGCCTCGATCAGTTTCTGCCACAGCGTACGCTCCCGGCCGCGGGAAATGCGGATCACCTGCATGGTAAGGGTGCTCCCTCCGCTCACCACATGGCCGGAGCGGATATTGTCCACGAGCGCCCGCACCAGCGACACCGGATTCACGCCCGGGTGCCACCAGAAATGCCGGTCCTCGAAACGGATCACCGCCTTGGCATAGCGGTCCGGCACCGTGTCGCAGGGCGGGAAGCGCCACTGCTGGTCTTCCGCGATCCGGGCGCCCAGCAGTTCTCCCTCGGCCGAATACACCACGGTGGAACAGGGAACGTTCCGGAACAGGTTCCGGGGCAGGCAAAAAAGGTAGCCCAGCAGGAGCACTCCTGCCAGGCTGCCTAATAATATTTTTGGCTTTTGCTTCAACGCTATCTGTTTACCACGGCCGACCCGGAGGCGGTAGAGGCGTTGATACCCCGCTGGTACATGGCTTCGCAGACGATGGCCGGGAGGGTGTAGGTGCCCTCATAAGCGGCCCGCAGCTGCACGGTGAAGGTCTTGGCCTTGCCGGCGGGCAGGGCGAAGAACCAGTTCACCCGGTCGTCGCGGATGTCTTTGTGGTCGTATCCGCCGGCATCCTCGCCGCCCGTGAGACGGTCGTTCTGGATTTCCCAGCCGGAAGGGATGCAAAGGCCCAGGGCCAGGTTCTCCAGGTCTCCCTGCGTGGCATTGAGCACCTTCACGCTGGCGCTGAAGCGGGTGCCCTGCGCCAGGGAAGCGGGATTCACGCTGCGGCCTTTCTCATCCTTATAGCTCACTTCCAGACGCAGTCCGTTGGAACGGGCCGGGACAACGGCGCCGGCAGCGGGACGGGAGATGGACACCAGCGATCCGTACAGCGGACCGTCGGCATTGTTCTTCACCGTAATGGCACCGGAGGCGGGTACAGTGGCCACGGAACCCGTAGAAGCCACATTGCTGCCGTTCACGGAAGCCTGGATGGCCGATGTTCCCAGTTTGTCGTGCAGCCGGTGATAAGCGATGGCTGCAAAGGCGGTCTCCTGGGTGGATAGCCAATCCATCTGGCCGACAGCCTCCTGGGCGAGAGGCAGCGCAGCGGTAAGCCGGCCGGTAAGGGCCAGGGCTTCCAGGGCCACCATCTTGTCACGGAAGGATGTGCCGTAGGTAAGGTTGTAAGGCAGATATTCCGGGAATTCGGTGCTCACCTCGTCTACCAGGGCTTCGGCAATCTTGGCCTTGCCGGAGAGGGCGTAGGCGCTGGCAAGCATCCACTTGGCGCGGTCGCCGATACCCTCGGCCTCGCGAAGACGGTTCATGGCCGACACATTGGCATTGCCGGTAGCGGCCATGGTGTACAGGCGGTAGCACTCGTCCAGATGCGAGAAGGCGTTGTTGCCGGCAATGCGGTAGGCCTGGGACATCTTCTTCTGGAAGCCTTCCCAGCTCTTGAGCACGCCCTTGTTCACCTCGAAGCCGGCCTTGGAAGCCTCGTTCAGGAATTCGCCGGCCATGGAGGTTACCCAGGTGTCGGCCTGTTTGCTGCCGCTCCAGTAGGCGAAGCCGCCGTCGGAGGTCTGACGGGCGTAGAGTTTGGCGATGATGTCCGGGATCAGGGTCTTGGCCTCTGCGGCATCGGCCTCTGATAGCAGAGGCATCAGGTGAAGCATGGTAAGGCCCTTGGAGGAGAGCTGCTCGGAGCAGTCGTAGGCGTAGTCCCGCATGGACAGATACAGGCTGCGGGCATCCAGGGCCGGGAATCCGGCCAGCTGGAGGGTGGCGCTCTCGCCGGCGTTCAGGCTCTGGGAAGCCCCGGCCTGAAGGGTGAAGCGCTGCACGCTGGCTATCTCTGAATGGGGATTGCGGACGGTGAGGGCGATGGTCTCCGTGGCCTTATGGCCGGCGCCGGAGGCATCTACCGTGATGTGGGCCACGCCTTCACCGGTGGCTTTGAGGGCAAAGCGCACCAGCTGGTCTCCCTTCTCGGGGAACTGGGCCGTAAGGCTGCTGTTGCCGACGATTTCTACGGGGCCGTCCACGCTCAGCTTCACGTTGGCGCTCTTGACGGCATCTTCCATGGCGAACACGTTCACCGGAACGACGGTCTCCTCACCGGTGCCCAGGATGCGCGGCAGGGTGGTCACCACCATCAGCGGGCTCTGGACCGGCACGGTGGCTTCCGCGTTGCCGTAGGCGCCGTCATGGCCGGCCACCACCATCACGCGGACACTGCCCACGTACTGCGGGAGCTTGAGTTTGACCTCGTCCGTGCCCTTGGCCAGGGTGCGGGGCTGCTGGAACAGGACCACCGGGTTGAAGCGGTTGTCCTTGCGGGCGGCCACCACGTTGGCCTCGTCACCGCCGATGGCGGCAAGCGGGGAGAACCGGCCGCTGAATGCGCCGATCACCTTGTCGTACAGGTCCCAGGTCTTCACGCCCAGGGCCTCGTCCTTGTACATGGCATCCCAGGGATTGGGGGTCTTGAAGGCGGTGAGGTCCAGCAGGCCCTCGTCCACGATGGCCAGGGTGTAGGTCATGGGCTTGCCGCTCTTCTCGGAAACCTTCACGGTGAAGGACTCGTCCGGATGCAGGACATCGGGGATGCTGATTACAGGCTGCAAGTGAGACTCGGGGTTCTCCACCTTCACGCGCTGTACGCCGTACAGGCGCAGCGGGAGATCGTTCACCGTGGAGCCGTAGGGCTGCAGCAGGGTTACGTGGACATAGAAGTTCGGAGCCATCTCCGGCTGGATGTCGAACTTGTAAGGCGTATCCTTGTCGGAGGTGGACACCCATTCGCGGCGAAGCACGCCGCTGGCGTTCTCCAGGGACACCAGGGCTTGGCCGCCCGGAGCGGCAGGGATATAAATGGTAGCCTTTTCACCGGCCTTGTAGGACGGCTTGTCCACGGAGAAGGTAAGCATGGTCAGGGACTCGGGGTCCTTGCGTCCGCCACGGCCGCGGGTTTCAGGCCAGTCGAAGCTGAACAGCTGTCCGGAGACGTGGCCGCTGGTCATATCACGCGCCAGCACCAGGTAGCGTCCCCAGGCAGGATACTCTTCCCTCATTACGAAGGTGGCGTCTTTGTCGGCACTGCTGGTTACGGTTCCGCCGGAGAGTTTGGTCACGGAATTGCCGTTCACATAGGAATCCAAATCTCCGCCGGGGTTGTCCCACCACCAGTTCCAGCCCACCTTGAACACGGCGTATTCCACCTTGTGGCCACGCACGCGCTTGCCGCTGGCATCTACCACGGCCAGGCTCACGGTCTGGTCCTTGTCGGTTTCCAGGTAGTAATTACTGGTTTCGGGCAGCTTGATGCCCACATAAGAGCTGTACGGGGAGTACGGAAGCGTCTCGGTGGTGAAGCTTTCGTCGCCGCCGGCCTCCATCACGGATGTGACGATGAAGGCGCTGAGCATGCCCGGAGCCCCTTCCGCCGCAGGAAGATCCACCTGGACGGAGGCCTCTCCGCTGGAAGAGAGCTTGGAATTATAGAGGGTGTATTCCGCGCTGGTAAAGTTGGACGAAGGGTCGTTGAAGGTGTATTTCTCGAACCCGGCGAACGGCGAGCCGGAGGTCTTCCTCAGGGTCATCTCCGCCCGGACGGGCATGTCGGCCGCCACGCCGCCAGCGAGCCAGTCAGCCGCGGTGCGCACGGTGATGCGCTCCCCTGCATTGAGGACGGAGGCATAGCGGGTATTGATCTTCAGACGGTTGGGTTTCACGGTCTCTACGTGCAGCACCTTGTGGAAGGTGTTGCCGCCCACCTTGAAGTAAGCGTTCCAGTAGCCGGTGGGATCGTCGGCCTTGGTGGGGATGTCGTAGCTGAAGAAGCCGTCCTTGCCGGAGCGGACCATCCGGGTATAGAACTGGCCTTCCGGGGTGTAGAGCTCCAGCGTGGCCGGGTGGCCTTCCGGCAGGTTCTTGCCCTTGTCGGACAGGAGCATGGTCACGTGGAGGGTGTCGCCGGGGCGCCATACGCCGCGCTCGCCGTAGATGTAGGACTTGATGCCCTGCTGGAGCACCTCGCCGCCCACGTCGAAACGGCTCAGGGAGCGTTCCGCCCCGCTGGAAATCTTCAGGTAGCCCACCGAGCCGCCGCTGCGTGCCACAACCGCAAAGGGCTTGTGCGGCAGGGTCACCTCTGCCAGGCCTTTGCCGTCCGTTTTCACGGTGGCGATGCTCTGAAGCTGATAATCAAACACTTCCAGGCTAAGTCCGGAAATGGGCTTGGCGCTCAGCAGATCCGTCGCGGCCAGCCACAGCTTGTCCCCGTCGGCATATTCGGCCATCAGGCCGATATCCGATGCCAGCAGCTGCACGGACGGGAAGCGGTCGGAATCCATATAGAAAGAAGGCTTCGTGGGATCCGAGGCCTCGTCCCAGTCGTAGTTTTCCCAGTCGTAGTCGTTGTCCCAGTAATAGGCGCTCTGGGTGTCCCAGACATCGTCGTCTTCCTTGGTAGGAGCGCCACTCGGACCGCCCAGGGTACGGAGCGGCTCCTTGCCGCCATAGAGCGACTGGTCCATGCGGAAGCTCAGGCGGATCCTGTAGATGGCGCCGGGCTCCTTCTTGACCATGTTGCTCAGGTCTATGCTGTGCTCGTTCCACTGGTGCAGGTTCTTGGAGGCATCCAGGGGCACGTCTCCCCTGTACACCAGACGGCCGCTGCGGCGCAGGCTGCTTTCCTCGCCCAGCTCGTTGTCCTGCAGGTACATGAGCACGTTTTTCTCGTAAATCTTCACCACGCGTACCTCCACGGCGCTCAGGTTCACGGCCTTGAAGGGCAGAATCAGGTTGGACTTGTCCGGAAGGATGTTGCCCTTCAGGGGAATCTCCACGGCCGGGAATTCCTCCGTACGGGCGAAGGTGCGCACGAAAGCGTCTCCCAGGGTTTCACCCGCGGCGCTCTTCAGGGACTTGTCCAGGGTGAGGGTGAGGTCTCCCTTGCGGTTCTCGAAGAACACGCGGAGCAGGGAATCCTGCACCTGGACATAGCTGCGGGCGGCACCTTCCAGCTCTACCAGGCCCCGCAGCGTTGCGTTGACGGGCGCCTTGCTGAAGACCACATCGATACTGGGCGTATCCCCCATCACCTCTTTCACTTTCACCACCCGGAAAGCCCTTCCGTTGTCGGGTTCCAGGGGTTCTTCCTGGGCCCGGGAGGCGTCACGGCCCTTGACGGTGAAGCCGAAGTTGAACTGCTTCAGATTGTCCTCCGGAATGTCGGAAATCTTGTCCAGGGCTACGCTTACGGCGTAATCCTGCCCCACTTTGAGGGCGCCTTCCTCAGGGACGAAGGAGACGGAGGACGGGGAATTCCACCGGATGGCTCCCTTCACCGAGGGGCTGAAGGAGAACAGGCCGTCGGATAGGCGGGCAGCCTCGGGGATGTCGCCGGTGAAATCTACACGGATTACGGCGTCGTCGGCCACGATGCCGCCGGTGTACGCCTTGATGTACTGGGCGAAAGCCGTGTCCGGGCTTTGCGCCTTGTCCTGCTTGGGCGCGCAGGATGCCATCAGGAGCAGGAAGCCGGTTACCACCAGCCCCACCGCTTTGCGTGCGTGAAGTGTAAGCATATCGTTAGGATTTAGTGAATCGATAGGAATCGGCCGCCTGTTTCAGGCGTTTGAGCCCCTCCAGGAGGGTGGTGCGGGGACAGGCGATGTTCAGGCGTTCGAAGCCCTCCCCAGCCGCGCCGTAGATGGTGCCGGTGCTCAGGACCAGGCCCTGTGCCTGCAGATGGGCGGCGAAACGCTCGCTGAAGCCTTCCAGCGGCTCTCCCGGGCACAGCAGGCCACGGCAGTCCAGCCACATCAGATAGGTGCCTTCCAGGGGAAGGGCCGACAGCTGGGGGATTTCGTCTTCCAGGAAACAGTACACGGTGCGGGCGTTGTGGTACAGGTAGGAGCGGAGCTCGTCCAGCCAGGCGCCGGCCTTGTTGTAGGCGGCCTGAAGGGCGGTAACGCCGAACACGTTCACGTCGCAGCACTCGTTGTCGTTGATGGCGCGGTCCATCTTTTTCAGGATGGCCGGGTCTGTGGCAAAGATGTTGGCAATCTGGATACCTGCAATGTTGAAGGCCTTGGTGGGCGAGATGCAGGATACGGAATTGCGCACCAGCGGCTCCTCCAGGGTGGCCCAGGGGGTGTAGTCGTGGCCGGGATAAGTGAGCTCGCAGTGGATTTCGTCGGAAATCACGAACACATTGCTGCTGAGGCAGATCTCTCCCATGCGGGTAAGCTCTTCCCGGGTCCAGACGCGGCCGGCGGGGTTGTGGGGGTTGCACAGCAGCAGCACCCGGGCTTCCCGCGCCTTGGCCTCGAAGTCTTCCCAGTCAATGGTGTAGGTGCCGTTTTCGTAGTGCAGGGGCTGGTCCAGCTGCACGCACTTGTTGTTGCGGATGGCAGGGAAAAAGGCGTTGTAGCAAGGGGTTTGCACCATCACTTTGTCACCGGGGACGGTCATGGCCTTGATGGCGGCGCTGTAAGCCGCGATAACCCCGGTGGTGGGCACAATGTTTTCCCGGCCGATTCCCGCCCAGCCGTGCCGCTCGCGGAACCACCGGGCCATGGCCTCAAAATAGCTGTCCGGCACCAGTTCATAGCCGAACACGCCGTGGTCCAGGCGGCGCTGCAGCGCTTCCAGGATTTCGGGCGCGGCCTTGAAGTCCATGTCGGCCACCCACATGGGCAGCTTGCCGGGGAACTCGTCCCACTTGACACTCTCGGTGCCGCGGCGGTCTATGATCTGGTCGAAATTATACATTGCGGGTAACGATTTCGCAGTTGCCGGGGGCTTTGATGTTGCTGTCCAAGATAATCTCCCCGATGCTGTCGGCCTCTATGCGGCCGGAGCGGGGGTTCTTCACGGAGGTGATGTGCCCGTTCACCTTGGCCGTGACGCTGCTGTACTCGAAGGCCAGGTCTGCGTCCGGCTCGAAGGTGCAGTCTTCCAGCACCAGGTTCTCGCAGTAGCACAGGGGCTGGGTTCCGCCGATATGGCAGCGCACCAGGCGCAGGTTCTTGGAGTACCAGGCCAGGAACTCCCCGTTGATCACGGAGTCGTAGATGGTCATGTTCTCGCTCTCCCAGAAAGCGTCCTTGGTCTGGAGGTTGGCGTTGCGGATCACGGCGTTCTTCACATACTGGAAGGAGTAGTTGCCGTGGAGCTCATAGCCGTCGATATCCAGGTTCTCGCAGTGCATGAAAATGTAGTTGGCGTCGGCCGTATAGACATTACGGAGCTTGATGTCCTTGCTGTCCCAGAAGGTTTCCTGGGCGCCAGGGATTTTCACGTTCTCCAGATACACATCCTCTATGCGGCGGAACATCTTGGGCGCTTCAATGAGGGTGTCGTACATCTTGCAGCCGCGGGTGTACCACAGGGCGGCGCGGGCGCCTTCCCGGAAGATACAGTCCCGGACGGTGAAGTTGTCACACTCCCAGAACGGATATTTTCCCTTGAATTCACACCTCACAGCCTCTATGTTCGCACCTTCCTTGATAGACGACTCTCCGGGGCCGATCACGACATTCTCCAGATACAGCCCGTCCCTGCAGGTATAGAAAGGACGCTCCCCCTCAAAATATTGGTCTTTGACGATTTGCATGATGTTATAATGATTAATCTGCAAATATAGTCATTTCCCGGCCTTATTCCAAGCTTTCCAGCTGAACGTCAGGAAGGGCGGAGAGCTCGTCGGCCACATCTCCCAGGAACGTTTTGGCCGGCACACGGATGGTGACTTCGGCCCGGA
The DNA here is from genome assembly GCA_946183925.1 of uncultured Fibrobacter sp. Taxonomy (GTDB): domain Bacteria; phylum Fibrobacterota; class Fibrobacteria; order Fibrobacterales; family Fibrobacteraceae; genus Fibrobacter. The sequence continues at coordinate 44,480 of CAMHDS010000008.1, read as the reverse complement.
TCCGGTCGTCGGCCCGAGTCAGGGAAAAACGCTCCGCCTTCTTTCCCATGGAGCGGATGGCCTCTGACAGGACATGCTGGTCCGTGGAGGAGAGCACCGCGGTCACATACTTGTCGCCCAGGCCGATGGTGATAAAATGCATGGCTTCCAGGATGGCCATCACGAAAACGGTGCACACAGCCGATACGGCATACAGGCCGCAACCCGCTCCCAGGCCGATGGAAGCCGTTACCCACAGGCCCGCCGCCGTGGTGAGCCCGCTCACGCGGTTTTTCTGGAAGATGATGATGCCCGCGCCGATGAAGCCGATGCCCGAGACCACCTGTGCAGCCACCCGGGCAGCGTCGAAGCGCTCCGCCCCGGCAAAGCCGTACTGGGAAATGATCATGAAAAGGGCGCTGCCCAGGGCCACCAGCACATGCGTGCGGATCCCCGCGCCCTTGGCCCGGATTTCCCGCTCAAAGCCAATCGCCGCGCCCAGCACACCCGCTATCAGCAATCTTAGAATGAGTTCTCCTGTCATAATCTTAACGTTATCCATTCAAAGATACGGCTTTTTCTGCAAACTTGCACGTTTGCGGCGGGAATTATGGACACAAAAAGGGGCCAACTCACTTTGAGTCAGTCCCTTACGATTAATTAACGGGCGAAAACCGGTTATGCTTTCACCGGTTCCCCTCTGCCAGGGAGAAGACGGAACGGAGCGTCTCCCCGGCGGCATACCGTAGGGAAAACGGCAGACGCTTGAGAAAACGCCAGGCTGTATCGGCCTTTCGGCGAGGAGCCGGTTTCCCCATCGCTTCCAGCCTTCCGTGGGCATGATGGCCGAAATTGCCGCCTTCCCGCACTATCCGCAGCAAAGGATAGGGATTGGTTTTTCCACCGCCAAAGGACGGATGGAAATCCAGATACTTCTCTATGAAGGCCGACAGCAGGCGGTTCCACTTGAGGGTTCCGCTGTCCCGGAAAACGCTTTCCAGATGCTCCGGAGACACTTCCGGGCCCAGGTGCTCATAGGCTACGGCCATGTCTATGCACTGCCTTAGTCCAACCCCCGTGCCCACCGCATGCTTCATGGCGTGGGCCGATAACATAAGAAGGGTTGCCTCCGGAGTGCCGGGAGCGGGAAGGCGCCTCGCCGGAACGTGCAGGTCGAAATAACGCCGGTGCTGGTCCACGTCCACCCCTTTCCACTCGTAGTGGATGCTGCCGTCGGGAGCCTGGGTAAAAGGTACTTCCAGTACCTTGGGGGCCGCGGCAAACTCGTCGGGAGCCAGGTACAGGTCTATGTCCCCGTATTCCCGCTGCTGCGGCACCGGATAATAGGCCGCCACCACCGGCCCCTTCATCAGGACGGGGTGCAGGCCGGCCGATGAGAGCCGGTCCGTCAGGTCGTCGGCCACGCTTTTCAGGGCGGCGCCTCTCCGCTCCACGTGGTCTGCCTCGGCCACCAGGCGGAAAAGGACCGGCTCCGGCAGCCGGAAGCCTTCCGGAAGGAAGGAGACGCCTCGGTACAGCAGTCCCATCACACTCTGCCTTTTGGCCAGGGTGAGCAGGCCGCCCCAGTCCTTCAGCGTGGGTACTTGGCCGATACGGGCCGGTTCTCCGTGAAGTCCGGCCCGAATCAGTTCAAAGAAGGTTTCTTCTAACGGCGAAAGAGTTTTTTCCACCAGGGACGATTTCTGCGGATGGGCTGACGGAGCTTCAGGACCATTTCATAAATGGTTCCCCAGTCCGGGATGCCACCCAGGTTGCGGTCGTCTATGTAAATATCGGCCAGCACCTTGGAAGTCCGGTTCCGGTCGTGGAAGAGGTCCTCCTCGGGGGTGCTGCTGTTCACCGCGTAGAACTCCAGTCCCCGTTTCCGGCAGTATTCCACCGCCTCCTCCAGAAGTTCGCCTTCCCGGGCGGTCCAGAGGATGAGCTTGATGCCGGCGCTGGAAAAGGCCTTCAGGGTGTCGATGGCGAAAGGGCGTTCCTTGCCGATGGCAGGGTACTTGTGCTCTACGATGGTGCCGTCAAAATCTACTGCAATCTTCATTTGCGTTTCTTCTCCTCTTTTTCTTCTTTTTCACCATAACCATAGCCGTAGCCATAGCCATAACCATAACCGTAGCCATAGCCGTAACCATAGCCATAGCCATAGCCGTAACCGTAGCCGCCGTAAGCACGCTTGAATTCGGAGCCGTTAAGGATTACGCAAGGGTTCTTCAGGCGGCCTTCCTTGTAGATGACGTCCAGCTCTGGCATCACCCGGCGGTCAATCTTGCCGCAGCGGACCACGAACAGGTTCATATCCACCACCTTCTGCACCACCATCATATCGGCCACGGCATTCACCGGAACACCGTCCAGGAGCACATAATCGTATTGTTCGCGAAGGGTGGCGATGAGGTCTTCGAAGCGCTTGCGGCCCAACAGTTCGGCCGGGTTCGGCGGGATGTGGCCGGCGGGGATGAAGTCTACGCCCTTGAGCGCATCCCGGTGCAGGATGGACTCCAGGTCCAGGCTCTCGTCGTTGATGTAGTTAGAGAGACCGGCGGTGTTATGCTTGAGGCTGAAGAAGGCCGATGCCACACGCTTGCGAAGGTCCATATCCACGAACACTACCTTCTTCCGGGCATCGGCCAGGCAGGCGGCAATGTTGGTGGTCATAAAGGTCTTACCGGCCGACGACTGGAAGGAAGTGGTGGCCAGCACCGGATGGGCGCAACCCTCCGGCCGCATAAAGTCTATGTTGGTGCACATCAGGCGCATAGCTTCCGTAAAGACCTTGGCCTTGGAGTTGCTGTACGCAGTTGTGAGCATCTTTCCCTTCTCTTCTTCCTTCTTCTTCTTTTTATCCTTCTTCTTCTCCTTTGCCATAGGGATATCGGCCAGGAAAGGCATATCGGTTACTTCCTCGATATCCTTGCGGGTCCGCACGCGGGTGTCGGCGATGGTCAAGAAGATAAGGATGATAGCCGGGAGCAGCAGGCCGGCAAGAACAGCAAGCAGCAGGATTCTGTTCCGGGAAGGATAAACCGGTATCCAGCTGGATCGGGCCGGGTCTATTACACGGGCGTTGTTGTCCACCATAGCCTGGGTGAGGGCATTCTCTTCCCGCTTGTTCAGGAGGAAAGTGTACAAGGTTTCCTTGATGCCCTGCTGCCGCTCGATGGTGAGAAGTTGCCTGGCCTTTGTCGGCATAGAAGTGAACTTGTTCAGGTACTCCCGTTCCTGGACCGAAAGTTTGTCTTTTTCCCGGTTAAGACTGGCTGTGAGCGCGTCAATGTAATCTATGATTTCCTTCCTCACCTGCCCGATAGCTTCATTGGCCTGCAGTACCGCCGGGCTCTGTTCGCTGGAAGCCCTGACCAGCGCAGCTCTGTCCCGTACCATTGTGTTATAGCGGGTAATAGCCTCATCTATCTGGGGTGCATCCAGGCCGCTGTTGATAGGAATGGTCTCATAACTCTGGAACATGGAAACAAGGTAGTTTCGCATAAAGCTGGCCATCTCCACCCGGGATGACACCTTTGAGATCTCATCACTGTATTCCTTACTTTGGCTCAAGTAATCAGCAGCAGCAGTTTCCACATCAAAAATGCGTTCGGCGCTTTTAAACTGAGCGATGTCTTCTTCCACATCCCCAAGTTCATCCTCAATTATCATCAGACGCTCGTTGATGAAGGCCGCCGTATTTACCGCAATCCGGTTCTTTTCCCGGATGGCGTCCTCGTTATACTTGTCGATCAAGGTATTCAGCACATCAACGGCCCGCCGGAAAGAATAATCCCGGAGAGAAAGCTGCAGAATGGAGCCGTCCAGTTCTGTCTGCAGGATGGAAAGCCGGGAAAGAAACTCCATGGTCCGGTTCCCAACAGGGTTTTTTACAATACGGATAGAATTACCCATATAATTCCCATATTCGGAAGTCGGGTTGAAAACAGCTTTAAGAGAGGCAATGGATACAGTATCGCCCAGGGCAACCCGTGTCTTATTCCCATCCATTTCCAACTGGATGGTATTGGCATCTATGGGGGAAACCTGCAACTGGAAGAAAGTCTCGTCGGCTCCTTCCCGGGAAATGAACATCCGAACAGGAGACACGGAATACAATTCCATATCACGAAGCCGGTCCCTTTCCAGGTAATCGATATCAGCATCCAGAGTTCGTACCACCTCAGCCATAAGGCCCCGGGAACGAAGCTGCAAGATCTCGTTGGACATATTCACCTTGTTAATCAAGGAGCTATACGTGGTTAACTGGGCAGTAGCCTGTGCATTGGACGGATCCTTGATAATGATGGTAGCATCGCTCTGGTAAAGGTGCCGCATCTTGGAATAGCGGTAGTAGGCAAAGCCCACAAACAGGGCCACGCAGAGGAGGAACCAGTACCAGTTGGACAACAGGTAGAAAAAGACATCTACCAAGTTTACTCCGTTGTTTTTATTCTCTTTCATATTAGCGACGGGACCAAAGGAAGACATTGGTAATAATGGAAACAAGGGAGAGTCCGGCACTCACCATAGTCATAGTAATCTCTCCAGCAGAAGTCATTTTGACACCCTGTGGCTTGAAATAAACCACATCATTCTGCTTCAAGTAATAGACCGGCGAATTGAACAGGTCCTTGGACTGCAGGTTTACTGCATAGGCCTTCCGGTTTCCGTTTTCGGTCCGGATCACCATCACATCTTTGATTTTTGTATTCATATCGATAGGGGCCGACTGGGCCAGGACCTGCAACAGGTTAATGTTGTTTCCTTGTACGGGCATCACCTGGTTGCCGGCACTGCCAATTACCGTCACGGTAAAGTTTTCCAGCGTTACCAGCACGATCGGGTTCCGGATCAGACCCAAATCGCGGATCCGCCCGGCCAGGAGTTCCTGAGCCTCCTTGAGAGTGCTGCCTGCAACCTCCACTTTGCCCAGGATGGGGAAATCGATATTCCCGTCCGGATTCACCGCATAGCTGTGCACCTCGGAGGCATCGGCCGATTCAGGTATGAGATTGAACGGCGCTGCCAGCTGCGGATTCTCGCAGGAAACGTGGATGCCCAGGAGATCGCCGCTCTGGATAACCAGTTCCGGCGCAGCGGCGGCGGGCTCTTCCTGACCGTATTGCAGGTCCAGCAAATACCCCAGCTTCTTGGGCGTAGCGCAGGAGTAGAGGGTCAGGGCCAGGAAACTGGCCATAACCAGCCATTTAAGACAAGTTTTCATACTCAGATATTATTTTATTGATTATTATTTCCTTGGAGAAGCATTCGCGGAAGCGGCGGGCGGCTCCTTCCGCATAGTTTTCTTTCTGGGCCTCCACCGCCAGGATGGCATCGGCCAGGGAACGGGCATCTTCCGGAGCGGCGTTCCGTCCGGAAACACCCTCCTCATTCACCCAGGAAACCCCTGATTCCGGAATGCGGGTGGCCACAACGGGCGTTCCGCAGGACATAGCCTCTATCTGGACAATACCGAAGGCTTCCGTCTTCATCACACTGGGCAGCACGAAGATATCGGCAGCCCCGAAGAGCGCATAGACGGTTTCGTCGGGGATATATCCGGTGAGCAGGTTCACGCGATGCTGGAGGTCCTTTCCCCGGATCTGCGCCTCCAGCGCCTCCTTCAGCGGGCCTTTTCCACCCAAAATCAAATGAAAACGTTCCGGCAGCAGGCTCATAGCTTCTATCAGATAACTGAACCCCTTGTAGGGGACCAGGCGCCCAAGCGAAAAGAGGAGGGTTTTCCCGGAATGGCAGGTCCGGATAGCCTCGGCGTGGGCCGCATTAAATGGGATGGGATCTATGCCGATGGGGACATAGCCGCATTTTTCCTGCACCTCCTTCAGGTAAGGGGAAGAGGCAACGTAAACGGGCGTGGTACCCAGGATCCGGTCGGCCCGGCGGATAAGCCAGGTCTGCAGCGGTTTATAGAGCGCCAGGAAAAAGCGCTGGGACACAATGTCGCTGTGCCAGTGCAGCACTACCTTCCCTTTGTATCCGCTCAGGCGTAGGGCCAGGGCGGCCATCGGGTCCGGATGATGGACGTGGATAATGTCGTACTCCGCGGCGTGTTTACGTACCCAGCCTACCATAGCGGGAGCAATCATCGTGGCGGCCTTCTTGGTCCAGGCGGGCACGCAGATTACCCGGCCATACTCGTTGAAACGGAAGATGCCTCCACCTTGATGCAAAGCTTTATCCCGCTCGTCGATACCGTCCCTGCGGAGCCGGGCGCAAAGCATATCACAAGTGACACCGGCGGCAGAAAGGCCTTCGGTGAGGTCCCACATCACTTTTTCCACACCCCCGCGGATGGGGTAGAATTTACCAAGTTGCAGTACTTTCATAATAAGAGCAGGTTAAACAGGGCCTCCCAGTCCTGCGCACAAGGCGGTGCTATCTCTACGGCTTCTACCGGGCCGAATGAGGAAAGGGTTCCCTCCGTCACTTCCTGCATTCTGTCAGAGAGCGCCGCTGCATCCATCACTGGGAAAAAGGCCACTTGAGAGGCCCCGGCGGAGGTTTCATGCGCATAAGGGAGGTCGGCCAGAATCATCGGCTTTCCCGTAGGGAGGAATTCCGAAATGGGAAGCCCCCAGGTTTCGGCCCGGGAAGGGAAGACCAGGCAGGTGGCTTCGCCGTAGGCTTTGGCCAGCACTTCCCGGGAAAGGAGGCCCCGGAACTCCACGGAATCCACGTTGCCCCAATGCTTTTGCAGCCACCGGGCGTAGCGGTTTTCGTCTCCCCTGACCGTAATCACAACCCGGAAACGGCCCTTGCCGATGCGCTGTTCCAGCAGACGGGCAGCCTCGCAGAGGACTTCAAAGTTCTTGTGGCAATCCGGCGTGGAAGGATAGAAGAAAGTGGTCATTCCCAGTTCTTTCCCGGTCCTTCCCGGGATCTCCATCGGCCGGAAAGAGGGCGGTGCCACCACCATCCGCTTTTTGTCAAAGCCGATGAGCCGGGACAGCGCCTCCCGCATCCACACCGACTGCACCACCAGAAAAGCGTTCCGGCGGGAAAAAGCCCGGTAAGCATATTGGGTGAGCAGGGCAAAGAGCGGAATCTTGGCATCCATCCGGAAGTCCTGCCAGCGTATTTTCATAAAGGGGAAAGACGTATGGCAATAGACGGCCTGCCGACGGGCTTTTACCCGGGGCGTGGTGTCGTGAAGGGAGAACCATAGGTCCGTTTCCGGCAGGGTTTTAGAGAGGCGGCGCATGGTCACATACTCGCACCAGAGCCGCTTTACCCAGCTGCCGAGGCTCCAGGGGATTTCCACATAGTGGATACCCGGAAAGTCGCATAGCTCCCGCTTGTGCACCAAAGCCGTCACGTGCAGGTCCTTCCGGCCGGAAAGATAACGCAGGCAATCCTGCAGCACCGTGAGGGTGCCGCCTTTGCGAAGGTTCACCGCAGAAACTACAATATTTCTTGGAACAACGTTGTCCATTTTTCCATTATGGCGTCCGTCCGCCATTTTCCGGCGCTGCGGAACGCGTTTTGGCCCATCTCTTTCCGAAGGGCATCGTTTTCCATCAGGCGCTCAAGCGCCTTGGTCAGGGCATAGATGTCCCCTTCCGGGACAATGAGCCCGGTCTTCCCGTCCTCCACAATCTCCCGGGGCCCGCACTTGCAGTCGAAAGAAACCACCGGCACGCCAAAGGCCTGGGCTTCCAGCAGGACCATCGGCAGACCCTCGTAACGGGAACTGAGCGCCACGATGGAGGCTCCTCCATAGACGGCGGCCATATCGCTCTCTTCCTTTCCCAGCAGCACGGAGTCCTTCAAGCCCAAGGTATCAATCTGTTTTTCAAGTGCTCCCCGCCTTTCACCATCCCCTACCAGACGGAGTTTCCAGCCGTTCTTCTTCAACATAGACCAGGCCGATATCAGCCGCTCCAGTCCCTTCTGGTGGGAATATCGGCCCACGGCCACAACCGTTTTTGTATCCAGCGGAGCCGGTGTGGCGGGCGCAAAGTTCACGGGATTGGGTATCACCTGGATGTTGCCGGTATTGCCCCAATAGGCCTTATCTTCTTCGGTCAGAACCACAAAACGGCTGTACTTTTTCACCAGGCGCAGATCCTGCCGGCTCCGATAGCCGTCCACCAGCGCCCACAGTCCCTTTCGGCCGTATTGCAGGCGCTTGAAGCGCGAGAAATGCACCTCCAGCACCTTCTTGCTGCCATCCTTGATCCGGGGAAGCAGGTTCACCTCGTTGCAGAACATAGAGATGGCAATGTCCGGTTTCAGTTCCTTTAGCACAGCTTCCAGCGCCTTCCGGTGCCGGCGCTGCTTGGCGGGGTAATGCACCAGCTTGTCCAGCAGGCTGCCGCCGTTGTTGTCTTCATAGCCGATGGCCAGGTCCCGCGTCTGCACGCGCGCATCCAGTGGGAAGGCGTTCGGCCTCCCCTTCTGCTCCGTGGTGAGTATGGTTACCCGGTGCCCGTGCGAAACCAGCCAGTTGGCCTTGTCCGTGAGCACCCTTTCCATCCCTGCCGGGCGGTACAGGCCGGCTATGTTGTAGAGGAGGTGCATTCTTCTTCCGGAAGCCAGAATAGTAAAGCGTAAATAAAGAATATGTCAGTAGCCACTTTCACCCAGATAGCAAAAGTCAAGACAATCAACAGAAGACCGAGCAAAATAAACTGCGGGAAGCGATGGATAAAGGAGTATCCATTATAAAGGAAGAACAGCGAGAACAAACCTAGCCCAATAAGTCCGCAATACAAGGTAAAGCGGCAGTAGCCGATATCCGTGTTGAAAACAAAGTTGTCGAACAATCCCTTGCCGATAATCCAGGAACGAGTATCAGTTGGCCAAACCCACATAACCCGATTCAACTTGTCCATAGAGTCCGTTCTAAAAACACCTGTTTCGGCCCAGTTGAAGAATCCCTCGAAACCAAAGCGTAAGTTGCTCCTGAATACAAGATTGCTTCTATATAAAAACACACAAATAAAAACAGTCAAAAGTGCCAATCCACCGAATATGGCCCAAAATTTAACTTGATTGGAATTAATCAATCCTTGTTTGGTTCGTAAATTCTCAATAAGTACATATCCGAATCCCATAATAGCACCTATCCAGGTGGTCCGAGCAATGATGGAACCGATGATGGTAACCATAAAAAAGGAAATGATGTAGAAAATAGTCAACCCCATCCTATCCTCGGATACTAGTTGATACCCTATCAGTAGCAACACCACAGAGAATCGGACTCCGGCCGGATCAAGAGAAGCCCCAATGCCATACAAACGTTTAATCTCGTGATAGAAATCCTGTCCCTGGACAATGTAACTGTCAACCATTCGTTGAAATCCAGGAAAGCTGTCAATGCATTCGGCCAATATACATTGAGCTACACACACCAGCGTGAGATAGAGTGTCAGTGTCTTCAAGTCAAACTTTCCGGTCATAGTCCTTATCAGAAAGAAAACAGCATACCCCCCCAGAACCCAAGTGAAGAAAGAGACCCAATAGTTGGCATAGGACATATCGTCCGTTCCGTTTTCAGCGATACAGAAAAAACACCAGAGCGAGAAAATGAAAGCTAAAAAACCAGCATATAATAAGGGATGGGGCACAGAAAGGGTCTTTTTACCTATTCCGTCATATAGAAACGCCACAATACCGAAGCCCGCCAGAATCATTTTGGAGTTAACAGCTTCCGGTAAGAATGAGAACGAAACCGGAAACAGGTAGAAACTGGTCAGGATAACAACAATGGTAGATATGAGTATCTTTTTTAGCATAGATTTCTATTGACTCGTCAAGCGAAGAGTTTCCTTACTTCTGGTCACCAGACATTGCAGAAAGATATGCTTTTCCAAAACGGAGATCTGGCTCAAGATAATTACCCTCTCCCCATTCATTCCAGGACTTGACAAACAATAAGTCTAATCCATCTTTCGCATCTATTAACTCACAAGTTCTCCTATAAAAGTCTCCCCATTTTTCGGGAGTGCTATTGTGTATTACTACTCCTTTATAACCAGAACGAGGTGAATGGTCAAAGTTCGGATCTATGCATGGCACGACTGAAGAATACTGGCGAAACATTTTTAGAGCTATCCTTGTATAATCGTCATACAGTAGCGGCACCGGTTTTTTGAGTATAGGGTTCAGCTTGGCCTTTATTCTATTACTAATCGTTTGCAGATTCTGATAGACTGCGTCAAACATAGCATCATAAACTACAACATCATAGGCGGAAGAAAGAGACTTTTCTATACCACCGGCCCCTTGGGCAAAGCCAAAGAAGTAAAAGCCTCCCAGTCCATAATGCCTTGCAAGTTCATTCCAAATCTCAGCCATCATTTCTATCTCCGGATGGCTAGAAGGTTCAAATATTCCATATAGCAAACGTCCATTCACCCTAATATATCTTTTATCCCTGAATGCAGGAAGTAAAGTTTCAAACTGATGGACATAGTCTTCCCGACCAGGATAAGTCTGTTCAAGCAGCATTTTATCAGGTATGGTAGGGTCCCAAGTTTTGGCTTTCCAGGAATGGTTTGCCCAACACAGGCAGAAAGGGAAATCCGGCTCTCCACTTGCAACAACTTCATCAAAAACTCGATTGAGCAAACGACGCCCCGCAAACCAATAATGCCAATAGCAAAAACCATATATTCCTGCCACCCGAGCCATCTCGGCCTGCTGAATCCGAACTTCCGGCAAGCGTAAGTCATAATAGCCCAAATCAGCCGGAATACGCGGTTGGTAATGGCCTCTAAAAAGCGGCTTTGCCCTTCCGACATTGGTCCATTCCGTAAACCCTTTACCCCACCAGACATCATTCTCTGGCGTAGGATAATACTGCGGCAAATAAAACGCAATAGTTTTCACGATAATCTAATAATTCTTCAAGCGGAGTATCCTCTTGTAAAGGAGATTGTATAACTTAACGACGTTCCACATTCTCTTGGAGGCAAGCCACTGCAGCGTACGCGTCCAAAGGGGTAAGGCTTGATTTTTGAAAGCAAAGACATTAGCTTCCGGAAACCAGTTGTACCACTGCCTATAATCAACTTTTGAGCAACTAATAAGGAGAGGGCGTTTAATATACAGCTTCAAGTAAGGCAGATACTCTTTGCACAAATCTCTGTAGGACGATGCCATCAAGAATTCTTTTGCAACCTGTAAATTACACGTAACTTCTGCCTGCCGCTTAGGGCTCAATTGACGGCTGATGGAAGTAGGGTTGGCAGCATTATATTCGTATAGGACTTCGTGTATCTGACTCACATTGGCAGCGCAGGCATAAGTCCGTAGCATAAAACTCATATCTTCTCCCATATCGGAACCAGGAAGGAAGCGGATACCATTGTCCACTATCAATTTATGTTTCACGGCAAACAGCCACAAATTCCATTTCATCGTTCCTCCCATCAGGTTCCGGAGGGCACCTTCGGCATCTGAATAATCTGCCTGCCTGAAACGGCGCACTTTCCCCCCATCCACATTCTGCCAGTCCCAACCAACGATATCTGCATCGTTTTCAACAGCTTTCAAGATGGTGTCTATGGCATTCTCACAAAAGCGGTCATCGGCATCAGCAAAGGCCAGATAATCTCCTTTTGCATTTACTATTGCCGTATTCCTGGCCGCTGCAGCCCCGGCATTATCCTGGCGTATCACTCGAATGGCGTTTCGGGCGTTTTTGGCAAAACGGAAAAGGATTTCCGGCGTTGCATCCGTACTTCCGTCATCCACTATCACCACCTCCACCTCTGAAGTCAATTGCTCCACTATGCTGTGGAGTGTCTTCTCCACGGTATCTCCGGCATTGAAAACGGGTATGATTATGCTAAGACGCATTGCAACTCAACCTCTGTATTTCACGGATAAAGGACATATCCTTGCTATTGAACTTCCTTGCAAATAACGCCGGAGAATCTTTCAAGAGAGCCAAATCTTCCGTCCCCCAATCCGTCAGACACTTGTTTTTCCACCCAATAGCCCTCAAACAGCCCATTTCATCCCGCGTAGTATTGAAAAGGTTTTTGCGGAAAGGCGACTGCCAACAGAGAGTATGAAGAAATATTTCGTCACTGCAAAACGTATGGCTGAATGTCTTCAATGCCCACTCCTTATGGTCGATAGCATATCGCACCAGACCGTCTGTAATACTTACCCACTGGGTACCTTTCTTGAAATCTATGCATTTGTTCCGCTTGATTCCAAATAACTCCTGAATACGAAGGGATAAAGCCCGAGGTATTCTTATCGCCCAGGACTTACTTTGGAAGTGCTTGGGGAAAAGATGCCAACGTTGCACTTTTCGAATCACCTCCGGAGTAACGGTCGTTAAAGTATAGCCGATAAACTCTTTACCGCTATATTCATTAAAAAACTGATGGATATAGTCCTGGCTCTTGATGGGCAAATCGGCACCTGAAAGGAGATGATAATACTGATAGGGTCCTTTCTTGACGGCAGCCTCAAATAAAGCATATTCCGCCTCCACTACGCTTACGTCCCCCCAACGTACATCCACCCTATCTTCAAGCATAAATAAGCCGGCTTTGGCAACTTGAAGGCTGGGCAGGGTTTGAACTTTCCGATCAATGTGCACATAGAGATCGTTTCTGGGGTCGTCCAGACACGAAACCAGAATTTGAAGAAGTTCATATTCACTATGAGCCATTATCAGATAAGCATGCTTCACTTACTTAAGTTTGCGATATTCAGTTATCCCTTTATCAATAATACGGCCTATTCCCAGTTTGTAAAGAAGTGAAAGAAATCTGATGGAACCTTTTACTTTCAAACAGCTTCTTAAGTCCTTAGGCAAACTAAAACAAACTCTCCACCATTCCCCAAACTGGACGGAAAAAATGTTCCACGGCTTTCCGCCGGTATAGTGGATATTGCCGTTTTCTTGAACTTGATTCCACAAATCGGAAGAATAAACCTTGCAAAAGTCTTTCTCATACTGCGGTAAAAAGAAAGTCCGGATGCCGTTATAAACGGGACTTAATGGCAGGACTCTCCCCTGGCAAACCTGATTTAGGGCATCCTGGTCCGGAAATTCCATATAGTCTTTCTCGCAAGCTTTCAATAGTTTAGAGGAAACGTCCTCTTCTCTCATCTGCTTAAGGTTAATGAGCAATACGCCTGAATTGAAGTATTGCCCCGGTATGCATCCCAAAGCTTTTATCCGTTCAGCCTGCCTTTCAATGGGTGCCTCATAAACTGCCGCAAGATAGTTATCCTTCAAATCTGTATTATGGAACAAGGCTTCCATATCCTGCCGGACAATTATATCACAGTCCAGATACAGGATCTTGTCATAATCGGGGAGCAGTTCCGGCAGCAGTAAACGGAACGATGCCGCTTCTGAATATCTTGCATCGGTATAATAGCCATCCAGACGCCCTTTTAAGGGAAGATACTCCATCTCCACCCTTCCATTTCCCAATCTGGATAACATCTCCTGCATTTCACGGGGAATCTCCTCCGTGACAAGGCAAATCGCGTGAAAAGAATCGGACGACGAATCCAGCAACGATTTAAGCATCGTTGCCGCGGGGACGATGTAATTGGGAGTGAAAGCTATGGCTAAGGGAATCATTGAATCCTTCTCTTTATCCATCGAAGTAGCATCATCATCTTATCTTTGTATGTCGCCAATCGACATAATTTAAGGTAAGGGAGCAAATCATTCAACGGCAAATACTTGATCACCAGATTAAAATAGTCATAAACGCATTTCTTGTGGAGATAATCTTCATTAATAATTGAATAATACTCCTTATCAGTAGCGTTATCCGGTTCTTCATAGCGAATAGCGCGTAAAAACTCCGAAAGCTGCGAAGTCCCTTCCAGTTTTTCCTTAAATCTTGACGAATCGGCAGACAAATGATGTGGTGATTGTCGGAAACAGAAGAGCATCTTCTGCGTATTAGCGACCCCATTCCGAGACAGCGAAATGGGAGTAGCAATATCCGATCCAAAGGCACAAGGATAGTCAATGAACCCCCCAAGTTCCAATAAGGCCAAACGCTTGAACGCAAAATTACCGACACATGTAAAAGAACGACCTGTCACCCACCAATTCAAGTACTCATATTTATTCGTGAACTCTGGCAAGATACTATCATCCCATAAATGCTTTCCGTCCTCGTCAATCTGCTCGACTGAGGAATGAATAAGATCTACTTGTGGGTATTTCTTAGCTAATCTAATGATTTCTTCACAGAAAGTTGGTCGATAGAGATCATCATCTGCAGCCAAAACAATATAGTCCCCTTTCGCAAAAGATATGCTATGATTCCACTGCTTAACTAAATTAATACCACCAAGGTTAACTTCATTCCTATAATATCGAATGCGAGGGTCTTTAAATGTTGATACAATGTCAAATAACGGTTCTGGTGAGCAGTCATCTACAATTACCAATTCCCACTCTGAATTCGTCTGGAGAAAGATACTTCTAATAGCCTCCCCTATGTAGGTCAGCTTATAAGCTGGCATTATAAACGATATAAGCATTTAAATAGAATATACTTCTCGAAAATCTTTAGTGACATCGCATCCCATAAACAATCCGAGATATTTATCACGGCAATCATGGTATATTATATAATAATCATTTGGGCCGAGTGGGCAAATTTAAGGGTATACTTTTCTTAAAAAAACCTAAGAGAAATACACTATTCTAATCAATTCTCTCTAAATTTTCTGGCGAACAAATAATCCGTTTTACTCAATTCCGGTAATTCAGTGAGCAGAAAAGAACAAGGACAATCTGACTTGAAATTCACAAAAAGGAGCTTCTGATAGTCCATTATTCTAAAATGAGCTCCAGCAGCTTTTAACTCTGTTGCCACGAAATACTCATCTCCACAAAGCGACCAGCGATATTTCCTAATAATTGCTTTTTTTCTAGAAACGATATATCTTACAGCTTCTTCTGTAAGACTCAGCCAATTATCGGTTTTGTAGAAGTGTTCTTCCTTTAGATGTTTAATTCCCAGTATTATTTGAACTTTAAGTACACACCTCCATACGAATTGATAGAAAGGACGAGATAATTTGTCAGAGCTTCTGAAATTGCGAATGGGAAAATGAAAACGCCGGAGCTTAAAATCTGACTCACCATTTTCAGATGACCAAAAACGCATAATCTCTTCATCTGGATGGCTATCATAAAAGTTTAGAATTACTTCTAATGGCTTCAAAGGCAGATGAGTTCCTGAGATGATGTGATAATGAGAATATTGGCCTTGTCTCATAGCTGTTTCCATTAACAACAATTCGGTCTCTATCTGTGAAATATGTCCCCAGCGAACATCTATTCTATTATCCAGAATAAAAAGTTTGCTGTAAGAAACAACTAACCTGGGCAATGATTTAACTTTTTTATCAATATGTATGAAGATATCACATTCATGCGCATCCAACATTGAAATTAGTCTCTGGAGAATACCGAATTCATTATGAGCAATAATCAACCAAGCGTGCGACATAAAACAACAATCAGAGATTACAAGGATTGACGTGTATTAAAGGTTGTATTCCATATTCGATGAGTGCCCATCCTGACTGGCTAAAAAAGACATCATCTGGAAAACAAACGTTTTAAAGCGTGATAAACCTTTTTCAATGGGAATAGCATATATTCCCCTATTTTATACTCCCGAGAGTTGTATGTACGAAGCAGTTCCTCATATAATTTACAATCATAGTCAACCGCTTTCCCGAATATTCCCTGCGGATCTCCATCACAAGACAATGGATATCGATACAAGTAATCAAACAACCTCAATGATCGATAATAGGTGACTCCCGGATAAATAAAATTTGTAGAAGAGATGCCATTTAACCTATATCTCACCGTTACCTTGTCAATACATAGTAGACGAATCCCCTTTTTTGTGATAGACAACCAACGCGGCCAATCTTCAAGCAGAGGTATCCTCTCATCATAATGGACATCAAGTTCATTCATCTTAGGCAAACAATAGAAAGCCGTTGATGCCGGGATGCAATTATCATGAAGCAAATAATCATATTGCTCCTGCGCTGTCCAAGAGAAAAAATCCATTTTGAAAACCGACTCTTGAAAAAAACGGCGTTGACGGCGACTGCCTCCAAAAATAGAACATTTTCCAAAAACTATTATTGCATCTGGATTATGTGAGACATAGTCAACATAATCAGACACGCAAGATGGTAAGAGAACATCATCGCCAGCAATACTTTTTATCCACTTTCCTTGACATGCCTTCTCCATTCGATTACAGTTTCCTGCTATACCCGTGTTTGTCTTGGATTCAACAACCTGAGTCCTCACAAAGCGCTTCTTATTGATTGATATCCACTCCTTGCATAGTCGTACGGTGTCGTCAGTTGAGCAATCATCACTGACAACCAACTCTATATTGTCATAAGTTTGAGTTTTGACACTATCTAAAGTATCAAGTACTGTCTTCTCTGAATTGTAAGTGATAACAGCAACTGAAACTAATGGTCGGGATTGTTGGTGATACATTATGGGAAAACTAAGATGAGATATTCTTAACGAGTAAAGCCACTTTATTTACACCAAATTCATCTGACGATGTCTTTTCTCAATCTGGCTGTGTCACAAGATAGCGGTCTAAATTATAAATACTAACTGTGTTTAGCCACTTTGTTATAGGATTCAACACATAATCCAGTACTCTCCACACCGCCCAAGATAATAAATAGAGGCCTGCAACTGATAGGCAGAGATGAAGACAAAGACTCCAACCTCCGTTTAAGGCGACATCTGTGACCTTAAAATAAGGCAAAAGTTGAAGATGAAGAATAAAGCAGACAAAAGAGGACTTTGACAAACTATT
Source organism: uncultured Fibrobacter sp. (assembly GCA_946183925.1). Taxonomy (GTDB): domain Bacteria; phylum Fibrobacterota; class Fibrobacteria; order Fibrobacterales; family Fibrobacteraceae; genus Fibrobacter. The sequence continues at coordinate 27,657 of CAMHDS010000008.1, read as the reverse complement.
AATCAACCTACTTTTGAGGTTAATTCTCAGAAACAGCAACATCAACAGAGATGCTGAAAACAAAACTAAAGGATTTGTATAAGAAAGTGCATTATACTCTTCCAACGAAGATTCAGGAAGAACTACGGTCCATTCTGTTCTGAACCATACATAAATTAAAGCGACATCAAATACGAAAACCGTCAATAAATACCCCACCGAAAAGGACTCCAATACTTTATTCAATCGCATCCAGGCACCAATTGAATAACATAGCACAAAACCAATAATCGTATAACCATGTTGTTGTCCATACATGCCGACAGTGCTGATACCCATAACATTTGAATGTATGAGAATTTGATAACTGTCCATTAAGGTTGGATATAGTGAGAAAAGAACAAACAGGACAATAATAAACAATGTGCGCCCTATATTTGTTAATTTGTTTAGTAATATGTTAATGAAAGGTGATAGAATGTAAATTGTAACATATAACAACACAAAATAATTCCTGGGAGGAATCATTGTGTGTATGATTGTCATAATACTAATAGGATTGTCCGAAATAGTAGCCTTGAGGATATATGCTCCCACATTGACGATTGACAGTAAAAGAAACAAATAAACCGGTTTTCCCCAAGTCCGCTTTAGAGATGTACAAAGAAAAAAACCAGAGATGATAACAAATAAATCTACAGCACAAATAAATAAACTCTCCAATACCATCAAAAAATCAAGCACAATCCCATCTGAGGAATCCAATGCACCGAACATACCATTATAGTGAAGAACTACAACACCACAAGCGGCAAATATGCGTAATAATTCGATACTTGAATTACGCATGGAACTTGATACTTGATTCTTTGCCATAAAACCAGCCATATCCGGGTCTCGTCAAAAATAAGGATATGATACTCTCTAGGCGAAGCGTGATTAATCACACTCCTTTTTAATTGTTAGCCTAGCTCTTAACAATCCCATAAGGCCTATCTTCCTCTCAAGCATCGCATATGAATAGGCAATTGAAACAAGAGTTACCAGGCCACTAATCCAATACTTTAAAGAGGACGGGATAATAAATACCACCAGCATGGCAATTAGCACCAATACCGATTGCAGAAGAAAAGGTTTTATGAAAGCGGAAGAAAAACAAAAACGATATTTACGTTTGGCTACAACATAAACTAGTAAGAAATAGAAGACATAAGACACCGTAAAGGCCAATCCTAAACCAACCATTCCTCCATATTTAAAACCAAGCAAACTAACCAACAGATTAAATAGTCCATACAGACTTTCCGTAATAATATAAAGAGTCGATTCGGCCTTGGCCACAAACTGAAATGCAACAAGCCAGGATGCAAGCCGCAACATCATACCAGGACAACACCATAAGACAAAGGGGCAAGCATCGAGAAACTGATCTGAATACAAAATTCTGAGTATTAACGGCATACTCAACGTGCATACGCATAGAATAGGGCCCAAAATCTGCGTAGCCACTTCTCCCTGCTGGCTGATTACCGAACGGCAAGCTGCGTCATCTGTATTCACCGAGGCAAGACGAGGATAAAAATCAGTGCCTATTGCTGTAAACACCATTCCAACATATGTTCCGATAATGGTAAAACCGGCTTGATACAACCCCACAGAACTTGCCCCTCCTTGTCGCATAATGTAACTTCTAATGGCATAACTAACTACCGTAGAAACGATACCTGTCACGCTCATAGCTAAGCCCATACGCAACATCGTTTTCCCATGTGCCCACGTTTCCCGGTTTGACATCTCCGGGTAGGGAAGGGTTACTTTATTCGCGAAAAACGCATTAATGCAGAAGCCTGCTAATGAGGAGAGAATCAAAGTAGGAACAATACCTTTTATCCCCCAGAAGTAGTAGATAGGGACAGATATGATAAGACCTAAAGTAACTCCTATCGCAGATGCTTTGGCCAAGTCTTTCAATCGCCTCATTCCCTGAAGGATAACTGCGTTTCCCGCCCCCAACTGGTCTATGAGCGGGATGCAAGATAGAAGAACCAGCGGAAGGATATAATCGTAACTCCCAAATGAGGTCTTACTAAGCAAAGGGGAGAAGAGAATGACTGCAATCATTCCCAATAGGCCTGTAATTAATGTTAAACGCTTGACGGTGCGTACTGTACGGCCAATCCTCTCCATATCACCACTACCATTTGCCTCTGACACATCCCGTACAGCGCTGGAAGACAAACCTAAAGAGGTAAAGCTCTGCACAAGTGAGATGCTTGACTGGAACATCCCCTGTATTCCCATACCCGCAGTCCCTAGCAAAACCGCCACAAATTTACTCCTGATTATGCTAATGAAAATCTGGTATACCTGAACACCTCCAAAAAGGGTAGTCGCTTTGAAGATGTTCTGGTAAGACAGGGTTTCCTCTGATTGAGGACTATTCATAATGAAGAATACAATCCTAGAAGACGATTGATGAGTAAAATACAATAAACTGGGTTTTCACTGTCGCTTATAAGTCAGTTTATGAATAGGAAAGCTATTCAGGATATCCTCTTGCCCCATCAGTTTAAAAGCGGGATCGTTTTGGAACTGCTGAAGGTAGTGAGGATGCGTATCACTAATTAGCGGAAAAGAATCACGGCAGTTGTAAACGTCGTATAGTATCTGAAAAAAGAAATAATCCGGAACATTATCGTGATTATACCACCAAAGCAACATCAAATCACAGAGATCCGAGATGGTCTTATTCCCTTTCTTTGCAATGATGAAACTATTCAACATATTAACTCTAAATCCCTTTGTCCAACCGAAGTAATAGGCATATGTATTACTCCAATAGCGTTTGTTCGGTTCATTAGGATCCCGGCGATAAACAAAAAAATCTAAATCCAGCAGCTCCTTGGGAATAGGGCCCGTCATCAAAATGGTGGCATCCATCCATACCCCACCATACGTCTTAAGAAGCATTAATCGCAATAAATCCGTAAAGTGAGCCCGTGAAAAACAAGCGCGTCTCTGCTGCACAAACTCTGGTAAATCCAGATAATCAGACAGATTTTCATCCGTTAGACGGATAACAGTATACCCAGCGGAGAATTGTTCTACAGATTTCAGGCATTCCCCCACGATTGCAGGCACATTTTCATAACCTTGCCCCCAATACTGCCAGATCACGGAATTTTGAATAGAGCCTTCCTTGGGCGATTGACAAAAGTGCATAGGCGCTGCCTCAAACTCTTTAATCAGCGATTCACACTCTGAAGCTATCCGACGATGAGTAGCGATAATCTTGTTCTCACGGATCTTTCTCCAAAGAAGTGAACGCGTTGCCGCCTGGAGGACTCTCCAGTAAAACCCGGTTTCCTTAGTGTTTGAGCCGGATGATGACATTTACCGAAAATCGTTTATAAGCGAAACCACTTCAAAAGCCTCTCCTTCCGTAATGCACGGCCCAATAGGAATGCTAAGTTCCTCCCGGGCAATTCTTTCCGTAATCGGAAGGCTCAGATGCGAAAACGGCCGATAGCACTCCTGCTTGTGCGGAGGAATAGGATAGTGAATCAATGTTCCCACGCCATTCTCCTTCAAATAGGCCTGCAATTCATCCCTGCGCGGGCAAAGAACCGGAAACAAATGATATACGTTCTGGGCATCGGGGAGTCGCTCGGGCAGAGTCACCAACGGATTGGAAATGTGCTCGTAATAATACTGGGCAATGGCTTGCCGATGGGCATTGTCCTGGTCCAGATACTTCAGTTTCACGTCCAAAACCGCCGCCTGAATCTCATCCAGACGGCTGTTCCGGCCAGTGTATTTGAAAACATATTTCTTCTGGCTGCCATAGTTCGCAAGGGCACGGACGGCTTCGGCCAGGTCAGGGTCATCGGTAGTCACCGCTCCCCCGTCACCCAGGGCGCCCAGGTTTTTTCCGGGATAGAAACTATGGCCTGCGGCATCGCCGATGGAACCGGTCCGTCGCCCGTCCGGAACACGGCATCCGTGTGCCTGGGCATTGTCTTCAATCAGCTTCAGTCCATACTTCTTACAGAGCGCGCCGATCTTCTCCGTATAGGCATTCCGGCCATACAGATGGACGATGGCAATGGCTTTGGTCTTTTCTGTTATAACCTCCTCAATCCGCTCATCGTCAATTTCAAGCGTATCGGCCCGCGGTTCTACCAAAATGGGCTTCAGACCATTTTCCGTAATGGCCAGGATGGTTGCGATATAAGTATTTGCCGGAACGATAACCTCGTCCCCCGGAGCCATAACACCCAGTTCGATATAGGCCCGGAATATCCATATTAATGCATCCAGGCCGTTAGCGCAGCCCACGCAATACTTCGTGCCGAGATAATCGGCATAATGCCTCTCAAAATGTGCATTCTGCTCTCCCTGTAGGTACCAGCCGCTTTCTACGACCTTGGCCACCGCCTCCTGGATCTCTTCTCCGTGAAGGGCGGTGACGTCTTTTAATGATAGGAACGGGATCATAAGATGTCATCTACTTTCCTGACAAACCGAGCAGGATTGCCATACCAAATCTCCCCTTCCGGAACACTCTTGGTAACTACAGACCCAGCTCCAATCAAGGCTTTTTCCCCAATAGTGATGCCCGGTAAAATAGTAGATCCGGCTCCGATGGTAGCTCCCCGCTTGATAACGGTTTTCAAAACAGGTTTGTCGTGTTGTTTTGATCGAGGGAAAAGATCATTTGTAAATGAGACATTTGCCCCGATGAAAACATCATCTTCCAGTTCAACACCATCCCAAAGCTGGACGCCACATTTTACGGTTACGCGATTACCTATCCGAACGTCATTTTCAATAAAACAGTGTGAACAGATATTACAATCCTCACCGATGGTACACCCGGGCAGCACAACACAAAACTGCCAGATATTGGTGGATTCCGGAATAAATTTATTCTGGCAGTCAGATAAAGGATGAATCATTGCTTCCGAAATGCTAAAAATTCTTGATAATCACGAATGTACTCATCGGCATTATAGCTATGTGAAGCGAAAACCAGGCAAATGCTGCCGGACGAGAACCCTTGCTCGGAAGCCCAGATGCCCGGAGGAATGTGTACGCCATAATACGGCCGGTTCAGAAGAATCGTACGCTTGTTTACACCGTCGTCTATCAGCACCTCAAAAGCTCCACTGGCTGCCACAAGAAACTGATGGCACTCTTTATGGGCGTGAGCGCCACGGCTCTCCCCACCCGGAATATCATACGTGTAGAAGACGCGCTTAACCTCAAAAGGCAAATCCCTCAAGCCTTCTATGGGCGTGATATTGCCTTGCCGCATCGTTATTTTACGCAGTTCTATGACTGAACAGTCGTAGACACTAGGGAACTTCTTGTCAACCACTTTGTGATGGGTTTAAGTATGTAACGTTCAAGCACGATACTTACTGCAATTGTTAACAGAAGAGTCAGTATGACATAAAGAACAGGCTGGTCCATATGAAGCCAATTGAACAGTCTCGTGGCGTAACCCAAAATGGGAGAATGCGTAAGAAAGATAATGAAACTAAGCTCTCCGATTCTATGAAACACCTTGTTATGCATTAATGAAGGTTTTTCATCTATTAACGAAGTAGTTAGGATAAGTACAGCAATTAGCGGCCAATAAACTGGGGCCACAAGGTTTGCCGGTTCGTCAAGCAGGCAGGATTCCAGAACAAGCAAGACAATAATAATAACACCCAGAATTGAACAAATAGTGCTATTATTAAGGAAAGATAGTCTCTTCGGCATATCTTCATCAAGGAAAACAAGGGCCAGAAAGATTCCTAAAATAAAATCACCAAGTCTTACAAACGGACTAATATACAAGAGATTGTGATACCATTCCAAAGGAATCAGTAAAACCAATAATACGTAAGCTATCGTATATGCCGCTATGATGCCGATTATTCCAATACGGGATGAACGCAATAAAAACTTGGCCAATGGAGGGAAGATTACAGCAAACAAAATAGTATTTGCAAGATACCAGCTGGGAGCATTATATGAGAAATACAGGCCCCTCAACGGGACTATTGTCTGCAGTAGTGAGGCATTGGTCAAAAGAACAACTCCTTGCTTTAGCGTAAGAGGAAGCCCTATCAAAGGTATCATCGCTAAAAGGCATATCCAATGCAACGGATAAAACTTTAAACAGCGACGATAGAGGTACTGTCGATAATTGAATTCCGGTTGTAAAATGCGCTCTTTATATCCCAATGTCAGGCTGAAACCACCCAGAACAAAAAAGAACGCCACAGCCAACGTACCACCTCCGGGATATAAGCCCAAACAGTGATGAAAGAAAATAAATAAAATGAATATGCCTCTTAATGATGTTAGGCTCCTAATCATTTCCCTTGTATTTCAAGAAGGCATCGTAACTCCGGATATAATCCTCTACATCATATTCCGTTGAGGCCAACACCAGAGCAAGAGAATTAGTGGAGAAATTCTCCATCCCACGCCAAATACCCTTAGGGACATAAAGACCGTAATAGGAGCGGTTCAGGGAAAAAACCTTTTTCTCCTTACCATCGTCGAGGATCACGTCAAAACTGCCGCTCAAAGCGACGATAAACTCCTGATTGGTCTTGTAGGCATGCCCTCCGCGGGTTTCTCCGCCCGGGACGTCATAGATCCAATATACACGCTCAATTTTGAAAGGAATCTCCTTAAATTCCTCAATTACAGAAAGATTCCCCCTAGGGTCGAGAATCTTGGGCAGTTGTATTATTCTAGCGTGTTCCACTAAAAAACTACTTCCCCAACCTCACCATCACGCACAGGGAGGGGGTCATGGAGAAGGAAACGCCGGGTTCGCCGATGTAGCCGTTCCGACCGAAAACGAGTATCCTGAGGTCCGGAACAAGGCTCACCCGGGGGGTGAGTTCGATGGGAAGGGCCAGGCCGATGCCGCCGCCGACAGTCAATCTTTCAACCCCTACCAGGCCCACGTGGGCATAGGGGATCATGAAAGGAGACACGCGGAAGAGAGCGTCGCCATGGATATATGTATAATTCTTGGAGCCGAAGGAAGTGAAGGTGCTGGAGGTGTTGACACCCTGATAGCCGGCCCTTACGCCATAGATTTTACTGAACCAATAGCCGGCATTGACGCCGATATTGAGGCCGGCGCCGATATTGGACTCCAGGCGTCCTACGAACTTCTTGCCGGTAAAACCCACATTCATTCCCACTCCGGAACCAACGAACCAGCCGGTATCGGTGTTCTGCGCAAAGGCGCCCGTAGAAAAAGCCAGCGCCGCAAGCAAGAGGACAAACAATTTCTTCATAACACCTAGAATCTATATGAAACACCAAACATCATCAGGCCGCGGATATCCAGCGGGAAACCGGGGTAACCATCGAAACGCTTCATGTCTTCATCCGAAGGTTCCAGGCCATTATACCTGTCGGTATAGAACTCCGGATAAATCTCTGCAAAAATGCCCAGGCCGAAGGGAAAACTGTATTCGGCGATGGCTCCCAAACGGAAACCGAAGGACGCATTCTTATCCTTAACCTTCTGCCAGGGATGACCGGAATCGGTAAAATTGAAAGTATAGGCGGCACCTGCACCGGCGAACAACTTGATGCGGAAAGCGGAAGAACTACTGGCAAGTCCCGCCATATCCAGGATGATGTCGCCAAAGCCGGCGATATTCTGGAACTGGTAAGGATAGAAACCGCCGACCGATGTTTCCATCACATTGCAGGCGCCCACATTCTTACCATATTCCGCCTGGACACGGAAGCCGATGGCCCGGCGGAAATCGTATTCCACGGACAGGGCCGTCTGGTAGGAAAACAGCGATTTGCCACTGCCCGCATAGGAAAAGTAATTCTCATAAATATTAACCATGGGGCCAGCACTCAACGAAACGGTGAAACTGGATTTTTTCTCGGAAGAGGTCTCCGCATGGAGAAGCACCATTCCAGCCACAAGGCCTATAGCTACCAGAAAAATCTTTTTCATAAGTAAAGCTAACTATAATTGGGGTAAAAATACGGCTCCGCCGCTGGGCTTACCAAATGATAGCCCACAAAAAACGGAACGGAAAAAACCAAACCATAATTGACGAAGATAAGCCAATTTCTACAAAAAAGCAAAAAAAAAGCCGGGAATTACTCCCAGACTTGATTGAAAGTAGAACTGTTATCAAAGTTGTACTCCACCACATCCTGACCCTTGGTCTGTATGGTGGAAGAATTGTTGACCACAGAACCTGTCAAAATGGGGGACTCCAGTTCCACCGAGACCCGCCTGATAACTGCCGGAGCAATGTATGCCAATTTCTTAACCACTTTCTGTCTATTTTACTTCTTAATAGAAATTGTGCAAAATTACCACAAAAATATTTAACATCCAACTTTTTTTTATTTTTTATGCAATATTTTTTTCGTGCTAAAACGTTAACATTCACTTCCGGCCACGATTTCAGGATGGACAGCGTTCAATGAATTACTATTTTCAGTTTTTTATTTGTATCTTTGCAAGATAAATCCTATAGGGCCATGAACAAGGACAAGCACTACCAGAGAAGCGGAATCATCTACCTGCAAGACACGTTAATGTCCCTGCTGGCTTCCCTGCTGGCCATCCTGGTGGTCCGCTGGGTATCGGAGCCCCGCCCGGGCTTTACCCTTCTGGTTGTAAAGTGGCTGGTGGTATCGGCCGCAGCCATCCAAGCCGGGTTGCTGATAAGCAAGTCCTACAAGGATGTAAGAAGGTATGCCACGCTGCGGTCCCTGGGGAAATCCTTGCTTTCCCTGCTTATCAAGGAGCTAATCCTTACCATAATTATACTATTTGGTTTTTTCGGTTTTTCACTGGCCGAATCTGTCCTGATTCTCACATTGGACTTTCTCCTCACTGGCCTTCTTCTGGCGTATATCCGGATGTCGGCCCGGCTGCTGATCCGAGACAACGGCTCCTTCAAGGCAAAAGCCCTGAGCCGGAGCGCCCTGGTGGTAGGCACCGACGACCTGGCCCTTTCCCTGGCCGCCCAGCTGGAGAAGGAAGGGTATAACATTGCCGGCCTCCTCACGACGGATCAGAATATGGCCGGCCGCGTAATCAACGACTACGTGGTGTACTGGTGCGACGACCGGGAATCTCTCCGGCAGCTGCAGTGGCGCCTGGGCGGAGTGGACAGCCTGTTCTTCACCAAAAATGCCGATAAGGAGCTTTTCACCGGCGACAAAGCGGAAGAAGACATCCCCCATCGGGACCGGATGTCCCTGCTGGGCCACGCGGTAAAACGCGGCTTCGACATCGGCCTGTCGGCCTTCCTGCTGCTGCTGTTCTCCCCTGTCATCGGCCTCTGCGCCCTGGCGGTCAAGTTAGAAGACGGCGGCCCTGCCATCTACAGTCAGGAGCGGATCGGCCGGGGCGGAATCCCCTTCCAGATCTACAAGTTCCGCTCCATGCGGGTAGATGCCGAGAAGGAAGGCTCCCCTGCCCTCTACAGCGGAGAGGAAGACCCCCGGCTCACCAAGGTGGGCCGATTCCTGCGCACCCACCACCTGGACGAGCTTCCCCAGCTCTGGAACGTCCTCAAGGGCGACATGTCGTTTATCGGCTATCGACCTGAGCGTCAGTACTATATCGATCAGATTATGCAGTGCAACGCGCGGTACCGCTATCTGTTCCAGATCCGGCCCGGCGTTACCAGCTATGCCACCCTTTACAACGGATACACGGACTCCCTGTCAAAAATGCTCACCCGGCTGGACCTGGACCTTTACTACCTGCGCAACCACTCCATCTGGTTCGACCTTAAAGTCCTGGGGCTATCCTTCCTGAGCATCGTAAGCGGAAAGAAGTTTTAGATGGCAGAGCAAGCGGCATATTGGTATGTTGCCCGCACCCGGCACGGGGCGGAAATCGGCGTCCGGAACCGGCTGTCGGCGCTGGGTGTGGAGCACTTTGTCCCCACCCGCAAACGGAAAGCCAGCCGCGGCCGTACGGCCGAAGAGCCCCTCCTCACCTGCCTGGTGTTCCTTAAGGCCACGCGTTCCCAAGCACTGGATCTCATTCATTTTCAAGGTGTCAAGGCCGATTATATGTTCGACTGCGCCACCCGCCAGATGATGGTGGTGCCGGAAAAGCAGATGGAGGATTTCATCCGCGTGTTCGAAGTCTCATTGGAGGAAGGCGGACTGGTGGACAAGCCGCTCTCCGTGGGAGAAAAGGTGCGCGTCACCCAGGGCGTCCTCAAGGGCGTGGAAGGCTACGTGCTGGAGCTCCAGGGAAAAATCTACGTGGTCGTAAGCCTCCTTGACAGCATCTTCGCCCGCGCCCGCGTCCCCCGCGCCTGGCTGGAAAAAATCTGATTCTTTTTTAGGGGCCGATGCCTCTTTTTCGGTTGGCCGTCCGTCCGGACACTGATTTGGCGTTTCCGTGTCCGCACGGGTGTTTTTCGGCCGTCTGGGTTTTTGGCCGTTTTCCGGACGGTGGTCCCACGGAGCAGCATGGTTTGTCCGTTTCCGACAAAATTTCTATCTATGATGCGGTATGTACCTCTGACACCGGTGAGATGTTCATCGTGGAGATGCAGGGCCTTCCGCAGAACTGCTATGCCGACAGGATGTTGTGTTACGCCTCGTTTCCCATCCGGATGCAGTTAGAGCAGAAGTTAAATGACCTGCATGAGGGAAGGGGCAAGCCGATGGACTATGGGCTGATGCCTATTTACGTGGTAAGTTTTGTGAACTTCTCCATTGCGCTCGAGGACGAAGCCATTCTGCAGGATGGGCTGATCAGCCGGTATGGCATCTGCTCGCCAGAGACGGGCGAAGTGATGACCGAAAGCCTTCAATTCGTGTACCTGGAACTGGACAGGTTGGAGGCCAAACTGGGAGAGGCTGGCAAGTGCCGCAGTCTGGTGGAGCAGCTGGCCTACAGTCTGAAGTACATGCGAGAGCTCGACGAGTGCCCGAAAGCTTTTGAAAACCAGCTGTTTTCACTGTTGTTCCGGGCCAGCGAGTATGCAAACCTGGATGTAAGTAAACAAATGCAAGTCAGTGAAATCATGAGAACGGAACTGGACAAAATTGCAGAAAACAACTACGCACGTGAGCAAGGCCTGCAGCAGGGCCGTGCGGAAGGGAAAGCGGAAGGAAGATATTCAGAAGTTCCTTGCTTTTGGATTATATCCGGCGGACATAGCCAAGGCGTTGGGAATGTCTATAGAGGATGTTTTGGCCATACAATCGGGGAAAGAAGGATAAACAGCGAACGGCTGCCGGGAGGGCAGCCGCTGCTTTTGTTATGACACCAATGGGTGTGCTAAGGTGCAACCGAAGGCGTAACACTCTTGTCCGCGAAGTCCTTGATGCGGAGGAACAGGCCCAGGTTGATGGCATCCGCCAACGCATAGCGGTTGCGGATGTCCTTGAGGTAGAGCTCTACGAGACCATCGGTAGGATAGGAATGGAGGATGTATTCGTAGTAGAAGCCCCAGTTGGAGGCGTTGTAGTTCCAGTCTGTGTTGGTGGAGGAGGAAGGAACCGCAGCGGTGGATCCCGTGATAATGCCGAACTTATCGGAACGGGCTGTGTGACCACCGTCTCCATCGTTATAAGGTTCCAAGGTGTTGGAAGCAATGTGGATGGAGAGAGGGAACAGGTCTGCCTGCAAAGACTGGGAGAGATTGAAGGAGAGCTTGTAGACGGGCCGGGTGGGATCGTCCCCGGACGGACCCAGGTAAGGGCTTCCTCCCTCCGTCACCTGTGTAAGGACAGGTTCTGCACGATACTTGAATTCGTCCACGGCATACACGTGGATGGTACGGTAAAGGCCAGTCTTCTTGTGGCGGATTACCAGATGGTCATCGAAGGTGTAGGTGTGGCCTACACTACTGATTGTAAGGTTGAACTCCCACTGACCGGTTCCAGAGTTAAATGTAGGAGTGTCGTCCGATACTCCGGGGTAATTGATATCCCAGGCATCGTTGATGTCCCAGCCGCTGTTGATGTTTTCTTCCCAATATAGAGTAAATGCATCGGCGTTTGAGCTATTCTCTCCCTGGATGGGATTACCGGAGCCATCCTTACCCATAAAGGTGAATTTAATCGGGATGACGGTATTGGCAACCTTTACCATTACGTTGGTGGCAGTTGGTTCCACGATGCTCAGGGTATAAGAACCATCTGAGACAGTAGGTACGGAAGGGTCCACGTCTGCCGGGTTATTGGCGAAGTCATCGGATGCCGGGAGAGAGGCCATTGCAAGAGAAGGATATCCTTCGTGCTGGAGACTCTTTATATTAAGGATATAGGTGTTGTTCCGGGTAATCTGAATCTGGTTACCGTCACCGTCACGAAGCAGAATGAGGACGTACTTGACTCTGGAATTGACAGAGGTAAGTTTCAGGATTAATCGTACACGGCCCGCCTCATCGTGGGTCTTGGTGTTGTGGTCGTCGAAGAGGTACAGGAAAGAGTTCTCCGGATGCGCAGGGTCGATGGGCTCGAAACTGGCCTCGGTGGCCTGGAAACGGCCGCTTTGGGTGTATTCATTCATGGATACCGTAGAGGCGGTTCCCCCGGCATTACAATAATTAGCCCAGGGATTGGATTCAGTAATTTCGTACGGAGCGATGTATCCCCTGTCGCGGCCGTTGGTCACAGTCCATTCAATGGAGGCAACATTCTCAGTGTAAACCTCACTTCCAAAACCGAAGCGGACGTTGTTAAAAATAGAAGCCGACTCGAACGACAACCTTACCCGGGCCCTGTCCCGAAGCAGATGGACCACATTGGGAGTGGGGGAGACAACGCCGCCTTCGCTGGCGCCCAGTCCTGCCTGGAGCCAGGTCTTCATAGCCGATGCATTAGACTCCATATGGTAGCCCCAGAGCTTGACGGATGTCTCCGAATAGAGGGAGGTAAGGGCTTCGGACTGCATGATAATCCTTTCGGAAGTACCTACCGGGAAAGGCATAGGATTGGGCAGGTTGGCGTTGACCACAAAGTGGATGCGGGCCGTACCGTCCGGGACATAGCCCCAGAACTGATTCAGTCCTGTCTCGATATGGGCCTGGCGGATGCCGATATAGTAGCCCGACCTGTCGAAGCAGAGCAGCTGCATGGCATTCTCGCTGAAGGGAGTGGCTTCCGGACCGGAGAGCATGCCTTTGGTGTCCGGGGTTGTTCCCACCCCATCCATCTTGAGGAAGAATGGCATTTCCCCTTCAGGGACGTCGAAAACAGGAACCGTGAATACCGGGGCCGTGCCTTCCCCTTCAACGGGAAGACGCTCCTCCTGACAAGCGACTGAAAGTGCCAGTACGGCCGACAAAGTCGATATTGCGTATAATATATGCTTCATAGTTTCTTTCATTAATTAGTTCAACGCATCGATTTCTGCCTGGGTGAGGTCACGGACGCAACGGACAGCGTGTGTGGTCAACCCTGATCCGCTCGCGACTTCATTACCGTTCAAGGCCCTGTAATAACCGGCGCGAAGGACCTCGTTCAATGAAGTATCGTCATCCAAAGACGAAGTGCTGGTCTGAAGTCCGATGATAACACCTATTTCTTCTTCGGTGGGAAGTCGCCAGCCTGTATAATAAACACCGTTTTCGCCAACTTCAAGATAGGTCTCACAATGCTTTGCTTCCCAACGCATTAATTCATCATCAGACGAAACATTAAAAGTCCCATAGTTAGCATCAGTTGGACTACTAACAATCTTCGGCATGTCTCCGGTAGCGCCGAGTTGAGAAGCAATCATGAATGCCGGGGAGAAAACTCTGTCAGCAGAAAGGCCGTCGCTTTCAATGTTAGGCCTGCCCATAACGTATGAAGACGATGTTGCGGAAGATTGTACAATAAACATACGAGGATTATAACCATCCAAGGCAGTACCTGCAACAACTCGACCTCCGGTAGTAGTATTGTATGCAGTCATGTAGTAAGCAGTACCACCACTCATATACTTTGGCCTGAAGGGTGCGTTGGAGTTGATACTATTACCTTTGGAAGCAACACGGAATGTATGGGTTCCGGTTTTATCCACGTCATAGTTTACCCAGCGATAGTTTCGGAAAGCCTGGCTGCTGCTGCTCGGGACATGAGCCGTATTCAGAACGTAAGAACCACCTGAATAACGGTACTCTTCCGGTCCATAGGGGCCGGTTGATGCGCTGAACTCCTGATAATTGGGATCACTGGAATCCAATGCACTGCGTGCGGAAATACGGGACGACCACGCACCAACTACATGCGATATGCGTGTTGTGGCCAGGTGCCGGATGGTAATGTCCTTGTAAAGCCCCTTGGACTCCCAATCGACAACATCCAGATATACCCTGACCATTATGTATTTATCTGAATGATTAGGGAGCGAGCAGGACTCGATGGTGAGGGTTCTGTCCGAACGGGTGAATTTATTCTGCAGATAAGTGGTTGTGCCCGCCACAACAGAGCCTACCGTCTTCTCGCTCACGAAGTGATTCTGTTTGGTACCCAGATAATTGAAGAAATAAGGTGCCGGAGCGTTTTCTGCCACATCGCCAGAAAAGGCGTATTCTGTGTACGTGGCAGACGTGGTGTTGAAAGGATCTTCTGCCGTTGCACTGGGCAATGTGACATACTTCAACTTGATATTACGCTTGTTGGGCTTGATAATGGTAACGGTCTCCGACTGCATACCGTCACCACGGAGCGTAACACTTGTAGGTGAAACGTCAAAATAGTCGTTGTCCGAGTGGTCTACGTCGGCGATATCTTCGCTGTCGACCGGGATGTCACCCCAGGGGATGATGTCGTAATTGCAACGTACCTTATAAGCGTCCGTGAGGAGTTCGCCGCCCTCTGAGGCGATGGTAGCTTCTATCTTGTAGAGTTTGTTGCGGCCGATTGCGGTCACGCCGCCCTCCGGATTCACCACGGGAATCTTGTAAGTCTGATAAGTGGTGACATCGGTGGAGGTGTCCTTATAACCCAGCGAAAGGATGATGGCAGGAGCCTCGGAACTGGCGCTGCCTGCAGTCCAGCTGAGCGGATAGGTATAAGTTGCAAAAGTGAAATGCTTGTCTGCGCCGGTATATACCAGGTCTGTGTCAACGGCATCGTTGCCCATCATGATACCGCCGGCCACGAAGATGGACTTGTTGTAGTTGACATCGGCCCCTGTAATCTTGCTGGGGTCTATGACCGGAGTGCTGAAGGAGAAATTGTAGAACCTCCAGGCGGGGGCACCGGTGACTTCCACATTCTTTGCAGCCAGGGAAGCGATGAAAGTGTCGCTGAACTTGACATCCACCACTATCTTGGCAGCCGCCCTCACCAGTGCCAGGGCGATGGATTCGGTGGAACCGGCGGTGAAGGTGGTCTTGCCGTCCATCAGGAATGACTTTTCATTCGCGTAATAACGTTTCTGCTGGGAATTGCCGGTGGATACGTCAAACGTGGATTGCGGTATATACTTCTTGTGCAGGTCCAGCCATTCGGGATTCAGGTTGTCCTCATTGTATGCACCCCAATAGGGCTTGTGTCCGCCTTCACCGTTATCTTCCGAAGGGTCGTAATCGAACTCGATCATGGACTTCAGACCCGCCAGGTCCGTAATGCTGGCACTGGCCAGATCACTTGTTGCAGAACTGTTGCCGGAATTGGCCGCAGTCTTCACCTGCCTGCTGTTTGCCGACACATAGACGTCGTAGCTGTTGCCAGCGACAAACCCCTCAGAACGCCAGTCGCTGGTAACTCTCCAGGAGGTTTCGCCGGTCTTGTCGGAGGCGGAGTTGAGCGTATAATGCTTGATGGAAGGACTTGCGTCGCCGCTGAAAGTACCATAGAAATAGACGTTCAGCAAATCGACGGCATCTTCCTTGAGGCTGGTAACGGAAGGCACTTCCGCCTTGGTGGCGGGGGAAGATACGGATGCCTGCAGGATAAGGGCATAACTGTCGTCCACCGGCATTTCCTCTTCATGAGAACAGGAAACGGCTGCGAAGGAAAGAAGCCCTGCAACAAGGGTGTAATATAGAATGTTCTGTTTCATACTTCTTAATTAAGGGGTGACGACGGTTCCATTCGGGTTATACAGGGTTCCGGTATTGGTATATACGGCCGGGCCGACATAATAGAAGGTAAGTTCCTTGTTGGATTCTCCGGGCAGGCGGTAGTAATCCGGAGTGCCGGAATTGTTGAAGGACATCTCATGGAATGTACCGGATTCAACGGAGAGGAGGGATACGATGCACTTCTTCTCCGACTCCGGAGCGTCAATTCTGAACTGCTTCACAGGCACCACGGAGAAGTAGGTCTGAACTGAGGAGCCTGAGGGGATTTCAATGGCATCGGTAAGAGAATGGTCCGAGACAGCTGCGGCGTTTCCGTTATACTGGACGAACTTGAAGTTGGGGTTGTCAAGCACCAGGCGGAGAACGGTGTTGGATTCCGACTCGGTGGCCAGCTCAATCACAGGCGAGAAGGCCGATCGCAGCGAGGCGTCCGGGGTGTTGGTGATAATCACCTCCCCCTCGTGGTTCATATAGCCGTAGGATACTACAATGAAGCTTTCATCCCAACTGGAGTAATTGCCGTCCGTGTCGTATCTGCGGTATTCTTCGCAGGCTTTAATCTTTGCAGCTGCCGGGGAGGTATAGTTGTAGGAGTAATCCACGGCGGTGGCCGCTTCGGAGTCCCATGCACTTACGGTGAGGGCCGACAGCATGAGTTCTCCGTTAGGCAGAGCCAGTCCGGTGATCTTGTGTTTTTTGCAGGCGGCGAAAGAGATGAATTCTCCGGGATGCGTTGCGTGCGTGCTGGAATACTTGAGAGCGAGCGTGCGGGTACTGGGCGCTCCCCCCTTCTCGATATTGAAGGTGATGCTGAGGTTGTCCAGCACCTGGGGCAGGGCCAGCACCGTAAAGGTGAGGGATTTTGCTTTGGTGACTTCGACGCCGGTGGAGCCGAAACTGACGCCGATGCTTTTTGAGCCGGAAGAAATGTTGCCAAAAGTGGAAGCACCTCCATCGGCAAATGCGGTCACGTCAAAAGTGCCCGCCAGGTCGGTATCCGTAGAAGTGATGGTGAAGGATTTCACCGTTAGGGTAATGGCATCCTTGCTCATGAGGGTGAACTCGAAGGCTGTAAAGGCCGGGTAGAAATCCAGGGTGAAGTCGGAAGCACCTTCGGCTACGCCAGATTTGTCGGCCAGCATCCAGGCGTTGCTAAGGTCTGGCGCAAAGGTGGTAAGAGTGGACGTTTCCTTCTTATGAGCAACATCATCGATTACGTTCTGGATGGCGGGAATGCTTAGTCCGCTTGCGCTGGCAGAACCCGACACGGTGATGGCGTGGGAGGGATAGATGCCCCAGAAATGATGAGTGCCGGAACCCCATTCAAGGCCGCTGCCCCCACTAGGCGTGGCCTTGGATGTTGAATTGACGCCGCTGGCTTCGGGAGTGCCCAGGGTGTAGTCGGCATAGTCATCGCCTCCTTCGGTCTGTGCCACATCACTGGCGATGCGGATGATGTCTCCCGCCACCCAGTTGATGCGTTCGTAATCGCCGACCACTTCGCCGCTGTACACGGTCTTGGTGGCCACATCCGACCGGGTTACCGCACTGAACTTGATGGCCGATCCCACCCCTCCGAACTTCTGGCATCCCGCCAGGAGCACAAGAACAGGCCCCGGGGAGCTCCTGTTGGGCATTTGGACAACAATTGGACAACAGTGCTGGGGAGGAATTCCCGGGGTTTTTGGGAGAGGTCCCCGGGCCGGAGCACCCACCTCTCCCAAAACTATTCCCCGTTCTCCAGGATTCTCACCAAGTCTTGCTTCATCCTCAGGTCAATCTCCCGGTAGCGGCTGAAGGCGCGGGAGCCCTCGGCATGACCGGTGAGGGAAGCCACCAGGTTGGGGTCTTTTACTTGCCGATAGATGTTCCCCGCAAAGGTGCGGCGCGCCAGGTGGCTGGAAGCAATCTGGTTCAGCGGGCGCCGCACTTCCCGGCGGCTCACCGGGTCCAGCGTAGTAACCATCCGGGTGAGCCCGGCGGCGGTGAAGGCGGCTCGTATACTATTATTATAATACTGCTTGTCCACGAAGGGAAGCAAGCGGTTTCCGGGCTCATTTTTGTACTTTTCAACTATCTTTCGAGCTATGGCGTTGAGCGGTACCACAACCGTCCGGCCACTGGAATGCAGCGTCTTGGCGGCAATGTATTCCAATACACCGTCCTGTACGGAGTCTTTTGTAAAGCCCATCATGTCGCCCACTCGACAGCCCACGTTGCACTGGAACACAAAGATGTCCCGCTGCTTCGCCAGAGCCTGCGTGGGCATCGGCGCCCGGTATAGCCGCATCACTTCGTCCAGGGTCATCAGAATGGGCGTACCATACTCTTCCTTAGGCATTTCAAAGTCCTTGAACGGCCAGTTCCGGGTATATCCGGCCTTGATGCACCAGGAGAGAAAGGCCCGGAGCAACTTGAACAGGCTGTGCAGATAATTATCGCTGCGGGCGGAAATCTCCCGGTGCTCGGGACAGGCCGAAAGAATCTGCGGGTAGCGTTCCACGTATCGGCGCTCGTCCTTGATATAGTCCCGGAGCTGGTTCAGGACGGAAAGGTCCACCTGGCCGATGTGGAAGGTGAATTGGGATTTTTCGGGGGTGGAAAGCCGCACAAACACCTCAAAGCGATGGATCATCCGCTGCAGCACCCGGTAATGCCGCTTCCGGGACGGCGAGATTCCGCGGCCGTTGGCAAACAGGTCAAAAAGCTCGTCGAAGGACCGCTCACGTCTTTCCCCTGGGCGGAGGCTCTTCCCCGCGTTGTAATCGGCCAGCGCCTCTTCCAGCCAGGACGGGCTCTCCCGCCCGGAGGCATATGCGCTCAAAAGATGGGATTTCAAGGCCGACAATTCCCGGCAGACGGCACTGCGTTCCGCCTCCGGGATGGCCACCCGCCGCTTCAGTTCCGCCGATTTGGTGTCCCACCACCCCGGCTCAACCAGAATTTTTGTTACTTGTCTTTTCCGGAAATCTCGTCCGTCCGATACGCTCACGTGCAAGGGCACCCGCCCGCCGCCGGCTTTTTTCTTCGTAGTCCGAAGCTCGAATCTTATGGTCATAAAAAAAACAAAAGTAATCAAACTTGGACAAGAATTGGACAACTTGTATTGTATTCCGGATCATATCCCGCAGACGGACGAACGGCCTTTGCTCCGAAAGAACGCAAAGAATACAAACCGTCTCCAAGGCTATGGGGGGATTCTTGTGGAGGAAATAATGTCCCTCCTCCATGACCGCAGAAAGCCCTTCTGTGGTCTATTTTAAAGAAAAAATGCAAAAAAAACGTAATTATTTACCATAATTATTTGTATCTTTGCATGATTGTATAGTAGTGCGTCTATGCGTTTTGCATAATGACTAAGGATAATTATTGAACTCAATACAAATGAAGACAAAAGTTCTATTGACTGTAACTGCCCTTGTGCTCCTGGCGGGATGCCAGAAGCCCGGAGGGGTGGGAACGCAGATTCGGTTCAGCGCGGTCACGGTTCCGGAGCCCCGGACCAAGACCGCATACACTGGAGACCGCACTGGCGGGCCGGAACGCATCGACTGGGTTGTAGGTGACAAAATCCGCATCTACAGCTCCGAAGCGGCGTGTAACAACGACGGTACATATCACTGGGCGGATTATCAAGTTTCCACCATTACTACTCCCTCCGCACAGTACAGCAAAGCCAGTACTCTGGATGTCGTACATTCTACAAGGGGTGGCCTCGCCTGGGAGGGAGACGGGACCTATAATTTCTATAGCATTTACCCTGCCCCCAGTGCGGATGAAGCTACTCCGGAAACGGTGCGCGGCACTTCCGGAACGCCCTTCGCCTGCACCATTCCGGCGGCCCAGACAGGTACGGCCACAACGGTTGAGGCAATTGTTTCCGGCGCCAACACCACTGTCTACTATCCCTCCATGGAAAATGCTTATCTGGTAGCTTACGACTCCCAGAGCAATGGGAACGACATCACATTGGATTTCGAGCCCGCCTATACCGCCTTCCATATCAGTGCGGGTGCCGGCAGTGCGCCCGAGACCGCCAAAGAGATAAAAAGCGTCACCCTCACTTCCGCTTCCACGGCGCTCAACGGCGCTTATACGGCCTATTACAATTCCGGTTGGAATTATGGTATCACCGGTACCGGCCTTGCGACCACGTTCACCTTCACCGGCGGCAATTATACCATTCCCGTGGATGGAAAGGTGGAGTTTGTCATCTTTGCCCTTCCGCAGCAGCTCGGAGGCCTCACCCTTACCTTCACGCTGGCCGATGACACCACCCGCTCGCTGAAACTCAAGAAAAATACGCCGGATGCGGGCACCGACGCCAGCGGATTCATCAATTTCGCCCCCTGTAAGAAACACTACATTTCCGGTCTCCTCATTCCGGGAAGCGTGTGGACTGTGGACGACGCCACCCCCGTCGTGCTCCGCGAAAGCGTGGCGAATTGGGATGACAACGCCCAGAATCCCAACTATGGAACCGACCTGGTGGTGAATGCCTCCGGCCTGGACGAGGTGAACCTGAGTACTCACTCCTACCGTTTCTCCATCTATGAGCCGGAAGGAAAAACCTGGAAAATCAAGGTGCTGAACAGCAGCGGAGTCGTTGTGCCCGGTGTCACGATAACGCGGGTCAACCATCCTGGAACCACCGATCCCACTAGCGGCAACGGTGAACTCACCGGCACCATCCGGAAGGGCAACGACGCGGCTCCAGGCCTAATCGAATTCAGCCTCTCCGGCAGCACCGGCGGCAACGACTGCACCCTCTCCTTCAGCGTGATTACGGATAAGGGCACACCCAACGAGCGGGAGTACTCCATCAACTCGGAAGTGGTCCGTGGAACATGGGGCTCAGGCTACCAATATATCAATCTTCCATAAGGCAAACAGAATATGAAAAAAATATACATACTGCTATTTGCACTTGCCGCCGCTGTCGGCATGACCGGCTGCACCAGCGAGATGCCGGAGAAAACCGCCACTGAGGGCGGAGACATTGTCATCCGCCTGCAGGTGGACGGCATGGAGACCAAGTCTACCCCTACCAGCGACGAAAACTATGTCGAGAACCTGCAACTGCTCATATTTAAGACCACCGACACCCCCCCGGTAGCGTGCCTGACTCCGACCATCACCGCCGGCGGAGGTCCTTTTGAACAGAACTACGCTAACGCAGCGGCCTTGGCTGCCGGCCTTACGGGTGAAGACCTGAAGACCGCCACCGTCTTTGCCGTGGCCAACTGCAGCGCAAACCTGAGCTCCGCCACCTCCCTGGCCAACGCAAAAGCCGTGGCGGTGGATGCCGCCGCGATGGTAGCCGACACCCCCGAGGGATATAAGGTGAATGCCAGCCCCCGCTTCGTGATGACGGCCGAAGGCGGCTTCAAGGTAGGCACCGGCACCGATGCCGGAAAGGCCGTGGCCTCGCTGCAGCTCAAGCGCCTGGCCTCCAAAGTGAGCCTGACCATCACCTACGCCCAGGACCTGAGCGACCCGGATTCCCCGACGCTCATCACAACGACAAACGCCGACGGCACCACCACCGTCTGGACGCCCATGACGGAAGGCAATGTGCGCGTGTACCTGCAGAATGCCGTGAGTAACGCCACGCTGGGCGGTTTTGCTTCCTCGCAGACCCGCTTCACCTATGCCGACGTACAGCCTGCGGGCGAACCCCTCACCGCGTCGGCCTTCTATACCTATCCTCCCAAATGGGACGAAGGCAGCGACGACGCCCCGTTCATCAAGATCATCCAGCCCTGGAGCTACAAGACCATGAAGGATGGTGCTGCGCCCGGCGATCCTGCCAAACCCGTTGTCGTGGACGAGAGCACAGTGGAACTCTACTACAAAGTGATGTTCCCGGGAATGACGGAACTTGCCGGCAACACCGACTATCAGTTCGAGGTCAAACTTACGGTTCTGGGCGGCGAATCCACCCGCGACATGAAGGAGATTACGCCCACCGGCTTCAGTATCCTGCCCTGGGGAAGCACCACCACCGGCTCCGATCTGAGTCCGGTTGTGTCGGAGACGCCCAAGTATCTGGCCGTGGAGCGGAAGAGTACAGTCACCAGCAACGGCGCAGGAGTAGCTATCAAATACGTCGCCTCCGGCCCCGCCACGCTTACAGTGAACCAGATTTATAAAGAAGTTTATGTTAATAGCCACGAGATCAGGAGATATATCTATTACAATGGAGGCGTGGCAGTCGGTGTCGATGACCCCAATACTAAAAACGTTGACGAGCGTTATCCCAATCCAAACATCAAAGACAAATATGACCATGAGCATGACGGCACTGGTGTTTACGAAGCCTCGAACTATACTGCAATCCCTTGGTTTACGAACACCTATCCTGCCGACCCGGAGAAACCCAATGAGGGTGTCATCGTGTTGAATCACAAGCTGTCATCCTCTTTCAAAAATGCCTCCTTTGCGGCACGGCCTTATACCTATTCCCTGACTCTTTCGCTGGATGCCGGCGGTGTCCCGGACGAGAATTTCACCATTACACAGGTTCCGTCGGTACTAGTTGAGGGAGTACTTTCAACGGGCTTCTTTGCTGTAAACGGATATACTGGCGATTTTGGTGGCATATATAGAGCTCGCGAGGAAGGTGAGACTGACGTCCCCGATAAAAGCGCGTCATGTGCCAGCGGAAGATATGCTTTTTTCTCTCCGGATGAGACAGGATATAATTCTTCATTGGGTAGAGTATCTCCGTACAGATATCTTGGCGAGAAAGATGGAATAACGGGGAATAATTCACGTTATAGGTTCATTGTACAAGTAGCTCCCAGATCCGGTTTGTATGTTATGGATCCGAGAGGCTTTGGCAATGATATTGAGAATATTTTCCGAAAGTATAAAACTACCAGTTCCTCGAGCACTGCTTCAACTTTAGATGGATCACCATTGACATCTGTTTCAAGTGATGCAACTGCTATAATGAACAATTACAAGCCAGCAGCAGACGAGGACGCATCTCATCTTACTGCGACAACATATCTTCCGCAAGTTGCTCCGGAGTTTATGGTGGCTTCTTCCTTTTCCAAGGGTAGTTCTGCAAGGTATGAAATTGCTTTGTTAAGATGCTTGTCTTATCAAGAAGATGGATACCCTGCCGGGAGGTGGCGCCTGCCGACCGAGGCGGAAATTGAATATTGCATGGATCTGCAAGAAAAACAAGCAATTCCGGCATTGTTTACAAAGAGTACAATCGGGTATTGGGCTTCTTCGGGAAGAAAAATAACTTCAAGTGGCTGGTCTGATGAATTAAACAAGACGGGAACAAATAATACGTCTTATGTTCGCTGTGTCTACGACACCTGGTACTGGGGCAGAGAAGAAGTTGAAGCCTTGAAAGACGGAAAATATCCCGATGCCACGACGGGTCCTTACCAGAAATACAAATGGTCCGGATGGAATTATCTAACCAAGTAACGGATAGGAGAACCACAATATGAAGAAAACGTTTAAAACACTGATACTGCTGTCCGTTGCGGCGTTGTTCCTGGGGGGATGCAACCGCCTGGAAGAGCCTCTGGGCGGCAACGAGGCCGCCGGTGAAGAAGGCGGCCGCGTCACCTTCACCATGTCCTTTGACATCCCGGGCGCAACTGCCCCTGCCACCAAAGCCATGAATGGAGATGCCACCGCGGCAGACTTCAAGTTGGAAAATATCTACATCGCCGTCTTTACCTACAAGAACTACCTCAAGGAGTTCGTGAAGGCCGTTCCCGTGGACGATGGCGGGAACGAGCTCTTGAATTCCGACGGAAGCTACAACTATGCAAAGACCGGCGGAGGCTTGTACAAAGTGCAGTTCTCCCTGGAGAAAACTACCAGTCCGCGCTATGTACATGTGTTGGCCAACGTTCCCGAAGGCATTGCCCCTCCGGACTTCGACTACCTGGACAAAGTCCTGGGCGAAAAGCTCTATACCTCCGGCATCCAGGACGGCTACTGGAAGTATCTGGAATTTTCCGGCGGCATTCAGGATGACGCTTCGGCAATGGCGAAGTTCAACGGCATCAAGCTTGTTCGGAATTTCGCCAAGGTGAGTCTGGATGCCGATCCCAGCGGCTTTACTGTGCTGGGATTCGAACTGTACAATACGCCCACTCGCGGCAGCTTTCTTCCCTATCAGGGAAAATCCGGCAGCGACTTCCTGTTTTACACGGATTGGGAAGATGCGGGGAACGCAAAGGCTTATTCCGCCCTTATCGCGAACTATACCGGCTACCTTATTCCTGGTTCCACCCCTTTGTATCGGCCTTCCTACGGAGCCGGTGATTTCCCGGAGGACACGAACCCTAAATTCATGTATGAGCATCCCGCCAGCCCGGAGAATCCCACCTACATCATCGCCAAGTTGAAAAAAGGCGGCGTGACGAAGTTCTACCGCCTGGACATTCTGGACAATGTCGGGAACAAGTCGGCCATTATCCGCAACTACAACTATACCGTTACGATCAGTTCCATCACGACGGCCGGCTACGATACGCCCGTCGAAGCGGAATTGAATCCCTCTGACTATAACTTCACCCTCTCCGAAGAGACTGACGGCGTGGACAACATCTACAGCAACGGCGCCATGATGGAAACGGAGTATACAGAGAAAGTCTTCACCAAGGCCGCTACCGGTGTCACTTTCAAGTACAGGTATGATGCCACGGCTAATACTTCCACCCCGAGCTACGGGCCCGGCAAACTGTCGGCCATTGTGGGAGGCAACGAAATTACGCCCTCCTGGAGTGCTGATGCGGCCGGAAACGACCTGGGAGATGGCTGGTATGGTGTTACCTATAATGTGGCAGACCCTTCCGCCATCGGCGCCGACGAGATTGAGTCCACCTTTACCGTGACTGCCGGTACCGGAGCCAAGAAAATCGTCCGCAAGGTCCACCTGATCTCCATGAAACCCAAGACGCTGAATGTCACTACATGGGAATACAACTCCTCCTCGCATACGCTGGATCTTACTTTTGTCGTTCCGGACAATCTCAGGAGTTCCATGTTCCCGCTTCATTTCAAGTTCCAGACGAAAGACAAAACCACTGAAAAACAAATACTGAGTCCCCAGACTGACGGTCTGGTCTCCGGATACGACAGCGACGCCAAGATTTACTTCCTCAAGGACTACTATTATACCGATTACGAAAAATCCAAAACTATCACCATCCAGTTCAAGGCTCCCGAAAACCTGACGCCGGTTCTCAATCTGAGCGATGTGGACGGGTACTTCGTGCCGCAGGAGCTGGGTGCCACCTACGCCACCGGTCTTGCCGCAGACCCTATTGCCAACGGAAGCGGCAACACCACGGTGTTTGAGTTTACTTATACAAATGACACATCTGTGCCCATTACGTTGGTATTGACGAATCTGGCAGTAGATCCGACCGTATGTGAGGGCGGAAGCGTTGACGGCAATGTCTTTACCCCCAGCGGAAAAGGCACCAAGAGGATCGGACTCAAATCTACAAAAGATACCGGCAACGGCACTGTGAAACTGGAAACCGGAACCACCATGACTGACCCGGATGTGCTTACCGTCAAGCGCTACGACACCTATGTCACGGGGAACCTGGTACTCAATGGAGACCTGCCCTTGAAAGAGGGCTCCACTACCACCTTCTCCTTCAACTATTCGGCCCGTAACATGCTGCCTGTGACCATATCCGCCCCCGAGGTGGAAATCTGGAATGCAGACGGAACGGCATTCCGGGGAGACGGCTCCTATACGTTTACACCTACCAAAGCGGGCCTCCAGACGTTCACCATCAAGGCAAAGACGCATTTCGCGGATGCCGGCGAGATCTCCCTCTCGGTATCCCACATGACGAATCCTGCCGCACTGCCCATAAAACGCGCGACTACCTTTGTCATTCCTAAGAACGCGCTGACTCTCACCGGAACGAGTCATTTCAAGCAGCCTGTGTATTGGAGGACGGACAAGAGGAACAACACCTCCGGAGCCTTGGGACTGTCGCACTATTTCAATTCCGACACCAATACGGGCAATATTGCCATCGACATCTCTCGTATCGGGACGGATGAAAACACCAAGGTTTACTTCATGTATACCTACACGCAGTACATCCTTATCATTCCCGTGACAAGGTACATGTTCGCGGAGGCTACGCTGGAGCAGCTGATTGAAGCTAGTGAGTCCAATAAGCTGACCCTGCCCTTCTCGCTGCACCTGTAGCGGGATGGAAGTAGCTTTATCGAAGCTAGCGGGCACGGTAAACCGGCTCCGGTTCTTCTCGCCGCAGTAAAGACCGTTTGCAGAAGATTACCTTTTACAAAATGAGGAGGCTGCCCAAAAGCGGCCTCCTTTTTTGTTCCGATACAACATCGCCCGACCCCACATGGACCAGGCAATGTTTTTTCGTTTCCGTTGCGCCTACAGATTCCGGACCTCCTCTTCGCTCAGCCCCGTGGCTGCTGAAATGGTCTCCACCGGAACGCCCAACGCCAACAACTTCTTGGCCGTTTCGGCTTTGCCTTTTTCCATACCTTCGGCAAGGGCGAGTTTGCGGGAATAGTGTTCCACATTCTGGATGTCGCGCATCTCCTTGAGACGCTTTTCGTACATTGCCTGCGTTTCCATATCCATTGCCAAATATTTTGCCGTCTGCAGCAGTTCCTCGAAATAGGGTTCTTGCCGCGTGTCGGGCCTTTTGGCAAAATTAGGCAGATTCTTCATATAATACAAGAACTTTTCTTCAAAAGAGGTGCACTCGTCATAGCTTTTGTCGAAGGGTCCCACCTCCATGAACACATATTGGAGTTTCTCGGTCATGGGATCTCCGGTCTCGTCGCTCCTCACGGAATAGCGATGCACGAATCCCGGTCCGTGTCCCACGCTTTCGGGCATGGGGAAGTCGATGAGTCCCAGGAAGTAAACGGGTTTGAAGGCATAGTCCCACGAGCCTCTCGGGGCCTGGCGCGAGATGACCCGGGAGACGTAGAACAGGGCGCGTTCGGCAAAGAATTCCTGTGCGCGCACCTGGCATTCCACAATGAATTCATGGCCGTCGGGCGTGCGGCAGGCCACGTCGAAGTAGGCATTCCGGGCATCAACAGATTCGCCCACCTGCTCGGTGTTGTAATAGCTGATGTCCGCAATCTCCTGCTTGAAGACGTGTTCCAACAGTCCTTTCAGGAGATGCTTGTTCTTTTCCGTACCAAACAGGTACTTGAAGGCTACGTCAATCATGGGATTGATGTAGAGTTTAGGGGTGATTAACTGTTCCATAGATCAATAAGTTTGGAACAGTAATAATATGCAAATTTTCCCCGAAAGGCATTAAGAAACAGAAAAACTTTTGGAAATGTTTTTTACGATTGTCTCCAAATCTGCCATGTCGCATTTGGAAGCGCACTCTATCGGCGATTGGGGTGGCAACATGTCGGGCGTAACTTCCGCGCCGTCATTTTGGCTCTTTTTGCGGGTGATGGTGTCGGGCGTGACTTCCGTGCCGTCACTTTCGGCCAATTTTGCGGGCGTCGGTGTCAGGCGAGACTTCTGCGCCGTCATTTTGGGCCGTTTTTGCAGGTGCCGGTGTCGGGCGTGACTTCTGCGCCGTCACTTTCGGCCAATTTTGCGGGT
>CAMHDS010000007.1 GCA_946183925.1 uncultured Fibrobacter sp. | reverse complement strand
ATGCTCGGCGCCGAAAAGAAGGCCGAAGAACTCCTGACGCAAATTCCGGGCTCTGTTTCGCTAAGGCAGTTCCGCAACATGGCCAACCCGCTGGCCCATTACGAAACCACCGGCCCCGAAATCTACGAAGACCTCGACGGACAAATCGACTACGTGGTGGCTGGCGCAGGCAGTGGCGGCACCTTCAGCGGAATCCTCAAGGCGCTTAAGGAAAAGAACCCGAACATCAAGGGCATGCTTGCAGACCCAATCGGCTCTACCATGGGCGGGGGCGAGCATGGCGACTACAACATCGAAGGAATCGGCAACGACTTTATCGCCGACACCATGGACATGTCGCTCGTGGATCAGGTCATCAAAATCAACGATGACGACGCTTTTGGCGGTGCTCGCGAACTCGCCAAGAAAGAAGGAATCTTCGCAGGCTCCTCTTCGGGTGCCGCGTTCACCGCAGCCAAAAAACTCATCGCCTCGGGTGCCCGCGGAAACATCGTGTTCGTAGCCCCCGACCGCGGCGACCGTTACTTTAGCAAAGGACTGTACGAGTAAAAAGCGGGGAATGGAGCGATTCAATTTTTCAGTGACACAAAGTCAATCAAATCTAAATACATCATCCGCGTATTTAGTGTTTGACTAGTATCGATGTGAAAAGCTTCTTTCTCGAGATTTTCATCCGAATACAAAAAATGAAATCCATTCTTTTGATAAAAGCCTATGGTCCCAGGACGATTGTACGCGTCAACAACCATAAAACGGCAACCAGTTTTATTGTCGGGATGAACAAACCACGAGATCAGATAGTCTATGATTTGGCTTCCCAAATGCAGCCCACTCCTTTGAAAATGACCGTTTACACCTAGACGCCCTATCAATAGCGCAGAGTATGTTCGCGTATGCTTTGCATTAGGAACCTTCCGCTCTAGTCGGTTTCTGGAAGATTTGGGAATCATCGTAGATTTTATGCTATCATTTGCCAAGGTGAATGCACATGCAATCTGAGGCGAACCAGCGTTCGTTACGGCGATATAACTTTTCCCTAAGAGTTGGGCGGAATACAGGTAAGCGTCATTCCGAAAAAATTCGTCCAAATCCCCATCTCCACAGCAAAATGAAGACAAGTCTGTATTTTTGTCGATGGGATAAATTGTGCAATCAGATGCTAAACGGATTCTTTCCATTATGGGCCTCTCTATAAGAACGGGCGCGGTCGGCCATTTCGTCAATCTGGGCGAAGGAAACCTTGAGCCCGAGATGACGGGGGTTCTTTTCGCGTTCTTCGGCAGCACGCACAAATGACTCTGCCGTAGAGCCTGTTAGAACCGGAATGTTTCTTATTTCAAGAGCCATAATTTCCCCAAAATTTATCTTTTTTTGCCATTATGGTCAACAACGCTATGTACTCCTTTCCTCCTACAAGCTAAAAAGGTGGGGTTAAAAAAAATAGTTTCTGCACACTTGTGCACTAAATATAGTTTCAGAAATCCCGATTGTCAATAGGTTGAAGCGTTTTTTATTTGAAAGGAGGGGAAAGCCTTCCCCTCGCTCGCACTTCGTTGCTCGCTACCCCTTCTGCGGGGACACCCCGCAACGCACCGCTTTTAAGTTGTCAAGGAATGCTTGACAACTCAAATCCGATACATTTTCAATGATTTGTCGCATCTCTTGCGACGACCGAGAGATTATTTTTTTGCGAATTCCACTCTAAACAGCGGCACCCAGGTTTCTTGCCCGTCTTCAGATGTCCAGCGGACAACTTGCGAAAGGATCGCCTTTTGTGGAACAAGGATGTTCTTTGCCAGGCTTTTCACAAGGCCGCCAGTAAAATCCTTTGCGAACCATGCCCAATAAAGTGAACCTTGTTTTATACAGTAGTTTCCTATTTTGGGATGAAGTTCTACGGAAAGGGATGTTCCTATCGATTCTTTTTCTAACACCTGTTGTAGCTTTTCAACAAAAACATCGCTAGAATCACCTTTTTTCAGATACTGTCCCAAAGCCATGTCACTGAGTCCCGTTTCGATATGCAGAACCTTCGGGATGGCCACACCGTTAATTTTACCTTGCTTGACAAAATGACTTAACCATTCTTGCGGCAGCATTTTTTCAGCGCCAATAATAGTTAGCGACTTCTTTGCACGTGTTGCCGCGACATAAAGCAGACGATAATTTTCTTGTGTTTTTTTCTCGTCAGCTTCTTTCAACGCCCATGAACCTAGCGCAAGAATTACATTATCCCATTCAAGTCCTTTTGCGCTATGCATTGTCCCTATAGAAACCGCACCCATGTTTTTCGTAGCAAAGTCGCTATACGACACTTCGCTCAAATACTGGTTGAAATCCCCTAATGTGATTTCGTCTTCGCCACAAGCTGTTTCTGTCTCTATAAAATCATTTACTAAGGCATCCAATAATTCAAAAGAACATTCTGTTTTATGATTCGTTTTATAACCATCCGCAAGTCGCTTAAATTCTTTCGCACTCCACGGGAATTTACCTACCCGTGGATCCTCTTGGAGGATTTTACTGAATCCTAAAATTTCTCGCGTTTTCTCAATGGGGCATTTATCCTTGTCTCGCCCCTTAAGAAGACGATATGGAACATTCTTTTCCTCTAATTTAGCAGCAGCCAAAAAGGCTTCCGCATTATCCCTCGTCAAAATACAATAGGACTCTGTTGAATTTGATGAAAATCTTTTTGCCAGAATTTCTGCTGCAGCAAAAGCCGCTGTAGCCTTGTCGCTTTCTTCATAGAATGCTAGCGATGCCTTGTCTTGTTTTAATGCAAATTGTTGCGAACCTTCTTTTACTCGTTCTGTCATCAAATCAAGTAATTTTGCATTCGCTCGTACAAGTCCAGCGACAGAGCGGTAATTTGTCGTTAAGTAGAATTTTTCTGTATTCGGAAATTCATCGGCAAATTTCTGGAAATACTGAGAAGAGCTTCCTCGGAATGCGAAAATACTTTGGTCATCATCGCCAACGACGATAACGCGGGGATCCTTTTCTCCTAAATCATAAAGAGCTCGTAATAGGCGGTATTCCCCTGCAGACAGATCTTGGAATTCATCAACAAGAATGACTCCGGGGGCTCCCACGCCAACATCTTCTCCGGATTCAAGAAGTTCAGCCGCCTTAGAAACAACATCGTCGGCATTTTCGAGAGCTTTCTTATTTCCCTGCACTCCGAGTATAGAGAACGCTAGCGAATGGAATGTGGTAATGACAACTTTAGCTGCTAATGGCCCCGCCAAATCAAATAGGCGCTTTCTGAGTTCTCGGCATGCAGCGCGTGTGTATGTCAGGCACAAAATAGAATCGGGCTTTGCCTCTTCAATCCACAAGAGCGAAGCGACTTTATGGACAAGCAAATGTGTTTTTCCCGAACCGGGACCAGCTCCTACCAGAATATGTTTCTTGCGACTTTTTATGACTTTGCGTTGTTCGTCATTGACTTTTTCAATTTTTCGCTTTAAGTCATCGGATACAGAATCCATCTGGGCTACACCCTGCATATACTTCAAACGGAAATCTGCAATATCCATTACAAAATAATCATCTAGCAACTGCTGAGCCATTTGCTCATTGGTAAGCATCATTTTAGCGTATTCACCAACAATATGAATTGCTTCAGCTTTATGCTTATAATGAGCATTAAGCATTTCAAAGTCTTTTGGCGTAAAACTACGTTGTTTTGCTTCTGGATTCAACTCCAAAACAAGCCCTGTATAGAAAACAACAAGACCATGATCCAATGTAATGGAACCAACTAAATGCAAAAAGAGAAGTGCGTATTCCAACTGCTTCTGCATTTCTATACGGCTAACGGCTTTTTCACCGTACATTTTTCTCATCAAGCTGTTTAAGGAAAACCAGACAATGTTTCCGTTTTTATGCGACTGCTCTTTTTGCATGTCGGTTAAAGCGTCGATAACCTTGTCAAATATCTGCCATTGCTTCTTGAGGTTTTCCTTGACACTTTCAGGAGGAACAAGAAATTCTATCTGATAAACCTGATGCCCCGCTTCTACCAAATGGATTTCAGCGACACTTTCGTGGGCCCAATAACGCAAAATGCCACGGAAAATGAAAAGATTCCGTCTAGATGTAGAAGCACCGATAGAGTCATCTCTTTGGTTTAACCGGGAATTGAGTTTGGTCATGTCTATGACAAAGCGGTCATTAACACCCTTGCCTTCGCATGCTTTCAGCAGTTCTTCCTGTAATTCGGATGCTGCTTTTAGGAGTGAACGTGGAGTATCGTTGCCCTTTCTCTGCAATCGCGCGCTCCAGTCATCCTCTTCGTTCAAAAGATTGAGCGTTCTCAATAGCCGCAATCCATCATTTGCCTGTTCGCGCGTCAGGCCCAAATTTACAGTAAGTTCGTCAAGAGCGCATTCCGGAGAACGGGTCCATCGTTTGCTGATGATATGATGTATTATGCGGTATGCAATATTTTCTACAGAATTGGCGGTTTCAATCTTGTCTGAACCGATTCTTTCTCGGGCTTCTTCTGCGGAATCAACCGAAATAGATGAACCATACATCTGAGTTCTATTTCGTTTGCGCTTCAGGAATCCTTGCTCTTCCAAAACAAGTATGGCGAGTTTGACTTTTGTCGTATTGACACTGGCGTCAGTTTCTTTTTCGGTCCATCCGCACAAATCGGCAATTTCAAGAGCCGACATGATAATGCGATTCTGGTTGCCAGCCGTTTTTTTCAAAACCTTCCAGACGGCTGAAATTTCTTGTGCAGAAAGCTTGGATTGCTGGAGAATTTGAAAGTTCGTGTCAAGATCTTTAGGATTGAAAAGCGCAACACAGCTAGCTTGTAATTTGGGGTCACGACCCGCACGACCTGCTTCCTGCACATAATTTTCTAGCGTACTTGAAATCTCGTAATGAGCGACCAGTTCCACGTTGTCCTTGTCAACGCCCATTCCGAAAGCCGTTGTCGCCACCATGGTATCCACTTCGCCATTCTGAAATTGGTCCTGAATGGTCATTTTCTTTTCGGACTCCATTTTGCCGTTATAGCAGGCGCTGGCGAAGCCTCGATTGTACAATTCCTCGGCTAAAGATTCCGTCGTCTTCACCTTGGATGCATATATGATTTTTGGACCGCTATATTCGCGAAGAACATTTACTAACTGTTTGCGCCGTTCGTTGGGGGACTCCGAAGATTCAATAACCTTATACGTCAGGTTTGTACGTTTTGCTGGGCTAATGAATTTTACCAATTCAAGATTTAAGCGTTCCTTGAAATAACCACAGATGTCATCAACAACGGATTGCTTTGCGGTTGCCGTAAAACAACTCACCGAAATCGGAGATTCTAGATTCTTTTCTCTTTGCAAGTCTTTCAAAAAGTCTGCCAAATAAAGATAATCGACTCTAAAATCGTGTCCCCAACCACTAAAGCAGTGCGCTTCATCTACAACGATTCGCTCCACTCGACGATGCTTCAGCAAATTGAATGTCGTATTTGAACGCAGCGATTCTGGGGAAATGTAGAGGATGTTCTTTTCACCATTGCGGACTTTCTCAATAACGTCTTTTCGTTCTGCGGGAGAAAGCAAGGAGTTTATATATGCTGCATCTCCTATTTGCCTTCGTTTTTCCAAAACGTCGACCTGGTCCTTCATCAAGGCGACAATCGGGGATATCACGGCAGTCAATGCGCCAACTTGGGTCCCTGCAATTAAGGCTGGCAACTGGAAGGTCATTGATTTTCCACCACCCGTCGGAAAGACTGCCAATAGGGATTGCCCTCGCATAGCCGATTCAACAACCTGTTGTTGAAGAGGAATCTTTTCCCCGTTAAAAGAGCGAAAACTATCGAAGCCAAACCATTTTTTCAACTGCTTCGTTGAGCTCAATTGTTCGGAACAGTATGGACATTGGGAGTCTCCGCAAGGAACAAGACGCCTACGATGCAGAATGTTTTCAAGATGGGGGTATTGGTAGCGTACCCAGTAAGGTACATAATCGCTAGGGCCTTCTTCATGGAATAATGTCAGCAGAAAACACCATTCTGCACGGTATGCCTTCCATTCATTTTGAAAATCTTGACGCAAGCAAATTGTTTTTTCGTAATTAGAAGTGAACCAGCGCTGTATTTCCGCTATTTTATGGCGTAGCTTTAGCGTGCTAGGGACATCGACCAGTTCAAAAAAAGGAGCAAATCCAGGTTCGTTCTTTAAAAATTGGAAAAGCAGATATTGGAGTTGCCATGGATAACTTTTCCATTTTTCGATGCAGTCTTCTAGCAATTTTTTGCAGAGTCTTGCATCTTCCAATGGGTCCGATGGATCATCTTCATTGTGTAGATATTCCTTGCGCAATTTGTGATACGGCTTGCGTGGAAATAGCAATGACGACAGCATCAAAGTATCAAGAACCTTGACATTCGGAAAATCAATAGAGAAATACTGCCGGAGTATCGGGGCATCATGTCGCAGTACATTGTGCCCAACAATAAACTTTGCTTTTAAAGCAGCCGATTCTAATTTGGCGGGATTCTTATCGCGAACACATTCTTCACCCAATATGAAACCATATTCCCGAACTTTCTGTGTTTCGGGATTATATTCCAAATCAAAAAATAAGAACTTGCTAAAATCGGGCATCCACCTGAAATATAAATGAATTTAGGTGATAAAATCATAAAAAATGTGCAAATTTGCCGAAAAAGATGTTTTTTGGGGAGGATGAATTTTGATATTTTGTCCCGTTTTGATTTTAAGCAAAAAAAAATCCTTTTTTCACTCCACTTCCACCAAGAAATCTTCCCGTTTTAGCCCGTATTCTGCGAAGGGGTTCTCGTCTGGGTAGCCCACGGGATTGCACAGCAGCAGGTGCTTTTTGCCTAGTTTATCTGTGTATTCTCGCTTGATGGCGGTGTGCGTATGTCCTGCCTGCCAGATGCTTCCGTTGTCCATCTTTTCGAGGTATTTTGCTCCGTGGAAGTAGAAAAAGTTTGAGTATGGGTCTTGTCGGTACCGTTCTGCCATATCGAATTCCAGTGGCAGAAAGTGCGACATCATAATTTTAGGATGGTGCGCGGTAAGTTTGCGGAATACGCTATCATAGTGGCGCCAGAGTTTGCCGGTGTTGTTCTGCATGTAGTTCCAATGGATTCCGTCAAACCACCTTGTTGCCCACAGAATTTTGTTATTTGTTTCAGAAGCAGAGGGTGTGTGCTTGTACTTGAAATCGCACATACCCATACAACCTGCGATACCATCTGCGATGCGGTTCTCAAGTAACTGAACGTTCTGGATTTTTTCTGCTTCGGCAAGGAAGTACTTTATTTTGCTTTCGGATGTAGCAAATTCCTTGTCCGCTCCAAAGCGCCCCAGATATTCGGTGATGATGTCGTGGTTTCCGAGGCACACATAAACCGCACCGTATTTTTCGGCAATGAACTTCAGAAATTCCACGTAGGTGAAGTAATTATTTGCGATGTCACCCGCAATGCAGCAGGCGTCCGCAGGCAAGAAATTCTGCTCAAAGAAAACTTCGAAATGCTTGCGCAGTACGCTCACTGTGCGGGTCATTAGCGCATAGAAATCAACATGCAAATCGCTGATGAAGTAGTAGGTCATGGCCTAAATCTATACTTACTGGTTTTGTATGTCAAGGGGATGGGCGTGTTGATTTTGTTATAACAAAATCCTATCACCACCCATAGTTAAATAGTATGCATTTATGCCTTGACGGAGCGAAATTCTTATTCTATTTTATTTCCTATAAGATTGATAGGGATAACAAAATGGTTTGTGATTCCCAATGCATTCGAAGGAGCGCCTATGAGTACTGAATGTCGAATGCCGAGAGGCATTCTGAAAACGAACTAACCGGAAGCCTTTTGTCCTTGAGGCTTTGCAGGTTAGAAAAAACAAGCCTAAGGATATTTCAAAAAAAAATTAGCGAGCGAAGGGTCCTCATGGGACCCGGTTGCCCGCTGCAACCTAAAAGGAATTTTTACCATGACAACACAGAACAAGCTCCATTTTGAAACTCTTCAGCTCCACGTTGGCCAGGAACACGCAGACCCCGCAACCGATTCCCGCGCAGTGCCTATTTACCAGACCACCTCCTACGTTTTCCACAACTCCCAAGACGCTGCAGACCGTTTTGTACTGAAGGCAGGCGGTAACGTCTATGGACGCATCACCAACAGCACCCAGGGCGTACTCGAAGAACGTGTTGCCGCGCTCGAAGGTGGCGTTGCCGCTCTCGCCGTGGCTTCCGGCGCCGCAGCCATTACCTATGCCATTACGGCACTTGCCCGCAAGGGAGACCATGTGGTGGCCCAGCGCACGGTTTACGGCGGTACTTTCAACCTGCTGCAGCATACGCTCCGTACTTTCGGTATCGAGACCACATTTGTGGATACCCACGATCTCAAGAGCGTCGAGTCCGCCGTCAAGGAAAACACGAAACTCATCTTTATCGAGACTCTCGGCAATCCCCATTCCGACATCCCGGATATCGACGCCATTGCCCAGATTGCCCACAAGAACAAGATTCCGCTGGTCATCGACAACACCTTCGGTACGCCCTACCTGATCCGCCCCATCGAACACGGCGCCGACGTGGTGGTGCATTCTGCCACCAAGTTTATCGGCGGCCATGGAACGACCCTCGGCGGCATCATCGTGGACAGCGGCAAGTTCGACTGGGCGGCCAGCGGCAAGTTCCCGCAGTTTACCGAAAAGAACCCGAGCTACGGCATTCCTTTCGTTGCCACCGGCGCTGCAGCCTATGCCATCTACATCCGCACTATTCTCTTGCGTGACGAAGGCGCTGCCATTTCTCCGTTCAACGCATTCCTGCTGCTGCAGGGCGTAGAAACCCTATCGCTCCGCCTGGACCGCCATGTAGAAAACACCAAGAAGGTGATTGAGTACCTGGTGAAACACCCGAAGGTTACCCGCGTGAGCCACCCGAGCCTGCCGAACCATCCGGACCACGAACTTTACCAGAAGTATTTCCCCAACGGAGGCGGGTCCATTTTCACCTTCGACATCAAGGGCGGCCAGGCCGAAGCCTTCAAGTTCATCGATAGCCTGAAGATCTTCAGCCTGCTTGCAAACGTTGCCGACGTGAAGAGCCTCGTGATCCACCCCTACACCACCACGCATTCGGAGCTCACTCCGGAGGAACTGGCCGCAGCCGAAATCACTCCGGCAACCATCCGCGTGTCTATCGGTACGGAACACTACGAAGACATCATCGCCGACCTGGAAAACGGCTTCGCGGCAATCTAAATGAGTCGTGAGTTATGAGAGGTCAGTTTTGAGTAACGTCATGCTGACGGGCGTAGGCCAGGAAGCATCCAGTCCAGCGGTAATTTTCATCATTAGGAAATAAACGCGGGTCTGGATCCTTCGACTGCCCTATCGCGCTTTGCGCTCCAGGGTCCGCTCAGGATGACATTTTTTTGTACGGAGAATACAATGATTGATTTTGAATACTACAACCCTGCAAAAATCATTTTCGGCGAACACAGCGAACAGAAACTGAAATCGCTTTTGACCGCATACGGCGTGAAGTCGCTCCAGCTCGTTTACAGCGGCGACTTTATCAAGGCTCTCGGCATTTACGATGTCATCAAGGACGCCGTCGCCGAACTGGGCATTCGTTTTTCCGAAAACGGGAACGTGGTGCCGAACCCGTCCATCGATTTGGTACGCGAACTGGTAAAGCAAGGCAAACAAAACCAGGTGGACTTCGTTCTGGCCGTAGGCGGCGGAAGTTCCATAGATACCGCAAAGGCGGTGGCGCTCGGAATACCTTACGAAGGGGACGTGTGGGATTTCTTTGAGAGGGGGATTTCACCGGAAAAGGTATTGCCGATAGGCGTCATCGCCACGACGGCATCCAGCGGTTCCGAAACATCCAACGCGGCCATCCTTTCTAGCGGACAGTGGAAGTTGGGCTTCGAAGACGACCGCATCATCCCGAAGTTCGCCATCATGAATCCGAAATACACAGTAGGCCTGCCGGCGTACCAGACCTTCGTGGGCATCGCAGACGTGCTTTCGCACCTGCTGGAGCGTTATTTCTCCGACGAGAAATTTTCCGACACCACGGACTACCTGATTGAAGGCGCCATCCGCGCCCTGCTCGTGAATGCGGACAAGCTCATCGCCAACCAGAAAGACGTCAACGCCCGCGGAGAAATCCAGTGGCTCGCCAGTGTGGCCCACGGAGGCTTCCTGGATGCAGGTCGCCGGGCGGACTGGGGTTCGCACCGAATTGAACATGAACTTTCGGCTCAGTACAACATCACCCATGGAGAAGGCATGGCTGTGGTGACTGTGGCCTGGACAAAGTACATGGCGGTGCAGAAGCCCTGGCGTCTTGCACTCCTTGCCAGCAGAGTCTTTGGCGTAGACTCGTTCAACTACAGCGAAACAGAACGGGCCTACATTCTGTCCGAAAAGCTTGCGGCTTTCTTCAAGAAGCTTGGCCTTGCGACAACGCTTGCCGAATTGAAGATTGGTGACAAGGACTTTGACGCCATGGCCGCCCGCGCTACACGCAACGGCAAGGTCGGCCACTACGTGCCGCTAGACGCTGCCGCCATCAAGGACATCTTGAAAATTGCGCTGTAAGAGTCTCCAATGAAACCTCAAAGAACCGCGGCAAACGCTGCGATTCTTTTTTTGTTTTACCTTGGTGGGGGAAGCCTCCCCCTGATTGCTGTTTCGCCAGGCATTGTGCGAAACAAGGTTGGTGAGCCTGTCGAACCATCCATCACCCCCTCCCCTAGGGGGCATCGCCCCCTAAAACCCCCTTCCATATTCCTTTTCGTCATCCCCGCGACCATTCTTTGTCATCCCCGCGAAGGCGGGGATCCCCTATCATCTCCGTACTTAGCAAATACTTCATCGCTCCTTCTTTATGCAACAGTATATGAAACAAAGTGTTCTATATACGAAAATATTTTAGAAAATTATGTAAATTTTTAGTATTTTTATTCAAAATAAACACTTTTGTTTCATAGACTATTGACTTTTCGGAAAAACAGTCGTATATTTATGAACGATGAAACCGATAGTCGAATATTCCGATTTCCGCCAGTACATGCTGGACTACTACGAGGAACGTAAGCGCCGTTCCGTTTTTTCGTGGCGCGAGTTCTCCAAAATAGCGGGATTCTCCTCGTCTTCTTACATGAAGGTAGTCTGCGACGGCAAGAGCAAGCTCTCCCGTATCGGCGTAGAACGCACGGGAGCCGCCATGGGCCTCGTGGGTTTCGAGATGGAATATTTCCGCGCCATGGTGGAATTCGGCCAGGCCGCCACCGAAGAAAAAAAGAAGGCCGCCTACGAAAACATGCTCGCCATTGCCAAGGTCCACAAGGTCCGCGTGCTAGAAGGCGACCTGTTCGAGTTTTACGATTCCTGGCAGAACCCCGTTGTACGTGAACTTGCCCCGCTGATGCCGGGAGCCACTCCGGGCGAAATCGCCAAGAAATGCTATCCCGAAATGACCGCGGCAGAAGTCCAGCAGAGCCTGAACTTTCTCACCAAAGCGGGTCTCCTGAAGAAGGCAGGGGACAGCGCTTTCGTGCAGGCAGAAACATCCATCACAGGGACGCCAGACGCCACGCGGCTTGCACTCAGGGGAATGCACCGCCAGATGTCCAAGCTTGCCACCCCTGCGTTGGATCTGCCAGTTGAACAGCGCAACTTCAGCGGAGTGACCATGGGAGTGTCCCGGGAAAGTTACGAACGCATCGTGAAGGTGCTGGACGAATGCCGCCGCCAAATTATCGCCATCGCCGCAGACGACAAAAACATCGACCAGGTGTACCGCCTGAACCTCCAGCTCTTCCCCTTGACCAAAAACGTGAAGGAGTGCGAAAATGAATAAGCCTTCCCTCTTGTATTTATTCGCACTGTTTTTCCTTGTGGCCTTCTTGAGCATCGGCTGCTCCGATTCCTCAAGCAACCTTGCGGGCACCGCCGAAGAAACTAATGAAATGGCCGAAGGTCAAGATACGCTCTCATCCAGTTCCGAAAGCGTTTCCTCCTGTTCCGAAACTCCTACCGATGCGGGTAAGTCCTCCAGTTCTGTAGCAGAGGCTTCCAGTACGCAGTATTCCAGCAGTTCCCAGGAACCCACCAGTTCTTACGGAGAAAGCGATTCCAAGCCCGGGCAGAGTGCATCCACTCCCGTTTCGGGCAGAGACCCCAACAGCTTTATTGTCCAGTACGGCATCCCGGACCTCCATTACGACAATTCTGTCCTCGCGGCAACGGTTGTCCGGAACAAGACCGATACGGCTCCTTCAACCAGCGAAGGCGACAACAACAGTTCCTCGTTGGACTTCGATAAGCCCGGAATCTACAAGCTTCCCGACGAGAAAATAGAAGGGATGAAAACAATCCAGAACAAAATCGAAGAACTCAAGGCAGACGGGACCTGCAGCGCAAGCGGTGCCGAAGATTATAGCGCCTATGTACTGGTGGTCGCAGGCGACGGAAGGCCAAACGTCTTGACTTCGGTCAGTGCAAATTCCATGACGGTCACCATCGTAGAAATGGAAGGCTGCAGCTATTCGACAGAAGAAAAACTCTATGCATTCTTGTTTGTTTACTGTGGTAATGTAAACCTTGAAGCCGAAATCATCAAGGAAATGAAAACTATAGAAAAGCCGGCAGGCAAATGCATTGATTTAGACTTTAGTACGGGATGGGCAAGT
The DNA here is from genome assembly GCA_946183925.1 of uncultured Fibrobacter sp. Lineage (GTDB taxonomy): Bacteria > Fibrobacterota > Fibrobacteria > Fibrobacterales > Fibrobacteraceae > Fibrobacter. The sequence goes on along the minus strand of CAMHDS010000007.1, from coordinate 47,561 downwards.
AGACAGTACTAAAAAAGGAGCAACGATATGAAACAACAACTCGTAAAATTCGGCTGCGGGTTTGCCGCTGCAACACTGGCCTTTACGCTAGTTGCCTGCGACGACAGCAGTAGCGGGCCTTCGGGCGATGACCTGGATGGGCTTTCTAGCGAGACTGTCACCAGCTCCGAGACAACCGGAGACTCCGCCGATAGCAACGAGAAATCTGCCACAAGCCAAAATGGCAATTCCTCAACGAGTCAAGAGGGAGGCTCTTCAACATCCACGGGCACTAGTTCCTCCTCCGCGGAACTTAGCTCTAACTCCGTAGAAACCTGCTCCCACATTACGGACAACGAATGCCTCATAACACAAGGCTGCGCCATGACCCCCTGCATGGATGGTACCAAGGCTTTCGACTGCGCAACAAAAAGCGACTACGTCTGTAAAGGCGGTACTTGGCAGGTTGCCGAAAGCTGTGCCAATATTTCCGGTATCGATGGGAACGACAGGTGGAATTGCGACGAAGACGATTTCACTCTCTTGCCAGACTGCAAGGACAACTCCATCACCTATATGTGCGTTAGCAATCGCTGGTTCGTGACGAATGACTGTGACCCCACCAAACCCTACTGCGGATACGATGACTACACTCTATGTCTGAAAACAAAACTCAAGAAATACTGCCTCAAAACCGATTGGCTGAACGAATCCTGTAGTTATGGCAAAGACCCCATGAGATGGCTCTATACCTACAACGATCCAGAAGATGATTACCCAAGCAAGGAAATACGCTATTCCTGCAACCAAAGTGGCAAATGGGAAGAATTTGTCCAACAATGCGACCCCATGATGGATTGCGGCAACGGCAACAACAAGACCGACGACCATGGAATATTGCCCGATGGGGCCCCCTGCACAAACGAGGGTGAACAGATGACCGTCGAAAGCTACAATTACCAGTGCATCAACAACGTTTGGACCAGACTTTAAAAAAAGGAAACTCGCCATGAAACAACGTCTTTTAAAAATCGCTTGCGGGTTTGCCGCGGCAACACTGGCCTTTGCGCTCAACGCTTGCGACGACAGCAGCAGTGCCACCGTGCCGTATTCCGAAGAAATTTCCTCTGAAAGCAACGGCGGCGATGGGCTAGATTCCAGCGAATCTACCAATCCCGAAAGTTCTGCTGAAAGTTCCGCCAAGGGCGAAGGTAGTTCCACATCAATGGACGAATCATCGGCATCCCTTGACGACAATTCCAGTTCGTCTATGGCCGTAACCTGCCAGGCCCTCACTCTGGAGTGCTATTCCGCAACACAGCTCTGCAACAAGGGGTTGACGGAGTATTGCGTCAATAGTTCCGCCTCCGACAACAGCAGTTCCAGCGGCGAAGAAATATGCCAGCACATTACAGACGTTGATGGCGGCTCCTGCAAAGACGACGAAAGGGCCATTGACTGTGTCACCGGAGACAATGTCGTATGCGTCAACAAAAAATGGATTCCAGCCGTTATCGGAGACCCCTGCCAGACATCGGGTAAAGAAATAACCGTCAATGAAATAAACCTTATCTGCACCGAAGACAAATACTGGAACTACAAGAGCACCATTGACAACTGCCCTCCCGGTAACAGCTGCCAGCGCCCCAACTATAGCTGTTCAACCCACCCCATCAACGGTTTCAGCTGCAACAGCGATAACGGGAAAGTTCAAACCCTCTTTGTGAGCATCTGGAGCGCAAGCGATTGCATGTACCAATGCTCCAGTGGAAAATACCACGTTGTCGTGCCTCCTGCCCCAGTAGGAAACTAACCATCCATAAAACATCACGGTTCATGAAGAAAAACGCGTAATTAAGCAGTTATTGCTTAAAAACGTGTTTTTTTTCACACTTTGGCCATTTTGTAAACGAAAATATACATAAACCCTTCCATTTCCTGGAAAATTTACTATATTTGCATCAGCAAAACGAGCTAAGTCTATGAGCAGCAAGTTTTTACAAATGGTAGACTCTGCACAGGAGTGCAAACGGGAATTCGACCTATCCGTCGTCTATCTCAAGAATTCTCTCCATGATTCCGTGGTGACAGCACAGAGCAAGGTGCAGCAGGTCACCTTTGACTCCAGCAAGGTGCAAACTACCGGCTGGCTCCGCGGCTCCCTCTCTTACCCCTGGGTTGTGATCTGCACCATCATCCCGGCCGTCATGGAAATGATTGTGTAGAAATTACTAGGAAAGGCTTCGCCCTCCCTGAGACCTATCTAACACCTTCCCGACACTTAAGCCTATAAAAAAAGCCGCGAATTCGCGGCTTTTGCATTTTTGTTTTTTCTAGCAAGCAAACATTAACTAGAAACTAGAGATTTCTTATCTTTTTTTCTTCTTTCGACGGACACCCCACTTGTCCTTAATTTCCTCTTCAATCTTTTTCTTTTCGTAACGAACCACCATCTTGAACTGGACCGTATAGACACCCGTTCCCACAAAGCGTCCGTTATGATCCTTGAAGTTCCAGTTCACGAATACCTTCTGGTCGGAGTTCAAGCAGTTTCCGCCGAACTTCGGACTATTACACGGTACCGTAATCACAGTGTCATTCACATACTGTCCAAGATGGTCGAAATAGTGCACCACAAAGGAGATAAACACCTTCTCCGGATCTAGGGAATCTAACACAGAGGGATCCACAGAACCATCAGCTGCAATCTGCGCACGATCTAGCAATTGCGGCACAAACCGTTCGCCAAGCTGAACCAAGTGGCCCAAGGCCCCCTCCTTTTCCATATCCTCCTTGGTAGTGGAGCTGGGCAAATAACGCAGGTTCACAGAACTCATCGTGTGTAGGACTTCGTCCTTGTCATCGAAAGTACCCATCTTGGTGGATTCAACCATATGATTCAGCAAGCCTCCGATGATTACAGGCGACGGGTTGTCTCCAGTGATATTACCGAACTTATCCTGAATCGAACCTTTGCGACCATGAACCACCATCAGGGAATCACCTGGCATTACAGTCGTTTGGCTCGCATCCAGAATCAAAGTTGCAATCGTGCCATCTTCAGACCAAGAGATAGACGACGGAATCAAATCCAGGGTATCCTTGCCATGGATATAGCGGAAATAATCCCTCCCCTCCACTTTCTTGATAGGCTCAGAGAAAGCAACTGCAAGTGTATCGGCTTTCTTTCCATAATTAAGGGTCGCCCCAGCAATAACCGGAGACATCTTGTCGGTAACAAGAACAGGATCCTCGTTAACAAACGTCTCACCAAAGACTGAATAATAGGTGTATACCGTTGCCGGCGGCAATGATTCACTAATGCTGGTAACTCCCTTAGCCAGTGGCGATGAAGAGGAAACATCCCAAATCACCTTGGTCGGATTCTTGGGATCAAGTTTCAGGCTAGACGGGTTTGCCTGCAACTGAGTAAGCAAACCACGCTCCGTATACCAGGGGAATGTCATGTGAAGTTTTTCAAGATCTTTTTTCTTCAACGGAGCAGTGTAATTAACAACCACCTGATCCATGATGCCGTCGTAGTCTGTATCCCAATATTCTATGGCCTTAACTGCCGGCAAACGATCCACTACCGTTACAGGTACATGACGATCATACTCATCAGAGGTAATGAACGGAGCGTTGCTGAAGGTCACGTTGGGATATAGGGAAACACTATCCTTCATATTGCCTTGAAGCTTCAGGTTTTCGCCTACAAAGATAACGATATTTTTCGTTGGCAAATAGACCTTAGAAATCTGACCCAAGCCAAAGAAAATTTCCTTCCCTTTCTGCTTCATTGCAATGAGCATTTCGGGGTAGCTCAAATCAAATGGAATAATATCTACGTTGAATTCCACAAATAGCGAATCTAAGCCGCCTTTAGTGGTATCCCTAATTGCGTGTGCCGCCTTGATGATATTTGTTCCCAATTCCATCAAAGGCACCTGACGCACATAGGTCGCACCATTCTGCTTATCCTTATAGACAATCTGAACGTAGGAGCTCTGGTCAATATCTTCGGGGAACTCCAAGTCCGAGACATCGTTCAAAATAATCCTGTCCCGCGCCCCATTGAGGGTAGGCACCGCAGCGGAATTCAGTGGTTTGCCATTAACCATTAAGGTTACCGACATTACATCTACATACTTAGACAAGCTATCCTGTAAAAGGATTTCTACATAATCCAATTGTCCATCTAAATCACCGGAATCCTTAATTAGAGCAATCCTGCCTTCGGGAACTATAGCATAGAAATTGATGTTATCTATCACTACAAGCTGTCCCACCTCATTTGTGATATAGATTTCACCATTACGGATCGGGTCATAAGCCGTCACAAAAATCGTAACACTGCCATCGGCATTGACCTTGATAGAGTCACTGGGTGCAGGATTATTGGGGTCTATCAAAACAAGCCCAGACGGAGTAGTAAACGTCAAGGAATCTACATTATCACCGAAGTATTCCTTCACCTTATCTGCACTCAAGGTTATGGCCACTACATCACCCACCTTGGCTGAATCAAGATTAGAATTCTGACGGAAATCCAAGGGGGTCGTATTAGCTGGGTTATTATCCACATAATAAACATTCTCACCTATGACAATGGTCCCTGCATCTCCAGGTTTCTTATCATTAGCAGGTTTCAAGACGCCTGCATCCTGAACTACGGAATCTCCCTTGTCATAGTTATCCCACGTCGGGTTGAAATAGCCACCACCAGCAGAACTGTAGCCAAAATTCTCGCCTCCACCATTGGGAGTATAATTTCCACCACTGCTGGAAATCTGAATTCCCCCGCCATTACCTTCGTCACTGCTAGAAGAAGATCCGTTACTACCAGAAGAGCCGTTACTGCCAGAAGAGTTGTTGCTACCAGAAGAACCCTCTCCACTGCTAGAAGAATCGTTGCTGCCAGAAGAATTGTTGCTGCCAGAGGAACCTTCTCCACTGCTAGAAGAATCGTTACTACCAGAAGAATTGTTGCTGCCAGAGGAACCCTCTCCACTGCTAGAAGAATCGTTGCTGCCAGAGGAGCCCTCTCCACTGCTAGAAGAATCATTGCTACCAGAAGAGTTGTTGCTGCCAGAGGAACCTTCTCCACTGCTAGAAGATTGGTTGCTATTAGAAGATGTTCCTTGGCTACTAGATGAAGTCTTGCTACTAGAAGACCACACTTCTTGAGAACTGAGATGTTCCCAACTGCTAGAAGAAATATCACCTACAGTACTTGCACTAGAACGAGCTTGCTTAACTTTATCCAACGGAGCCAGGTCATCTAGGAAATTGTCAATCCACTGCATGTGAGCCAAAACGTTGTTGTTTATAAGCGAATCCTTATTGGCCGCATAGTCAATAAAAATCACATGCCCCGTATTACTAGCCACAAACAAATGTCCATGACCATCTACTGTTCCCTGGTCCAAACGCCAACCTACCGAAGGAATTCCTTTACCATTCGGGTCATTTTTAAATTCACTCTCATTTGTAGAACCGTCACAGTAACCAGAACAATAAGCACCTGCACCAGCTCCGTAGCATCCGCCAGAAGCACCGCCATTATTCTCACCCATCCATTCACCCGTAGCCGGGCTTGCTTTATATTTACAAGACGGTGTTCTAGGGCCCGCCATATTGGCATTAGACTCTACAAAAAAGAATGTTCGCAAATCTATTTCGGCCACCACACTTGCCGTCATTTGCCCAGCTATTATTTCGGGCTTGATCTGTACAATCTTGGAACCACCAAAAATAAATATCGTTTTGGAATATGGGTCGTATGTACCACCATGGGCGCCTTCCAAAGAATCAAGGAGAGTTTTCATGCCTAGACCAATAATAACAGAATCCTTTGGTCCCGTCGCGTTATATTTTCCTAAATATTTTTTCGCATCATTTTCTGAATTGATTACTTTCCAAGTGGTATCAGTAAAGTAACCAAAATGGGAACCTGCACGATATTTATTTTTTAGCGATTCACTACACTCTTTACCATTTATATCTGCCTCACAACCACCACCGGCAAAATTCGAGTAGGTATAAAAAGCATGGCCATCGTCATCCCAAATTACAGTCGTAACCATTTTTTGTTGGTTACGATCTCCTGCCGCAGGGCGCAACTCTATTTCATAACCGATATTTGCAAGTCCCAAGGTTCCATTCTCTGGACTCAAAGAGTAACGAACCAGAGGCCCAGGCATTCCATCTGCCCAGACATATTTCTTATTGGGATCCACCATCACGTGCCAGAAACCATCTCCGGTACTTCCGGTCCACGAGTGACCAGACCCGCCGCGACCCGCCGTATCGTTCGCTGCCGTATTTTTGTTTTTATAATAAGTTTTCGAAGTGCGCTCTACACAAACCGAAGCATCAGTATTCCCGCTATTTTTTTTCACCTTGTAAAGGTTTTTCCCCTGACCAGCAACAATCAAGTAGGAGCTATCAGGATGATGCATAATACCATCTGCGCCTTCAGTATAACAAACAGGTTTTTTGTTCAATAACCTCAAATATCCCAAACCGTCATAAAAGTAATCGATACTCTTAACTCGGTCTTGACCAATGTATTTGGTATAATAGAGGGTTGCATTCGTAGAAGGCTGCTCTACGATTTCACCCACTTGCTGAATCCAAATGCCCGTGGCTGGGTTCTCTGGCTCCCCAGAGGTAACAGGAGACAGACCAGCAAGTGCAAACGTCACTGCCGAGAGAATCGCCGTTGTCATGTTCATTGCCATCTTTCTCATAGCACTACCCTCTGAAAGGCTTTAGTCCCCAAGGCTCATTCCGCCCTTGCCGGCACGGATACCCCAGTTGTAAATCCTTTCAACTTTAAAATTGTCCTTTGCGCCGTAGACATTAATCTTGAACTGCGCAACGTAAACTCCTACACCAACCTTGCGGCCTTCGCTAGAACGCATGTTCCAACGCACATACATCTTCTTGGCATGCTCAAAGCAGTTGCCTTCAAAAGCCTTATCACTGCACTTTATTTTGTTCGAGGCGCCACCGACATAGGCTCCTAGGTTGGTAAACACCTTCAGTTCCCAGGAGAGACCCACATCGTCCAAGTCCATCTTGGAGACCCCTGTAGAATCCTCGCCCATGATGGTCGCAAAACTAATGTCCATCAAGACACCGAGAGACTTTTTCATTTCTTCGTCCATGGGTTCGTCGGCATTGACAAAGCGTTCCGTAAAGGCAGCCTTGTCCGCCAACAGGACTGCGCGATCCAGACTGGCAAGAGATGTGGACTGCATCAGCACGCGGGGGTCGCCCTTGACCATCGTCGGCTGGGAATTGGGAGACACACCGTTTCCATCCAGGTCGGTAATCTTTGCCTTGTCAAAATCAAACTTTATGGAATCCGCCGGGTTCAGGCGCTCCGCGAGGGGCACGCCGTTTTCCAGGTGGAGCTTTACGGACTTGCCGTCCTTGCTCCATTCCAGAGAACTGAAGGGAATAGACACCCATTCTCCGTCCACCTTGAACTTGAAGCAATCGGACAGGGCCGTCAAGTCCTCCAAAGCCTTCTTGTCCACAGGTTCGGAGAAGGAGATGGTCAGCACATCGGCCTCCATCTTTTGGAAGGATTCCGGTTCCAAGAATGTCCCCGCAATCACAGGAGACATACGGTCGTGCATGATGATGGGAGGATAGGTTTCCATCTTTGTCGTGCCGTCTGCCTGAATCACGGGCTTCGAGACCTTGGCATAGCCATACTTGAGGCTATCCGCCAATCCTACAGTATCTACGGAAGTGAGCATCGGGCGCACCTTCTCCATGGTGGCGTCATCCATGGTGATGGAAAGCATCAAGCCGTCCTTGGAAAGCTTCACGAAGTTGGTGTCCGTCAGGTCGGGCTTGATTGCAAGCACATTGCCCTGGCTGTCCTGCCAGTAGAGAACCACCTCCATCTCTTCCAGGTCCTTCTTGGAGAGGGGCTCCTTGAAGGCAACGGTGGCGCTGTCCATACGGCCGTCACCATCCTTGTCGTAGAAGCCGTTGCGCTCATCGTCCATGTAGTTCTTACCCGAATTGGAAATCTTCACCGGATTGTTCTTACCAGTCTTGTTTCCGTCGGCAGCCTTAATAAGGCCATCTGGGCACTTGTCCTTGGCGCAGGAGGTGGCTATCTCGATTTCATGGCCTTCCTTGACAGAATTCTTGGGAACCTTGAACTTCCAAACGCGGTCGTCTCCACCTACGCCTTTTTCTACAGCTTCCATGGACAGGGGAACCCCGTCCAGGAGGAATCCGTAGCCCGAGGTCCAGCGGGAATCCAAGGGCTTGTTGAAACTGAGAATCACATAGTCAAACTCACCGTCGCCCGGTTCAAGGGTGGCCGTCTGGATAACGGGGCCTATGCGGTCCTGAATGGCGGTGGAGTCGGTTCCATCCGCTCCAGACACCGAGGACGAGGCATGTACTCTCAGCGAGCCCTTTCCTTCGCCATCGGGAATGGTGGTCTTTACACCGGTAAGTTCGGCCAAGTGACCATCCAGGGTAAAGTCCCCGCTGAAATCCGTATAGTCGCCACCCGTAGGCCAGTTATACTGGAAATTCTCCAGAGAAACACCGTCCATTTGGCCATTAAAGTAGGCCGCGATGCTGTCACCTACACCGTCGCCGTCGGTATCGTAGATGAAGGCGCTGTCCAGGGTTGGCAGTCCGTAGTTTACAAACTGAAGGTTACCCGGGAATTCCTCCTTGGCACGGAAAACCGTACTGTCAGGCTTCGGATTATAAATAGAGGATTCTAGAGTAAAATTCACATCGGAAATGGCCTTGCTCGATGTCACCAAGAAAGACGATTTTGATTTGGCAAGCTGCCCCACATAGTATTTCGTCCCATTAATCGTCCCATGACCCATAGGGGTACCTGCAGGCGTAAGGAACTCAAGGGTTTCGTGCTTGGAAGTAAGGAAATACTGCAATTCGGGACTCAAGGTATCCAGTTTTCCCTTGTCACGTCCCAGTGGTACCACTGACTGCACGTAAACCTGCAAGGTGTCGCCCACGTTCAGCTGTATATCGGAAACGTCAGAAATAACCTCCTTGCAATCCTTATCTTCACAGAACTGGAATTGTGGTACATAGAAATTGTAGACATAAGCGATGTTGATGTTCTGCATGGAATTATCCGGCGACACACCCAGCTGGGCGTTGGATATGGTCCAATGCCCAGTCACATTGGTAACCACATAGCCTGGGTAGGGGTCGCTATCCAATTGAGAAACAAAGCGGCTTCCCGTCGTGGCTTCCACACCACCTACCGAAACCACAAGGGTATCGGAACCCGCCTTGGTATCGGGGGCGTAAACATAGACATCCACACCCCTTAAAAGATTTCCACTTTCGGGAGGATTTTCAATGTACAAGCCTACAATGTCAACATAATCCAAGGGATAGTAGATACAACGTTTATCAGGAGTAGCATCATTAACACAATCCCCATTGAAAACGCCGGCAAAACCCCATGCCACCATCAGCAGCAAGGTGCTAACAAATAGGATCAGCCCATTTTGCCGTTTTGCCAACATACCATCCTCTCTCTTTTTGCGCAACAACAAACACGCCCAATTACAAGCCTGGGCACTTACATCTCTAAAAATATGTTTTTTTATGGGCAAGGGTATTTTTTTTGCCGAGGACACGGCCCGATTTGAGGCCTAAATCACACTTTTCTAGAATCCGAATTCAAGGCGAATTATTCCAAGTTGGAATATAAATCGGCCACTACGGAGTCCATAAAGAGCCAGCCGTCGCCTTCTAGCACGAGACGCGAGCCCAGCCGTTTCAAAAAGCCCCGTTCCACCCAGCGGGAAACAGTTTTTTCCGAAAGATGTACTGCCAACTGTTGCAAGGCGCCTACGTCTAGGCCATACTTTGTTCGCAACGAAAGTTGGATAAGTTCCGCCACCTGTTCATCGTGACCGACAGGGTCCTTAAAAAGTTGACCGTCTGGACAGCCCGCCTGTACATACCGGCGCCACTCCGGATAACGGTCGGGAGCGTGGAACCGGACACCCTCAAAGAAGGCGTTAGCCGAAGGGCCAAAGGCAAGGTATTCACCCCGACGCCAGTAATTCAGGTTGTGAAGGCTTTCCTCTCCCTGACGGGCAAAGTTCGATACCTCATACCGCTCAAAACCTCTGGACTTCAGCAATTCAACCCCTTTTCGGTACATGTCGCCGTACAGATCCTCGTCCACTTGCAGCTCGCCCTTTTCCAGCCGGTGGCCAAGCCTTGTGCGGGGGTCCACCTTAAGACCGTAAAAGCTGATATGCCCCAGCGGGTACGCCGATAGAGAGTCAAGGTCTTCCAGGAACTGGGACACTGTCTGGCCGGGCAGGTTGAACATCAGGTCGGCCGTGACCCTCAGGTTTTCTTGGGACAAGAGGAGTTCCAGAGCGGTAAGGCCAGATTCCGGTGTGTGCCTGCGGCCCACCGCTTGCAAAAGCTCCGGCCTAAAGGTCTGTAGGCCGAGACTTGCCCGGGTAATGCCGTTTTCCAGCGCTACGGCTAGCCGCTCCTGGTCGCAAGATTCCGGATTGAACTCCATGGTAGATTCCTTCAACCGCCGAATAGGCACTCCGGCACCGTCCAATACGGAAAAGAGCCGAGAAAGCGCCTCCGGAGACAAGATAGACGGGGTTCCGCCACCAAGATAAAGGGTTTCCACCTGGGAAAGGGCCCCCGGATGGCGTTCCGAAAAGGCGGAAATCTCCCGCGAAAGAAGGTCCAGGTACTCCCCATGGAGCCGATCCGGCCCCTGGATAGTGAAAAAATCGCAATAATCGCAAATTTTTTCGCAAAAAGGAATATGTACGTAAAGACCTAGCATTTCTTAAAAATACATTATAGTTGTTGCCCACAGGGGAAAATAATGTAAATTAGTTATGAGTTGTGATTACTGAAAACTGATAACTCACTACTCCTTTCGGGATTTATTCGATGGACAAGGAAACAAAAAACAAAATCAAAAAATTCTTGAAAAAACGGGCGCCCCTGTGGGTGTTCCTGACCCTTGCGACCATCATCTTTTTCTTATCGTCCACCCTCCTCATGGGCGAATCCTACAAAGACATTGTCCTGATTGCCATGATCTGGGCGCTCCCCCTCTTTATCCACTAGACCTATGGCTATTACCCGACAGACACAACGAAAGTTTAGGGCCGTATGTTTTTACGTGCTCTGCTGGATGGGGGTTGCCATCGGCATTTCTATGCTGGAGATGTATCGTGACCAGGGTGACTTGTCCATAGAGCCACTCCTGCTTATGCTGCAGTTCTCCCTGTTCATGGGCCTTTCCCACGGCATATACGACGTTATCATTTTAAAGGATGAACGGGACTGCAGGCCTGTGTGGAAGGCCCTGCTGGTACGGACTTTCTACTTTATCGCCGCCATACATGCAAGCATTATCTTATGCATACTGCTTTTCCAATCCAATGCCGACGAGGGCCTCGTCAACGAGGTGTCGCTAGCCTCCATCAAAGACAACCTAATGTCCCACGAGGTGCGGGTCCAGGTTATTTTGTACTTCTTCGCGGCCTATCTTATTACGGCACTGCGCTCCGTACACAAGAAGTTCGGTCCAAGGGTTTTCTGGAATACCTTCCTCGGCAAGTCTCAGGAGCCCAAGGAAGAGGAACGGGTTTTCATGTTCATCGACCTCAGGCACTCCACCTCCCTGGCCGAAGAACTGGGCCATGTGAAGTACAGCAGCTTTCTGAAGGACTACTACAGTCTGCTTTCTAACTGTTGCGAAGAAAACAGGGGCGAAATCTACCAGATTGCGGGGGACGGGGCCTTTTTGACCTGGAAAATGTCCGCCTGCCGCAAAAAAGCCCGGCCAGTGGACTGTTTTTACGACTTTTCGGAGAGCATTGCCGGGAAAAGCGCCAAATTCATGAAAAAATTCGGGGTGACGCCCCAATTCAAGGCCGGAATCCACTGCGGGAAGGTCATTTCTACGGAGGTCGGCAACTTCGGGAGCGAAATGGCTTACCATGGGGACGTGCTAAACACTACCGCCAGAATCCAGGGGCTCTGCACCAAGCTGGGGCAGGAATTCCTGATTTCGGAAGAATACTTCCAGGAACTGCCCAAGCCCATCCCCCACGGCTACATCGCCAAAAAAGAGGGAATCTTCGAATTGAGGGGAAAAAAGCACGAAATTTTGATTTTTTCGCTTCAAAAGCCCTTGACAATCTAAATTCCTTAAGCTATAATTGGTCTCACCCCGCGGGAATAGCTCAGTTGGTAGAGCACGACCTTGCCAAGGTCGGGGTCGAGGGTCCGAGTCCCTTTTCCCGCTCGAATACAAAAACGCCCAGCTTTTTGCTGGGCTTTTTTGTATTCGGTTGAGAAGTTGGGTCGGACCCGAGACCCCTTGGGGGAGAGGGGCCGGCAAAAAGTGCCGAGGGCGAAGCCCATGCAATAGGCACTTTTTGAGCTTAATGTGAGTTCACGAACATTAAGCCCGTAGGGTTAGACCGCAACCTTGCGTTAGCAAGGCGTTTTGCGGGCTAACATTCCCTTTTGACGCCTTCGGCGTCAGCGGCGTCACTCGGTCATAGAGAAAAAGTGAACTTTTTCTATGACACTCGCTTAGCACGCTTTTCCCGTCAAAACATTAAAATTTATTTCACTAAATTTTAAGAAATAATACTAGATTTCGCCAATTTTTCATTATATTTAATGAAAAATATTTGCACATTTTTAAGAATTTTATTATATTTAAAACAAGATAACAGGAGGGAACCATGGCCATGTACTCTGCACAAACCGACGAATCCGCACTTGCCCTGCTCGGCAAGCGCATGGCGGCTTTCCGCGTCAGGAACAATTGGACTCAAGCAAAGCTTGCCCAAATGGCCGGAGTCAGCAAGGGAACGGTAGAGCGAATCGAACGTGGTGATTCCGTACAGATCCTGAACCTGGTCAAGGTGCTGCGGGCCTGCGACATGCTGGATACCTTCCTGGGCATTTTCCCCGACGATTCCCCATCGCCCATGCAAATTCTGCAAATGGGGAAAATCAAACCCCGACAGCGGGCGGGCTCTCCCCACAAAAAAACATCCGACCAAAACATCATTTCCGACACTATCGCCAATTATTCCACAACACAAAATTCCGGTAAAAAGAAGCCCTGGGTCTGGGAAGAAGACAAGTAACGGTACAAGATGATTGCAGTACAGGTAAAACTCTGGGGAACGACCATCGGAGCGATTTCCATGCTGGAAGGCGACCCCGTCGCCCGTTTCGAATACGCCGACCACTTTATCGGAGCAGGAATCGAGCCCTCGCCCCTTGTGATGCCCGTATCCAGGCGGATCTACAGTTTCCCGCAGCTGTCAAGGACATTCCACGGACTGCCCGGACTCTTTGCCGACAGCCTCCCCGACAAGTTCGGCAACAAGGTCATAGACTCCTGGTTGCTGCGGCAGGGGCGCACTCCCGAAAGTTTTACCGCCCTTGAACGCCTGTGCTATACAGGGAATCGTGGCATGGGAGCGCTGGAATTTTCGCCCCTGCAGGGGCCCGATTCCCGCGCAGACGATTCCATTGACGTGGAAAGCCTGCGGACTTTCGCCGCCGAAATCCTGAACCGGCGCAAGCGCTTTTCCACAAAGAGGCTCAGCAAAAAGAACAACCGGTCTTTCGAGGAAATTCTCAAGGTCGGAACTTCTGCGGGGGGCGCCCGGGCAAAAATCCTGGTGGCCTACAACGAAACCACCGGCGAAATGCGCTCCGGGCAGGTGGAGGCCGAACCGGATTTTGGATACTGGCTGTTGAAACTCGACGACGTGGAGCATAACGGCGACAAAGAAAGCGCAGACCTGTTCGGATACGGCGCCATAGAATACACCTACTCGCAAATGGTGAAACTTGCAGGCATCCACATGACAGAATGCAGGCTCTACGAAAGTGCCGGACACAGGCACTTTATGACACGTCGGTTCGACAGGCTGGCAGACGGCAAAAAACTGCACTACCAGTCCCTTTGCGGCCTTGCCCACTACGACTTCAACATGCCGGGGGCCTACAGCTACGAGCAGGCACTAGACGTTATCAAGCGGCTAGGCCTGGGCTACGACGCCCTAGAAGAAATGTACCGCCGGGCAGTTTTCAACATCTGCGCCCGCAACCAAGATGATCATGCCAAGAACATCGGATTCCTGATGGACAAGCAGGGAACATGGGCCCTTGCCCCCGCATTCGACATGACCTATGCCTACAACCCGCAAGGGGCATGGACCGGGTCGCACCAGATGACCTTCAACGGCAAGCGAGACGGTTTTACACTGGACGATTTCAAGGCCGTGGCAAAGTTTGCAGGGCTCAGGCAGGGCCGCTACAAAAAAATTCTACACGAAATCGAAGATGCCGTTCGCCAGTGGCCAAGACTTGCCCGCCAAAACGGTGTTCCTGCAAGAATCATCAGGGCAATCGCCAGCGTGCAAGAAATGCCGTAGGCAGAAAATGTATATTGCGGAAGATTATGCCACGCCTAATGTCGCCGCTTAGGCCCCGCTATATGCGCAAGCCTCCCGAAAAAACAGCTCCGGACATGCTCGAAAGTCCGGCGGTACTGCCCACAGGGGCGCCTGCGCAGGCCGCCCAGGCGCCGGATGCCCGCCAGCAGGAACAGCCCGCCGAACCCGAATACCCCGAAACGGTGCAGGTGTCCGAAGGGACTTTCCGGCAAGTGCGGGACGACAGCCTGGTGCTTTTGTCCCAGGGGATCGAGCACAGGCTTGTGCGTTCGGAAGAAGGGCCGTTCCAAATTTTCATTGTGCCGGAGATGGAGTCCGCCGCCAAGACCCAGTTGGAACTGTACCACAAGGAGAATCCTCCGAAGGAGGAGAACCCGCCCATACCGCTGAGTTTCAGCCTGCAACCCCTGTGGGTGCTGCTTGCCCCCGTTGTATTCACCCTCATTGATTTTTCGGACAGAATAAACCTCCACAGCGAAGGAGTCTCCGACGCCACCAAGGTGTTGAAGGGGGAATGGTGGCGAAGCCTTACCGCCCAGACATTGCACGGAGACGCCAGGCATTTGGCATCGAACCTGCTCTGCGGATACATCGTAATGAACATGATTACCTTTCGTATCCCGCTCTTGCGGCTTGCGCCCTTCATCGCCGTGGCCGCCGCCGTGGCAAACCTCTGTGTGTCGGCCACGGTGCAGACGGACTTTCGCTCCCTGGGGTTTTCCACCTTCGTGTTCGCCGCCATCGGATGCCTTTCGGTCATCGAGTTCCGGCTGATGCCCAAGGAGAGCCACGGGATGCTCCGCAGGTTCGCGCCCCTGTGCGGGGCGGCATCGCTGGCGGTATTTCTCGGGCTTGGCGAAAACGCCGACATCCTGGGACACGCCTACGGGTTCGTGGCAGGACTTTTCTGCGGGTTCATACCGAAAAAAAAGAGCCTGCGCTGGGGGACTCCCCTTTCGAGCGCAGACGGTGTTGGTCTATTGATGTATTACGGCCTGTACCTGTTGGCCTGGAAACTGGCGCTGGGCTAAACAGCGCACTTGACAGCTAGCGGTTCCCGCTCCGCCATTTCGTCCAGCTGGATCTGGTGCAGCACCACGCGGCCCTGGGCAAGGCTTTCGGGCACGTCGATGATGCGCTGGTTAGATGAGCCGCGGAACTTGAGTTCCAGGGAACGCTTCGCCATCACGAAGGGGCCGTCAATCAGGATGTCGGCAAAGGTGAGCAGCTCGAAAAAGTCCGGACGCTCGTCCTTCAGTTCCATGAGGCGTTCGTAGGTATAACCCGTGTAGATAATCAGGTTCATACCCCGTTCCTTGATTTCGCGGGCCAGCGGGATCAGGGCCGCCGATTGCTCCATAGGGTCGCCACCGCTGAAAGTGACACCGTCCAGCAGGGGGTTCTCGTCGATCATCGCAAGAATCTCTTCGATGTCGATAAAGTGCCCGCCTGCAAAGTCGTGGGTCTGCGGGTTCTGGCAACCGGGGCAATGGTGATGACAGCCCTGGGTGAAAATCGTCATGCGGATACCGGGCCCGTCCACGAAGGATTCCGGCTCGATTCCCGCGATGCGGAGTCTCGGTGTTTGCTGTTCCGTATTACACCCCGTGCTTTACGCGGTCGTTCACTTCGGCGCGCTTCGCGTTGTTGAAACGGTCGATGGTACCCACCAGGTAACCGGTGATGCGGCGGATGCGTTCGAATCCCACACCCTCGCCATACTTGCTCAGTTCTTTTTCAGACATTTTGTCCTCCTTATGTTAATTATGATTTCGGATTTCAGATTTCAGAATTATTTTCATTCATCAAATTCCGAACTCCGAAATCTTAAATCTGAATTTATCTAATTCCCTTGAACGCAGGCATACCCGGGTAAAGCTTGCGCAGTTCCTCAATCTTGGCCTCGGAAATGGCGTGACCTTCGCTACGTCCGCAGCGGGGGCAGCAGTCTCCGATAACACCCACGAATCCGCAAACCGGGTCGCGGTCCACCGGATGGTTGATGGAACCGTAGCCGATTCCCACCTTCGCCATGTGGTGCACGATCTTTTCGAAAGCGTCCAGGTTCTGCGTCGGGTCGCCATCGAGTTCGACGTAGCTGATGTGCCCCGCATTGGTGAGCGCATGGTACGGAGCCTCGAGCGAGAGCTTCTTGAATGCAGAAATCTTGTAGTACACCGGCACATGGAAAGAGTTGGTGTAGTAGTCGCGGTCGGTCACGCCCGGAATGATGCCGAACTTCTTCTTGTCCATACGCACGAAACGGCCAGAAAGGCCTTCGGCAGGTGTTGCCAGCAAGCTGAAGTTCAGGCCAAGGCGCTTGGATTCCTTGTCGCAGAATTCACGCATGTGGCCGATAATCTTGAGCCCCAGTTCCTGGGAGGCTTCGGATTCGCCGTGGTGCTTGCCGGTAAGGGCCACCAGGGTTTCGGCAAGGCCGATGAAACCGATGGAAAGGGTGCCGTGCTTGATGACCTCGCCCACGGTATCTTCCCAGCCCAGCTTTTCGGAATCGATCCACACGCCCTGTCCCATGAGGAAGGGGAAGTTCTTGACCTTGCGACGGCTCTGCACAGCAAAGCGTTCCATGAGCTGGTCGCTCACCAGTTGCAGCATGCGGTCCAGTTCCTTGAAGAACAGGTCCACGGACTTCATCTTGATGGCGATGCGGGGCAGGTTGATAGAGGTGAAGCTCAGGTTGCCACGGCCGAAGCTGATTTCGCGGGTCGGGTCGTAGTTGTTGCCAATCACGCGGGTACGGCAACCCATGTAAGAGATTTCCGTTTCAGGGTGGCCCGGCTTGTAGTACTGCAGGTTGTATGGGGCATCCTGGAAGCTGAAGTTGGGGAACAGGCGCTTCGCGCTCACCTTGCAGGCCAGCTTGAACAGGTCGTAGTTGGGGTCGCCAGGATTCAGGCTGATGCCTTCCTTGACACGGAAAATCTGGATGGGGAAAATGGCCGTCTCGCCGCCGCCCAGGCCCTCGTCGGTGGTGAGCAGCAGGTTTCGCATGACCATGCGGGCTTCGGGTTCGGTGCACATGCCGTAGTTGATGCTAGAGAACGGCGTCTGGGCACCGGCGCGGCTGTGCATGGAGTTCAGGTTGTGAACAAAAGCTTCCATGGCCTGGAAGGTAGTCTTGTCCGTCTCTTCGTAGGCCTGCTTCTCGGCGAACTTCTGGGCCTTCATCACGATTTCGGTATCGTAAACCTTAGAAAGTTCACGGGCTTCGGCTTCCACGAACTTCTCGTTGGGCACGAGGGTCGCCACCATGCCCATCTCGGCCATTTCGGAGTGGAGCTTCTTGACCACTGGCAGGATTTCCTCTTCTTCCTTGCCGGTAAAGAGGATCAGGGCCTTCACCAGGTTGGAGAGGTAGGCCTTGCGGTAGGTGATGCGCACGCCGTCGGCCATGGCGTAGTCGAAGTTGGGAATGGACTGGCCGCCGTGCTGGTCATTCTGGTTACTTTGTATGGCAATGGCGGCAAGAGCCGCGTAGCTGCGGATATCCTTGGGTTCGCGCAGGTGGCCATGACCGGTGTTGAAACCGCCCTTGAACAGTTTCTTCAGGTCGATCTGGCAGCAGGTCATAGTGAGGGAGTAGAAATCCAAATCGTGGATGTGGATATCGCCCTCGGAGTGTGCGCGGCTGTGCTCGGGCTTGAGCATCATCATAGTGTAGAAATGCTTGGCCGATTCAGAGCCGTACTTGAGCATGGTGCCCATGGCGGTGTCGCCGTCGATGTTCGCGTTTTCGCGCTTGAGGTCGGATTCCTTGGCGGAACTGAACGTAATGTCGCGGAGCGTGTGCATGAGGCGGGTGTTCACCTCGCGGATGCGGGTACGCTCGGCACGGTACAGGATGTAGCTCTTGGCGGTATCGGCAAAACCGCCCTCGGTCAGGGCCTTTTCAACGGCGTCCTGGATTTCTTCGATTTCGGGCTTTACCTTGCCCTCAGCTTCCAAAAGGCCAACGGCGCTTGCCGCCACCTGGAGGGCCGTGCTAGAAAGCACGTCGTCGTTTCCCAACAAATTCAACTGGTCCTGGGAGGCCTTGATCTGTTCGTCCAATTCACCAGAGGCGCGGAAGGCCTTCTCGATAGCGGCAGAAATCTTCTCGATGTTAAACGGCATCTCGCGGCCGTCGCGCTTTTTCACTGTAACAATCATTACTTTTACCTTTTTTTCATCAAAATGGGTCAGCGGTCAAATAATAACAAAAAACACCATATCTTGTGCTTTTCAATTCAAGACCACCACAACATGTGGTGATTTTGAGGTCGGACCACCACCAGAGGTCGGGGGATTTTTCGTCCAACTCCTTAATACACAAATATTTAAGGAAAACAGAAAAAAGTAAGATTGCGGAAAGCTACCGGGAAGATTACGCCCCTTTGCGCCCATATGCAACAGAAAAAAGGAGGAAACAGCGAATGTCCAGGAAAAAAGCAGATTTAATCAAAAATATATATCGTTTCAATCAAAATTATTCATTTGACAATATGGATTAACGGACTTAAATTATAGATGTAACAAACAAGCATTCCGGAAAGCGGCACCGCCCGCCCCGAGGAGGAATTATGAAAAAGGCCATCGCACTCTGCTCTCTCGCATTTCTGCTCTGCTCCTGCGCAGGGGTACATGTCCAAAAACCCGAAGTCAACGACGTAAAGAAAGTCGCCATCTTGAGCGTATCGGCCAGCGAAGACATCAAGAAACTGGAAGACGAAGAAGAAAGCGGCAGCCTGAAGGACGCCCTGGTCGGGGTCGCCACCAGTGCCGCCGAAGACAACGTGAAGCAGCTCTCCAAGGGCCGGGAGAAAATCATCACCCACGGCGCCGACGCCCTGGCAGAAACCCTCGCCGGTCTCGACGGCTGGACGGTCGTGCCCGCCGAAGAGGTGACAGGCAACGCCGATGTCCAAAAATTCTTCGATCCCACGGGAGCAGAAGGCGTCATGAGCAAGATTGCAAGGCTCGTGCCGGTGAACGGCTGGCGCTACATGACACCCCAGGGAATGCACGAACTGCCCTACGAAACGGTAGTCTCCGGAGAAACGGCACTCTTTGGCGCCAAAACCGACGACCAGGAAGTCCGGGAAAAAGCGGGCAAGCTCTGCGAATCCCTGAACGTAGATGCCGTGGCCGTGGCCGAATACTACTTCTTTTACGAAGACGGCCTACTGACCCTGGCCAATACCGCAAAGCCCGTGGTGATGGTGGACGTGGTGCTTATCGACAAGAAAGGGAACAAGCTCCTCTTTACGGACCACGGCTGGACCCAGGTCAAGGGTAACGGCAGCGTAATGCTGGTGGACAAGTACGTGGACCTGCAATCCGACACCAGCGTGGACGCCTACGTGAACACCATCGACAAGGCCATGTCTGAATTCAAGAAGGCCGCGAAGAAAAAACTCTAAGCACCAGCGCCACCAAGATGGTGGTGGTCATGCTGATGAAGGGCATCCAGGGCCAGCTGAAAATGCCGCCCAATACCGCAGGCACCCCAAAAGCGGGAATCCCCTGGATAAGCACCAGGCTTGCCATACCGCAAAGGACGGCGGTTATCACCTGCCAGCTGCGAAGGTTCTTCACAAAGAAGGCCAGCAGGAACATACCGAGGAGAGGCCCTGTAAACAGCCCCGTAAAGAAGATGGCGTTCTTGAGGAGGCTGCCCTGCTGGGTGGCGGCAAACAGTGCAAAGAACACGCCCAGCACGCCCCAGACTACCGTCCAGATTTTCGCCCGCTTGAGGCCGCCTATTCCTTCGGATTCACCCCAGCCTAAAAAGTCGTGTTCCGAGGTGTTGCTGAGGGAATTGATAGCGCCCGAAAGGCTGCTCATGGCCGCCGCACAGATGGCCGCCACAATGAGACCGGTCACGCCCACCGGAAGCCCGTTCACGATAAAGTAGGGAAACACGTCGTTCTGGCCAAGGCCATCGGGCAAAGTCGCCACCTTTGAAATCTTGTAGTACACAAACAGGGCGGCGCCCACCCAGTAAAACAAGATGGAAACGGCACAGCCCAGTACCATAGAGAGCACGCTGGAGCGGTTGGCCGCCTTCACGTCCTTGCAACTCAGGTAGCGTTGCACGAACTGCTGGTCGCAACCGCGAATGGCGATTTCTAAGATGGCGTAAGCAAATCCTGCCGACACCAGGGTGCGTGCGTTAGAAATATCGAAACTGGCATCCCACCACTTGGTCTTGCCCGCCTCGCTTGCAAGGGCGGCCATCTCGCCGAAACCGCCCACAGCGTTGGCGATTAGCACCAGCACCAAAACGCCGCCGCCAAAGAACACGCAGAACTGCATCACGTCGGTCCAGATAACCGCCTTGATGCCGCCAAACCAGGTGTAGAATATAGCCACGGCGGCAGACACCACAATAGCAAGCTTCAAGTCAATGTGCAAAATCTGGGCCAGCACCAGAGATGGAGCGTACAGCAAAATTCCTGTGCGGAGCAGCAGGTGCATGCAGTAGAAAACCGCCGCCAGACGGCGCACCGCCTTGGAACCGAAACGGACTTCGAAAAGTTCATAGGCACTGTTGATTCCGGATGTGCGGAACCTGGGGATAAACACGAAACCCACCACCACAATGCTGAGGAAGGCCCCTATCTGGAACATGAGGAAGGTCATGTTGTCGCCATACACGTCGGCGGGAGCTCCCAAGAAGGTGGTGGCGCTTACGGAGGTGGCGATAAGGCTGATGCCCACGGCAATCCAGGGCATGGAACCGCCGCCGAACATGTATTCTTTGAGGTTCTTGTTGCCGCGGGAGACCCAGAGGCCAATAAGGAGAGAAACCAAAAGATAAGCGGCGAGAACCGCCCAATCTAAAACAGTGAACAAAATCGCCCCCTAATCAAACGGCCTAGGCCGTTTCTGTATATTGGATAACCTGGTTACGGCCCGCTTCCTTGGCCTTGTAAAGGGCTTGGTCCGCAAAGTTCACAGCCTTCATCATGTTGTCCTTAAATTCCGGAGTCACGAGGAACGCACCAATACTGATGCTCACCCGGAGAGGCGTGGCCTGGTGTACTTCGAATTCCAAATCCAGTACGGCCTTGCGGATGCGCTCCGCCGTTTCCATCATGCCCTCGGGCGTGGTATCTACAAGGCCCACCACAAGTTCTTCGCCGCCATAGCGGGCCACCACATCTATATCCTTGCGGACTTCCCTAAGCAGGGTCTTTGCAATCCCGATGATCACCATGTCGCCCACGCCGTGACCGTAGGTATCGTTCACACTCTTGAAGTGATCAATGTCCATCATCAGCACGCCGATATTGTACTGGCGTCTGTCGGCACGAATTTTTTCGGTGCGCAGAGCGTCGGGCAAGGTCCGCTTGTTCAAAAGGCCTGTCATGCCGTCGCGAGTAGCCTCGTCTTTCTTAGTCTCAAACTGGCTTGCGCGAGCATAGGCGAAACCCGCCACGCCAGCAAAAGCCTTTAAAAGCTGCACCTCGTGTTCGGTATAGCGACCAGAGGTTCTGCTCTCGAGGCAGATGGCCAGTTCCGCCTGGCCCGCATTGTTGTCCGTAGAGATAGGCATCACGAACAGCTGGCGGAAATCCAGGTTTTTGTTTTCGCGATTGTCTATGCGGGGAATGTATTGGCTGGAGCTAGAACTGAAGAAACGCTCCACGGGGCGGTTCTGGAAAATCGCGAGAATCGCAAGGCCCTTGTCCGAAAGGGTGAACTTTTTATTCAGGAACTGTTCGCTATCGATACCGTCAGCGCAAACCACATGGCCTTCACGCTCCTTATGGGTGTCCACCTGATCTTGCTTGTCTAGAGCCAAAAGCATCATGCGGTCATAGGGAATATTCTGCTTGACGTAATCGAAAATCTGGTTGTAAATGTCCTTAACGGACATGGTCTGGAAAAACTTATGCTGGTAGCTGTACAGAATGCTGAACTGGTGCTGGCCGATAAAGTTCTTTGCCGAAACGAAGCACTTGTAGTAGAGGGCGTATAGGGTGCTTGCGATGTGGGTAAGGGCCTGGACCGTAGATTGGTTAAAGGCGTTGGGGTACAGCGAATCTATCACCAAGGCGCCAATGCGGTTCTTGCCCTGGTCCAAAATCGGCACAGCGGCAAGAGACTTGATCATGGGATTGTCGATATAGTACAGCAGGGCCTTGCCGCCAGAAAGGTCCCCTTCCAACAGGCGCTCCACGTCGATGTTGAAAAGCTGGCCGATAAGCCCCGAGGTTTCGGTCACCTTTACATCGGAAGCTATCTGTACGCTGGGGTCTGCACTATAGACCCGGATACCCCATTCCTTGTTGTTGTTCAACGAAGAAAAAATGACCAGAGAATGGACATTAGGAATGACCCTTTTTAGACCTTGGAGCAAATCTGTCATGGACTTGTTCACGTCGGCGTTGGCACGAGCCCAGACCTGGTTTACCTTCAGGGTAGAATTGGGCTCGTTGAATTCCGAAGATTCGTCCTTGATGGCGTTCCGGAGTTCGGGGGCAACCGCAGGGGCAAGGCCCGTGGCCCGCATAGCGCGGGTCACCACCGGAAGGCTGGCCGTCTTGCTGCCAGGAATGCGGGGCAGATTAATGTATCCGAGGGCTACGGCAATGCCTGCCATAGGGATAAGGAACAGGAACATCCCTCCCTGGAAAGCGCCGCCCAAAAAAAGGCCCGCCACCAAAAACAAAAAATTCGCCATCAACATCCAAAAACCTCTACAGCCTAAACGAGCGGTACAACATGGTAGAAGCCAAAGCCCCGAACACCAGGTGGCTTATCCAGGCACCCATGAAGGGGGAAAGGGCTCCGTTCTCGCCCATTTTCAGTCCAATCCGTTCCAAGATATAATAGCTAAAAACAAGCAGCAGGCCAATGCCGAATTTCTGGGAAAGCCCTCCAGAGCGGGTATAGCGGTGGCAGAGGGCAGCCCCGATCAAAAGCACAATCAAGTTCATCCAGTGGGCAGACCGCTTAAAATACAGGGCAGTCTCCATAGCGCGGGTGTCTTCGCCGGAACGTTTCAGCACCTCGATACGCTTGAGGACCATCTTGGAGTCCATCTCGTCGGGAACCTGCCGCTCGTTAATCAGGTCTTCGGGGCGGGTGCTGACCTTGTCCACCAGTTTTTCCTTGGTAAAGGGGAACACCCTCACGGAACCATCCTTATTGAATACACGTTGGTAGCCCCGCTCAAAAAGCCAATAACCTATTCCCTCCTCTTCGGCCCACACAACGCTCTTGGCGTCGTATCGTTCCACCAGGTGCCCCTGATCGCGCAGAAGCAACACCACGTCGCGGCCCACCTTCCGCTCACCCGAATAATGCCTAAAAAACCAGCTGGCCCTTTCACTGTCGATAAAGGTAAAGTTGTTCTTCTCCTTGATACGGGGGTTCTTCTTTTTCTGGGCGTTGGTCTCCATGATCTCCAGACGCTTGTGGTTCGCATCTGGGAGCCAGTATTCACTCATCTCGTAGGCACCCAAAGACACCAGCACCCCAAAGAAGAATATGGGCATGAGCGTACGGAAGGGATTCTGGCCCGAACTCTGCATGGCGCTCATTTCCAGATGGCGGGTCATGTTACCCACAGAGGCGAGCACCGCGATAAACAGGGCCACCGGCGTAATCAGGTAAAGGATATAGGGCAGGTAACTGATGTAGTAGTCATAAACCGCCTGTACGTCACGGGTTAGCCAGGTCTTGATGTTACCCACGAAGTCGATCACCACGAACATGAAGATGGCACCCACCACCACGATGAGGAACATCTTCAAGAAATTGCGGATGAGATAACGAGAAAACTTCATCCGAACCTCTTCGTGAACTTTTTGAAGAAACCGCCCACGGCACGAACCGCCCTAAAGAACTTGGAATCTCCGGAGAAACGGTCTCGGACCATAGCCACCGTAATGAACACGCCGAAAGCACCGATAATAATGTTGGAGGCCCACATGGCAAGCTCCGGCGAAATAATCAGGCGGTCTGCCAGGTTCTCGCCACCAATCAGGCATATCCAGTAAATGACAAAGAAGGCGAGACTATAGAGAATACCCGTGCCGATACCGCCCTTGCGGGCCATGATCCCGAGAGGGGCACCGATAAGCACAAAGATAAAGCAGGCAAAGGAAGTACTGAATTTCTTGTGGATTTCCACCAGGTACTGAGCTTGGCGCTTTTCTTCCACCTCCATACGGCCACGCAGGCGTTCTGTAGTACGCAGCACGCCCTGCTCCTGGGCACGTACCCTCGAAAATATCCTGGAGCGACGCAGAGCATCGTCTTCGATGGCCTTGTGGGAACTGTCAGGAACAATACTGTCGCTTTCAACTAGGCGGCACGTAGCCATAAGCGAAGAAAGCCTCGTCTCCTTGGCGTAGTTTGCCAAAGAATCATAATTATGGCGAGCCTCTTCCACCACATCCATCATCATCTCTACAGGCATCTCGCGGTCGCTTCGGTAACTGCGGCTACGGCGTTCCAGGCGGTCGTCCACGTTCTCCATGGCCAGGTCCTGAGAATAGAACCTTATGCGGAAATAATTTTCAGGATTGTCCGGATCCACCATATGAGTCTCGCCGCTCCGGAGCTTGAACATGAGAGTCGCCCCGTTGTCCACATAGTCAAGAGTGGCACTGTCGGCGTAAACAATACGGGGGGCACCCCTGCGTTCCATTTCGTACACCTGAATTCCGTACAGCGTTCCCGACACCTGATCAATACGGCTCACCCACAGCTGCACGTCGGGGAACTGGGTTATCAGGCGGCCCTCATCGATAAACACGTGGGGTTTCTTTCTAGAAACGGCATTCATCAGCTCCACGGAACGGTGGTTCGCCTCGGGCAACACCCAGTTATTGAACAGCACCATGAGTACCGCTATGAGCATGGCCACAAGCATCACCGGACGCATCAGGGACAGGGGGGACATCCCCGCTGCCTTTACCGCCGTAATCTCCTGGTCCCCAGATAGGCGCCCAAAAGACATGAGGCAGGCCACCAGCACCGCCATGGGGATAGACAGCGAAAGCATCCAGGCCAGGTTCAGCACAAAAATCTCAAGAACCGTAGAAGCCGGAAGCCCCTTGGAAAGCACATTGTCCAAAATCTTCACCAGAAAATCCACCACAAACAAAAACGTGATGCCGAAAAGAGCCGCCAAAAAGGGGCCTATCTGCTCTTTCAAGACATAACGGACTAAAATCATTTTTCCGGTGAATTTCTTTTTTCTAATTTGATAGCTGAAAATTAGAATTAACCAAAGAAAAAAAATGAACCTTTTTCAAAAGTCAGCCCCAATACTCTGCCTTTTTGCCCTGGCCGTCGGACTTAGCGCGTGCTCCTCGGACCGCGGGAAAGTAAGCCATGCGGAATTCTGCAAGAACAAGTACCTAGCGGCCGAAGAACTTTTCAAGAAACAAAAATACGGCAGAGCCCAAGACAAGCTAGAAGAAATCCTCAGCCTCTGTGCAGGCACGGGCTATATGGAACAAAGTCAATTTCTGCTGGCCGAAAGCTATTTTAACCTAGAAGAATGGATTGAGGCTCGTGGCGAATATGGCTCCTTTGTCTTGAATTTCCCAGGCTCTCCCTTTATTGAGACCGCCGAGTTCCGCAAGGCCATTTCTTCATTCAACATTGAGTTCAAGGTGGCCCGAGACGAATCCAACACCACCATCGCCATGAGGGATTTTGAACGCTACCTGTCCAACTACCCCGACTCCCCCCTCAAGGATTCCGTCAACTACTATTATGGACTCTTGACAGAGCGCCTTGCCGAAAAAGAATTCCAAACCGCTCGGCTATATTACCGCATGGATAAGTACCAGGCCGCCGTCATCTACCTGAAAGAATTCCTGGACACCTACAAAGTGAGCAAGCGCCGCAAGGACGCTTTCAAGATTATCGTAGATTCCTACATAGAGCTGGATCAGTTCGAATCCGCCCGTAATTACCTCACCATGATGCAGGGTGAATTCGCGAGTGACGGCGATATGGAAAAATTCGTTGAGAAAAACGAGAAGAATATCGCCAGCGCCGAAAAAGATTTCGAAAAGCGCATGAAAAAGGATTCCAAGAAGAAGAAAGAAGACAAAGAAGACAAGGAAATGACAAACTAATCTTATGGTTTCCCTTGCAAAAAAGATTCTGTGTCTTGCATTCGTGCTTACGGTAGCATCCCTCGCGAAAACCGAAAACAGCACGGACATTCACGACAATTCCAGAATCGCCCTGTTTTTGCAACCGGGAATTTCCTTTCTCAGCTTCGACCAGCGGGAATACTTTCAAGACGCCATCGACACTATCCATCACGAATTCTTGACCCAGGCGCTGGACAAGCGGGACAGCGCCAACGTGGCCAAGCAAGACTTTCAGAAGGTGAACTTCTGTTTCCCGATTTACGCGGGACTGCAGTTCCAACTGCGACAAGACCATTTCGTAAGCGTTGGCGCAGGGTTCATTTACGACAACGAATCCGTTGTGCTTGTAGACCAGAACAACCGTTCCCACCACTACAGCTACACCATCCAGGGTTTCCCGCTTTTTCTGGAATATCGGTTTGCCATTCCCGTAAACTTGATGTCCTTAAGTAACGAAAGTCTTTTCAGCATTGCGCTCCGTTGGTACTGGACGCTCCCCCACACCGAAATTTACACCAGCTGGGGCAAACTCGCTGCAGAAACTCCCTTCTACGGCTCCGGATTCGGGCTTAGCATCGGCTATCTGCTGTTCAACTGGAAAAACCTGTATGTTTATGGCGACCTGGGATACAGCTACATTTCGGTCAAGTCCAAAAAGCAGTATGCCGACATCGTGCCCGACGGCCCCGAAGAAAAGGCCAAGTGGAATATCGGTGGCATTCAACTGCAAATCCGCGTAAGCTTTGGCGCCTTGAATAAACCCGAAGTGATAGAAGACAGCACTGCTACGGCAGACAACTCCGCAACCGGTTCGCAAAAAACAAACAGCGCTATCCCCGCAAGCAAAGAAAACGCAGCACCCGCTGGTAAACAAGAACAAAAAGTTCCCGCCAGTGACAACAAGGCGGCCCCGGTTCGCCCAGAGGCAGAGACCCGTCCGAATGCGGAAGCTCACCCGAACGCCGCAACACGCCCAAGTGCCGAAGCACGGCCGGAGTAGGCCATGCACTACGCCGAGACCCACTTCAAGTTCAGGCTGCCCTGGTCCCTGCTGTACAGGCCCTGGCCCGAAATCTTTACCGACGCACCGTTCCAGTTTGTGCCCGGCAAAACACCCCTGCTTTGGATTGTGGTACGGGATGCCCACCGGTTTCCCGCCACCGTCAACAGCCTGGAAATTTCGATCCGGCGCCTAGACGAAAACTGCCCCGACGAAACCAGACGTTTTGACCATCTGGACCTGAAAGCGGACCAGCCCTTCCATTTTTTCCCCGTAGGAATCGGTGCGCTGGATCCCGGCCTCTACGAGATTTTCCCGAAAGTCACCGCAAGCCGCAACGGCAAGGAACGGACCTTCCAGCGCTGGAACTTTCCAGGCCTGAAACCCTCGCCGCTGAAAATCCAGATTCTACGGCACGAGCTTCCCAAACCCGAAGGATATGCCGCAGGCGAAATGCACTGCCACACCTACTACTCGGCAGACCACGTGGAATACGGTGCAAGTCCCGCCGTAATGCAGCAGGCGGCAGAATCCATAGGACTCGACTTCGTGAACTTTACGGACCACGCCTACGATTTCGCCTTTGCCGTCGACGACTACACCAAAGAAGCCCCCTCGGCATCGGCGCGTTTCCAGAACCTGAAAGACGAAATCGCCGCACTCCCCGCAAAGCCACTCCTCATCGCCGGCGAAGAAATCTCCGCAGGCAACAGCAAGGGCGAAAACGTGCACATGACCGCACTCGGGCCCGCCTCCTACCTGCCGGGTCTCGGCGACTGCGGCCGCTACTGGCTCAACAACAGGCCCACGCTCCCCATCGGGCGCATCCTGGAAATGACGGACGCTCCCTGCTTTGCCGCACACCCCCTGCAGCAAATGGGAGCGCTTGAAAAATTCATTTTCCGACGCGGCTACTGGAAAACTGCAGATCTGCACCTAGACGCAAGGCACCCCGTTCGCGGCATCCAGTTCTGGAACGGAATCCGCGACGAAGGATTTAAACTGGGTCGCGCCTGGTGGATCGACGAGCTGGGCAAAGGAAACTTCCTACTCCCTATCGGCGGAAACGACGCCCACGGCGACCTGAACGACACCACCTTCGTGCGCCTGCCGCTTTTCTCCCTGGGGAACAACCGCCACCACGTCTTCGGACGGGTCCGGACTGTTATTAAATTCGGAATTCGGAATTCGGAATTCGGAGTTATGGAAGGGGAAACCACACCCGAAGCCCTGAAACGTGCCTTCGCTGGCGACAACTGTTACATCACCGACGGACCCGCCCTCTGGTGGGATCGCGACGGGGACACCGTAAAGTTCCATGCCCAGAGCACCCAGGACCTGGGCGGCGGTTTCCGCTATATACGCATCTATGGCCGCCGCATTCTGGCAGGCGGCAAATGGGCAGCCAAAGAAGAAATTTGCCCCGAAAGCCTGGTGGCCGCAAGCCAGAACGAAACTGTTACGGTCCACAGTTCAGGATACGCCTACCTGCGGGCCGAATGCGAAACCGCCAAGGGCCGTTTCGCCATGACCTCCGCCGCAAAATGCGGCGAATAGTTCAACGCAAAAAAATTATTTGAAATTTTTCTTCGCCGATTCCAGCGTTTCGATGACCTTGTCACACCAGGCGTCGAATTCGGGATCCTCTTTCTGGAATTCCGGATGGGCCAGCACGTTTGCGATGGTGCGGCGGATACCCTGGTCAAAGCGGACCTCGGTGCGGAACGTGGGCACGGCACGCTTGAGCTTGGAATTGTCGAACACCACGGAGTTCGCCTTGTCGCCGATGAGGCTCCCGAGCAAATCGTAGTCGCTCACATCCGCAAGGAACTGCGAAGATACGTAGTAAGGCTTGAGTTCGACACCGAGAGCATCGGCAACCGCCTTGTAAATCTGGTTCCAAGTGAGCGTCTCGTCGCTGGTTATCTGGAAAGATTCACCGATCGCATGCACGTTACCCATCAGGCCCACGAAACCCTGGGCAAAGTCGGTGTTGAAAGTCATGGTCCAGAGGCTCGTGCCATCGCCGTGAATAATGACGGGCTTGCCCTCGAGCATGCGCTTTGCCACCTGCCAACTTCCGTTCTTGCCGTGGACGCCCAGCGGGATGCTGCGTTCGTCGTAGGTATGGCTCGGGCGCACAATCGTGATGGGGAAACCCTCTTCGCGGTACTTACGCATCAGGAATTCCTCCCCCGCAATCTTGTTGCGGGAATATTCCCAGTAGGGGTTTGCAAGAGGCGTGCCCTCGGTAATGCGGTAGTCCGAAAGGGGCTTCTGGTAGGCGCTCGCGGAACTGATGTATATGAACTGCTTGGTCTTGCCCTTGAAAAGGCGGTAATCCCGTTCCAGTGCACTCGGGTGGAATACGATGAAGTCGCAGACCACGTCGAACTGCATGCCCTTGATTTTTTCGGCAACATCCGACTCATTGTAGATGTCGGCATTGATGATTTCGACACCTTCGGGGATATCTTCTGCGGGGCGGTTCCCGCGATTGAGCAGGTAAAGTTTCCAGCCCTGGGCCACCGCAAGCCGCGTGATGGCCATGCTGATTGTTCCCGTACCGCCGATAAAGAGCGCTTTCACGGCGCTACTCCAGCGTTGCGTGGGCGGCGATGGTGTAAATCGCGGTCACGTCCTTCGCCTTGAGCGGGACAAATCCCCAGCCGTCGCCCGGATTCAGTTTTTCCACCATCTTCGGGATGTCTTCTTCTTTAGCACCGAGTTCAGCGAAGTTGATGGGCATGCCGATAGAATGCAGGAATCGGCGGAAAGCCTTGATGCCTTCGAGGGCAGTGGCCTTCGGGTTTTCGAAATTCATCTCGCAGCCGAACACGCGGGTCGCCATCTGGGCAAAGCGCATCACGTTGTGGTCCACCACGTATTCCATCCAGGCGGGCATAATCACAGCAAGGCCCGCGCCATGGGCGCAGTCGTAAAGCGCCGAAAGTTCGTGCTCGATGGCGTGGCTGTTCCAGTCTTGACTGCGCCCGCAGCCCACAACGCCGTTGTGGGCTACCGTCCCCGCCCACATGATGTTGGCCCGCACCTGGTAGTTGGCGGGGTCGGCAATGGCGCGGGGCCCTTCCTTAACCATCGTGAGGAGCACCGCTTCGCACAGGCGGTCGGTAATTTCC
The DNA here is from genome assembly GCA_946183925.1 of uncultured Fibrobacter sp. Classification (GTDB taxonomy): domain Bacteria; phylum Fibrobacterota; class Fibrobacteria; order Fibrobacterales; family Fibrobacteraceae; genus Fibrobacter. Next base: position 16,804 of record CAMHDS010000007.1, on the reverse strand, counting down.
ACTTCCAGCGTGTTCGTGAAGTAGCGTTCAAAGACGTGGGCCATGATGTCGGTAATGCCGCAAGCCGTCTGGTAGGCAGGCAGCGTGCAAAGGAGTGCCGGATTCTGCACCGCAAACTTCGGGCGGATATGCTCGCTGCTGGCACCCCGCTTGAGCATGCCGTCTTCCTTGGTCACTACGGAGTCGCCGCTACCTTCGGAACCGGCAGCCGCAATGGTCTGCACCACGCCTATGGGGAGTGCGCAGGTAGCCGAGGCCTTGCCCTCGTAAAAATCCCAGAAATCGCCCTCGTAAGGAACGCCCATGGCAATGGCCTTGGAGCTATCGATGGTGGAGCCGCCGCCCACCGCAAGGATAAAGTCGATACCATTCTGGCGGACAATTTCAATGCCCTTATAGACAAGAGAGTCATGGGGGTTCGGCTTCACACCGCCCAGTTCAACATGGGGGATTCCTGCAGCGTCAAGGCTCGCCTTCACTCGGTCGATGAGGCCCGAACGCACCGCAGAACCGCCACCGTAGTGGATGAGCACCTTGGTGCCACCGTACTTCTTGACCAGGGCGCCGCATTCATTTTCGCGGTCCATGCCGAATACAAATTCTGTGGGGCTGTAGAAATTGAAATTTTCCATGTTTTCCTCTTTGTTTTTTATAATAATACAATGATTCTATACCCAAAGTTGCCGTTTTTGGCCAATTTTCGTGTACAAAAAGAACCAAACCTTGACAAAATCCCCATAATTTTCTCTATTTTGGCACCGAATTTTAATGTTTAACCCTTAACGGAGAATCAATATGCCTTGCGGAAAGAAAAGAAAGCGCAGGAAGATTGCGACTCACAAGCGCAAAAAGCGCCGTCGTCGTGACCGTCACAAAAAGAAACTTCGCTAATCCGTTAGCATTTTTGTGATTTCCTAAAAACGGGGTGCCAACACACTCCGTTTTTTCGTGTAACCCCAGAAGCTGACCAAAATGCAAATCCAGGGATCCATCAAGAACATCACCTACCAGAATGCCACCAACGGTTTTACCGTGTTAAAGGTAGTGCTTTCGGATACGGGCAAGGTGGCGGTGGTCACCGGGAACTTTCCCGCACTCACCCCCGGCGAGAACCTGCGGTTCGAGGGCGAATGGGGGCGCCACCCCAAGTTCGGCGAGCAGTTCAAGGCCACGGGCTTCGAGCTTCTGGAAACAGGCGACGGCAACCTGAAGGACTACCTGGCCAGCGGCCTGTTCCGGGGCATCGGGCCCAAGATCGCCGAGCGCCTAGTAGAAGCCTTCGGCGAGAGCCTGCTGGACATTCTGGACAACCATCCCGAAAAACTTTCCGAGACCAAAATTAAGGGCCTCTCCCATAAGAAGCTGGCGGAATTCCTGGCCAGCTGGCAAGAGGCCCGCCTTAGCCGGGACACTATGCTTTTCCTGTACAGGCACGGTATAATAGGGGCCACAGCAAAGAGACTCTGGGTCACCTACGGCGAAGACACCATTCCCAAAATCAAGGAGAACCCCTACCTGCTCTGCGAAGAGGTGTGGGGAATCGGGTTTGCAAGCGCCGACGAAATCGCCATGAAGTTGGGACTGCCCAAAGACAGCCCGCAGCGTTTCCAAGCGGCACTACTCTATTCCCTGCAAGAATCCTCCTTCAACGAAGGCCACGTGTACCTGCCCAAGGACGCCCTGCTGGACCGCACCCTCAAGAACCTGCGGATAGACAGCTTTGACGACGACGCGGTACAGATTCTCATGGAGCAGTTCGAAGGCCTGTGCAAGAACGGGCGCATTACCCGCGTAGGCGACGACTGCTTTTACCCGCCTATGTTCCGGGCAGAAGACGCCATCGCCCGAAACATCGCACTTCGGCTACAGCGGAACACGCTCCCTACCGAAGGTTTCGAGCAGTACCTGGTGAGCTGGGAGAGGGAACACAAGTTCAGTTTCGATCCAGTGCAAAGGCAGGCCATCCAGATGGCGCTTTCCCACAAGTTCTCCATCGTCACAGGCGGCCCCGGTACGGGAAAGACGACGATACTCAAGGGCATATTGCATCTTGCCAACAAGATGGGGGAATCTGTGCTGCTGGCTGCCCCTACGGGACGTGCCGCCAAGCGCATGGAAAGCCTCTGCGGAGCGCCCGCGAAAACGGTGCACCGCCTTCTGGAAGTGGACCCCTTGACCAAGAAGTTCAACAGGAACATTGGCAACCAGCTCCACTGCGACCTGTTGATTGTAGATGAATTCAGTATGGTGGACACCTGGCTTGCCGCCTCACTTTTGGAAGCGGTGAGCTTGTCCGCCCGCATATTACTGGTAGGGGACGCCGACCAGCTGCCAAGCGTGGGGCCCGGCAACGTGCTCAACGACCTGCTCCAGTGCCCGAAAATTCCAAACGTGCGGCTGCAGCACATCTTTCGCCAGGCCAGCGGCAGCGACATCGCCGACAAGGCGGCTAAAATCAACCAGGGAATCACTCCCGCCCCTATTGACGGACCCAACTTCCACTTTATGCCCTACGAGACTCCCGAAGAGGCTCTCGACATCTTGCAGAAGCTGGTCACCACCGGCGTGCGTTCCAAGCTGGACATCGACCTGAAAAGCGACCTGCAGATACTCGCCCCCATGCGCAAGGGTCCGCTGGGCGTTTTCGAGCTGAACCAGTTCCTGCAAAAACTGATGAACGGCAGCGCCCAGAAATTCAAGATAGGCGGCACCGAATGGGGCGCAGGCGACCGGGTGATGCAAACCACCAACAACTACGACAAGAACGTGTTCAACGGCGACGTGGGCATCGTCTTTAACGTCAAGAAGGACAAGTCCGCCATGACGGTCTTTTTCGACGACAAGACGGTGGACTACGAAGGAGACGAAATCGAGGACCTGCAGCTGGCCTACGCCTGCACCATCCACAAGAGCCAGGGCAGCGAATACCCCGCCGTCATCGTGATTCTAGACTCCAGCCACTACGTGATGCTCCAGCGGAACCTGCTGTACACCGCCATCACCCGCGCCAAGGGCCACGTGTGGGTACTTTCCGCACCCGGCGCGTTCCACCAGGCTGTGCGCAACAACCGCAGCACTCGCCGCTACACGCGCCTCAAGGAACGTCTCGGCTAGCAACGTCATCCCTGCCCGCCCCAATGTCATCCCGGCCTAGTGCCGGGATCACCATTCCTATCCATAAAAAAATCCCGCAGATTTCTCTGCGGGAAAATTTAAGCGTTCAGAGTCCAGAATTTAAATCATCGCGGCAAAGCCGCCATACTTCATAATTCCGAAATCCGAATTAGATATCAACCACTTCAGTCCAGCCGAACGGGTCTTCCGCTTCGCCGAACTGGATGGCAGTGTACTTCGTGAAGAGTTCCGTGCAGACCGGGCCCGGGTTCACGCCGTCACCGTAGGTGAATTCCTTGCCGGCAACCGGATCCACAATCTTCTTGATCGGGGTAATCACGGCGGCGGTACCGCATTCGGCGGTTTCGGAGAATTCAGCGAGTTCTTCGAACGGAACCTGGCGGCGTTCCACGGTGTAGCCCAGGTATTCAGCCAACTGCTGCAAGCTCTTGTTCGTAATCGACGGCAGAATGGATTCGGACTTCGGGGTCACGTAGGTCTTGCCCTTGATACCGAAGAAGTTTGCCGGACCACATTCGTCGATGTACTTCTTTTCCTTGGCGTCCAGGTAGATGGTGCTGGAGTAGCCCAGCTTCTTGGCTTCGGCAAGGGAAAGCAAACTAGCGGCGTAGTTACCGCCAACCTTCACCGTACCCGTACCCTGAGGAGCGGCGCGGTCAAAGTTACGGCTGATCATCATGTCCACAGGCTTGAACCCGTCCTTGAAGTAGGGACCCACCGGAGTCACGAACATCAACAGCAAGCATTCGTCAGAGGGTTTCACGCCCACCTCGGGGCTAGTGCCAATGAGGAGCGGACGGATGTAGAGCGTTGCACCGTAGCCATAGGGCGGCACAAAGCGAGCGTTCAGCTTCACCACCTTGTGAACCATCTCGCGGAAAAGCTCAACAGGCGGAACAGCCATCAAAACGCGGTTCGCCGTGTTCTGCATACGCTTGGCATTTTCATCGACGCGGAAAATGCGGACCTTGCCGTCCTTGCCCGTATAGGCCTTCAGGCCTTCAAAACCTTCCTGGCCGTAGTGCAAGCAAGTCGCGGCCATGTGGATGCTGATGTCCTTGGAAGAGGAAACTTCAATCTGGCCCCACTGGCCGTTGCGGTAGTAGCAGCGGACATTGTAATCGGTATCGTAATAACCGAAGGGGAGCGTCTTCCAATCGACAGTGTTCAAATCAAACATATATTCACCTTTTTTGCAATTGTGCATTTTTAAAGGTATCATTCGGTACCGCAAAGAAAAATACAATAATGGCGGGTGTTTTGGCACCCGCCATACTAAAAAAGAGAGAGAAAAAGCCTTAGCGCTTGATGCACCGCACAGACAAGGCCGCGTCGGTCCGGACAATGAAATTCACCTCTACCGCCGCGTCCTTGGGCGATGCGGTAACGAAATTCTGCGCAACATACCCACCCCTAGACGCTGCCGTCAACGTCCACAAATAGGCCGAGGCGTCGATTTGCTCAAAAATCCCATCGCTAGTCCTTCTTCCGGCGGCAATAATCGAGAAACCGAACGGATCCTTGCCGCGGAACTCGTATTTTTCACCACCCTCAAAAGGAGAACCCCATCTAGACCCGTTCGCAATAAGCATAGACGCATTTGTCTTGAATCCGCCAGAATTCGCCGTGTTCATATACAGTTCCATATATTGAATCATGGTGGGCAGAGCCCAGCCTTCGGGGCAGGCATTCACCGCATCGGCATGGGTATAGAGCCGTCCATACACATCGCAGTTGGACTCTTCATCATTGTAGCACCAGCTATTGGCTGTCTCGTAATTCAGGTTCTCGGCAAACCAGGTGTTCTTCCCAATCTTGACGGTCCGGTACTTCTGACCGTCGCGTGGGTCGGTGACTTCCCCAAACACCACTGTTTCCGACGAAACCTGCCCCCTGGCAAGGGCTGTCCCCTGGTTCACGGCCTCGGCACTTACGGTGGATTCTTCCTCCGAAGCCCCGGCGATGCTCGAATCGGCGGAACAGCCCGAAAGAAAGAACAAGGCAGCAGAAATAGCTACAAATGCGGTAGCGGTAAATAACGGTGTTGCGCGATCTTCGGTTTTCATGATGAACTCCTTTTCTAAGGGTTATCCTAGTTTTACAGTACTAATATACCCTCAAGAATTCATAATGTCAAATATATTATTTTTATTGAAATGATAAATGTTTTTGATATGTTGGCAATAAGCATCCTTAAAGGACCTCACTTGATGTCCGATTTTTGGACATCAAGTTCCTTTTCTAATCGCATTTCTTCTGACTTCTTCAGCACCTCGTCCAGCGTGAATTCTTCCTTGCTAAAGAAGAACGTGTTCGTGCCCAGGTCTTTCAGGGATGCCCCGAAATGATACGCAGTATCATCGATACAACCACCAAAGGCGAGTGCAGCGACCATGCTTGCATGGGCATTGCCGAGCCTAGTGGTTGGGACTCCGAAGGAGTCCAAACAAGAAGCGGTCGTGCATGCCGTAGCTCGGCAGAATCTTGAGCGGACAGTCGGCGTACTGCGCGTTGTACGTCGCCAGGTCCACCTCAAAGACCTTGCTCTTGTCGTAAGTGTAGATGGTCGCCGAAACGCCCTTGCCGCGCTTTAGCATCATCGCAAGCACCTTCTCGTCCACGTAGCGGTCCACCAAGACAATCCGTCTTTTTGCCTGCTTGATTAACCCGCATACGAACACATAGGCGTCAAACACCTGGTTGTTGTAATAGAGCCCCTTCGACTTGAGCTCGCCGCGGTCCATCGCCTCGAAAATCGTGTCGAATTTATGGTCGTGGTCCAGCAAACGCGCGTCCTGCTCTAACATTTTGGACTCCATGTTGGAAAGACGGTTGACCAGACCGCCGTTTTGCATCAGGATTTGCCGTGCTGCAACAAAAGCACGCATGATGGCAATGTTCACTCTAATGGCCGCTTCGCTTTTCAGGACAGATGAGAGCATCGCGATACCTTGTTCCGTGAACGCCAGAGATCGGTATTTTGAATGTTTTCCCTTCAGATTAGCAGATTCCTTCTCTAAGGTCGCATTTTGCGACCTTAGAAGTTTCGTTTCTTCCATAGTTAGCAGAAAGCAAAAATCCTCAGGAAATCGCTCTTTATTGCGTTTTACCTGCTCATTGATACGTTTCGTTTCCACCCCGTAGAGTGTTGCCAAATCACGGTCCAGCATGACCTGTTTATCCCGGACGACAAGAATTTGCCGGGTAATCGGCATATCCTCAACAGTTGGTTCTAGCGGCTTTTCGCCTTTTTTCGCCATTTTTTACTCCTTTGGGTATAAAAAAAGACCGCCCCGCTTACGCGGATAGCGATCTTTTAATATCACCCTTTCTGGTGTTGGAGCACAATATACAAAATTTTCAACCTCAAATTGTCCTTTTGCTCAAAATCGCTTAATTTCGAAGATTTTTGAAGTTCTAAGGTCGTTTTTTCCGACCTTAAACAAGTTCCCATCTCAAATTTAGCGAACCATAATACGTCATTTTCTGTCGCTTCCCACTTTCTATCTTTCGGAGCGGAGGCGCTATGGAAAACGACACGTTCGGCGGCGCGATACTCGCATGGGTCAAGAGCGCAAAGGCGTTCCTGAAAGTCCAGGCGGGCACGGGCGACAACCTGCTCGAAGAAGACATCCGGGAAGGGTTCACCGACTATTGCCTATGGTCCACGTTCCGGCCGGAATGCATCGACACCGACGGCGAACTCAACATGGAATGCCTGGACAGCGGCATGGTCCTGTTCAGGGAAAACTGCACCCCCGGAGAGGCGCTGGAATCGAGCTACCGGCAAGCCTTCGGCACCGACTTCGACAAGGACGACATCGCGGTACTGATGGAAGAATGACGCCGCCTTTTTACTTGGTGGGGGAAGCCTCCCCCTGGCTCGCACTCCGTTGCTCACCACCCCCTCTGCGGGGCCTCAGACGCCGGCCCCGCAACGCCCCGCTTTAATGTCGTATGTAGAACAGGCGCCGCAAATGCGACGCCCGTTTTGTATCTTTTTATAGTCCGTTTAGCCAGATGTGAAATTTTCGCCGATTCCAGTCTGTTAGGCGGACTTTTTTACTTACGAGGATTGTTGTTCCCGCGTCCACCGCCAGAAGGGCCTGTACCTCCGCCGTGGCCACGAGGCCATCCTGCATTATTCGGGTCATTTTGTGGTTGTGCCATGATGGGCCTCCTTTTAATAAAGTCCTGAAATGTGCCATCCCTCTCCGGATGGGCATTTGTAAGTGTACATCCTAATTCCTGTTGCTCGCGTTCGCTCGCCTGCTACGTCACGAGCTGCAGCTTCAGAATAATAGAGATTTTTCTTTTGACCATTGCGGCCAGTACAAGAGCACATGTTATTTCTTTCCCCCTTGATACTTGGAATCCATAGGATTCAGTTGACGGGAACGGTTGTCTAACATGGCCTGATACTGGGCGTTGTGTCCAGAAGTACCCTTATTTGCGTTGCACTGATTGGCGTGATTATCAATGGGCTTCATTTTTACCTCTTTGATAAAACGAAAGCGGCATTGCTTTCGTGCAACAATCTTTTGCGAAGATTTATTGCGAAAAGAAAGATAGATTCAAATTCTTAAAAAAGAACGATTTGCAGAAAAATCCCAAAGCACCATTTTTTCAAGTTGAGAAAAGGAGATTCCTTTTCCTCAAAATTCAAAAAGTAGATACAAAATTTTCAAGTTGTTGAATTCGATTGGTCGGTCTTGTCGTTCGACCAAGAATTTGACAATTCTTGAATAACCATCACAAGCAGAACGACTACAAGAATATTCAGCAGATCCTTTAAAAATTCTGCATCGATGTCATTCATGGCAATCAGAAACAGGTTTTTCTCATGATTCATGCCTTGTGATATGATAAGATTTGTTTCAAACCCCATAAGGGCAAAATTCTTAAACAAATCCTCAAGAATACTAAAATCATCTTTACCACATTTTTTGAACAATTCTAAGACAGAAATCACTACAATAAGAGTGTTAAATTTCTTTGGTTCTTTTGCAGCCCATTTTTTTATGTGTTTGTTAGAAAAATCAAATTTATTTAAAAGAGTATTTTTGCTTCGATACGAGGCCGCTGCTTCTAAAAACTCACGACTTGGATTACTTTCATATGCTTCGTCAATCTCATTCTCCTTACATTGTTTTTCAATTTTCTCCCACTCTTTGTCGCTGCAAATTGTCGCACAAACCTCAAATATGGAAATCTTTTTATCGCCCCACTCTAGCTGTTTCTGCTTTCTCTTCTTTTCAACAATTTCGTCAAGGCGAATCTGTTTGATTTTCTTTATTGCTTCGGGATTTGATGTGTTGTAAATCTGCTTGAAAGCTTTGTCTGTAAAGCCTCGATTCCCATTAAAGAAATTGAGCGTATAAGGATGTACTAGAAAAAAACGGCCAAGGAGCCAAATGTTGTTTAGGGGCTTTTTCAAAGCCGTTTGGACGGTTTTTCCCTCTATGCTTGAAATGCACGCCTTTTTCCAAAACATGCACATCTCATTTAATGTCAAGTATTCGGGGGAAAAGAAAAATAAATATTTGTCAAAGAATTCGATATTTTCAGGGGAGAGCGTTTTTAGTGCGTTGCGCATTTCGTTTGGAACTTTTTGTGCTTCTTTGCAAACGCAATCAATAAGAGGTTCTTTCTCAGAAAGTACGAAAAAAAAGTTCTTAAGCTGGTTTATATGTGTGTAAGCATTTCGACTTTCGAATAGATGCCAAAGTCTTGCGATGCTCCAGGCAAATTTGAAAATTTTCGCATATACAACATACTCTGGCTTAGTCCATTGTTCTTTCCCCGGCTTTGGAAACCATTCAATATCTTCTGTTATAATTTGACTTCTCGGGAAATCGGATTGGAAAGATTCGATGAACTTTCGCATACTTTCACCGACTAAGCCAAGGTCGTTTAGATGAAACTTCAGATCTTTTAGATATTCATTCGCCTCTTTTTCTTTGTCTAGTTCTATACCCTTGTTTTCGTTGCTGCTGAAAAACTTAAAAGCGTATAAAAAGGCGTTTTGGGCACTTGGCTTCCGTTGAACGCGATTTAACCAATACTTTAGAAAAGAATGGTATTTCTTTATGTCCGCGCCAATATCATCACAAGCGACAATCATTGATTCCATGAAGTTACGACTGTCACGATCTAGTAGTGGATGGGCTGGATATGTTACCTCGTTCATGGCTTTCAATATACCTAAATTGCACGATAATGAACATGCTGCATCGGTAATGGAGGTACAAATTGCGATTTTCATCGCCGCCGACAGTGTTTTAACAAAACCCCAGCGAGGACTTATGACGACCCTGGACGGGGGAAGCCTCCCCCTGCCTGCAGCCCCGGCTCGGTGGCCCCGATGTCATCCCGGCCTCCGTGCCGGGATCATCGATTCATCCATGGCCACACTCCCCGGGTCTTCCGGACACCCCCTCTGCGGGCGGGCAGCGCTTAGGAGCCTGCTCCTTAGTGCGCATGGCCACCAAGGTGGGGCCTCAGACGCCGGCCCCGCAACGCCCCGGCTCTTGTGCAGTTAGGGCGCGTACAACTACTCAAATCTCCGATAATTCTCAAGATGTTGTTGCAAATTCTGTGATAACTTATACAATTTGGCTTTTTTGCGCTCTTTATAGGCTTTTTTTATGTAGTTTTCACGTCAGTGAGTATTGTTTTTGTTGATATAGAGGTTTCAACATCTAGCAACAAGATTTTGGATCTTGGTGCTGTTAATGATTTTGATGCAGAAATCCATACCCCTAGTCAAGGAGACTTCTTTAATTTCGCAAAAGACGCTGAATTCATCGGCGGTCACAATGTCTTAAACCATGATTTGAAGTATCTGGCGCATCTGGATTTAGGGAAAAAGAAGGTGATTGACACTCTTTATTTATCGCCTTTAATGTTCCCCATGAGGCCAAGCCACAAACTTCTGAAAGACGAAAAAATCCTCAGTGACGCATTGAACAACCCTTTGCTTGATGCTCAAAAATCTAGGGACCTCTTCTATGATGAGGTTAATGCATTTAAGGCCCTAGATGATGATTTAAAGGAGATTTTTTTCAATCTCCTAAAAGATTTCGTAGAATTCAAGGCTTTTTTTGAATACCTTGGATATAGCATTCCGACAAAGGGAATATTACGAATTTTCCAGGGTGGTTCAGAGAATAAGAATACAGCGAAATTAATCAAGAAACGGTTCGAAGGCGCAATTTGCGAAAATGCTGACATAGATAATTTTGTTGCAGAGCATCCCATAGAACTTGCTTACGCTTTGGCGGTAATCAATTTAAAGGATAAACGTTCCATAACACCGGCCTGGGTTCTGAAGAATTATCCCAATGTTGAAAACATCCTTTTCATGTTGCGAAACAAACCCTGCCACAAAGCTTGCACGTATTGTGAAAGTAAACTCGATGTTCGTAAAAAACTTAAAGAAATTTTCAACTATGATAACTTTAGAACATATGATGGAGAACCATTACAGGAGCAGGCTGCAGCAGCTGCGGTAAACAACGATTCGCTACTTGCAATTTTCCCTACGGGCGGAGGTAAGTCAATCACCTTCTTGCAAGGAGAAGAAGGATACCCTTGTGAAGCTGACTTTGCCCGAAGATGCGAATATTTACGCCTCCGCCTATGAGCTGTACCTGCCGGACAAGAAACTATTGCAGGCGAAGGTCAAGGAATGGGTAAATGAATTTGAAGCGTCCCCGTTTTTCAAAAATTGAAAAAATCCAGTCATCTAGACCGACAATATACGCCTTTTCCCGCTTTCGCTAGTCTCTAGCCCCTAGCCTCTGGCCCCTATTTTTCTATCTTTGGCCTCGGAATTTTTAACAGGACTAAGGTCATGAGCTACAATCCTCTCGCAGAACAGGCCAACGCGGAACTTTCCGCAAACGGCTGCAGCGTACTCTCCATGCTTTCCGAAAGGGGCAAGGCAATCTTCTTCCCCCGCAAGGGCATTCTGGGCCAGGGCGCCGAAGCCAAGGGCAAAGAAATCAACGCCACCATCGGCACCGCCCTGGAAGACGACGGTAGCCCCCTGGTTCTCGACTGCGTGCTCAAGAGCCTGAACCTGCCCAAGCAGGCCTTCCTCTACGCTCCCAGTTTCGGAAACCCCGACCTGCGCAAGGCCTGGAAAGAGCAGATTGTCCGCAAGAACCCGAGCCTCGCGGGCAAGGCTTTCAGCAACCCGGTTGTGACCTGCGCCCTGACCCACGCCATCAGCTGCGCGGGCTACCTTTTCTTGGATCCGGGCGACGAGGTGATTATCCCCGACCTTTACTGGGACAACTACGAACTGGTCTTCGTGAACAGCTGCGGTGCAAAAATCAAGACCTTCAACACCTTCAAGGACGGCGGTTTCGACACGGAAGCCCTGAAGAAGGCCCTCTCCGAGAGCAAGAGCCAGAAGAAGGTGGTTCTGTTGAACTTCCCCAACAACCCCACGGGCTATACCGCCACCGAAAAAGAAGCCGTCGAAATCGCGAAGATCCTCACGGACTGCGCCAACGCGGGCAACAAGGTGGTGGCCCTGCTGGACGACGCCTACTTTGGACTGGTCTATGAGGACGGCGTGACCAAGGAATCCCTGTTCAGCAAGGTGCTGGACGCAAGCGAGAACCTGCTGGCCGTGAAGCTGGACGGCCCCACCAAGGAAGACTACGTGTGGGGTTTCCGCGTCGGGTTCATGAGTTTCGGTTTCAAGGGCGCTACGGAAGCCCAGCTGAAGGCCCTGGAAGACAAGGCCGCCGGTACGGTCCGCGGAAACATCAGTAACGCCCCCAGCATCAGCCAGAAGATTCTGCTGGCCGCCTTCCAGAGCGAAGAATACCTGCAGCAGAAGGCCGAAAAGTTCGCCATCCTCAAGAAGCGCTACGACATCATCAAGCAGGTGCTGGCCGACCACCCCGAATACAAGGAGGCCTTCGAGGCCATGCCTTGCAATAGCGGATACTTCATGTGCGTAAAGCCCAAGGGCGTAGATGCCGAACAGCTCCGCCAGAAGCTCATCAGCGACTACAGCACGGGTACCATCATGCTTTCGGGCCTTATCCGCGTGGCATTCAGCGCCGTGCCAACCGACAAGCTGGGCAAGCTGTTCGAAAATATTTATAATTGTGTTATGAAGATGAAGTAAACAGTGGTTAGTGGCTAGTCAACAGGGAAAAGAAGGCGGCTGCGCCGCGATCATACATCCTAACCACTAATCACCAACCACTAATCACTTCCTCCGGAGGAATCATGTCCGAAAACGCTACCTTGAATTACAACGGAAAGAGTTACGAACTCCCCGTGGTTGAAGGCACCGAAAACGAACACGGTCTCGACATCAGCACTTTGCGCAAAAGTTCCGGCCTGGTGACCCTGGACTACGGTTACCTGAACACGGGCAGCACCAAGAGTTCCATTACCTACGTGGACGGCGAGAAGGGGATTCTCCGTTACCGCGGCTACTCCATCGAGGACCTGGCCGAAAAGGCCACCTTCCCCGAAACCGCATGGCTCCTGATTTACGGCGAGCTGCCCAACCCCGAGCAGCTGGGGCATTTCCGCACGTTGCTTACCGAAAACGCACTGCTCCACGAAAACCTGCTGCACTTTTTCCGTGAGATGCCGCCCAGCGCCCACCCCATGGGCATTCTCAGTTCCATCGTGAACGCCGTGGGCCTCTTTACTCCCCGCTTCTACGACGACGAAAACATCGCCAGCGCATTTGAGCTGACCACCGCGGGCCTCATCTCCAAGATTCGCACCATCGCCGCCTTCTCTTACAAGGCAAGCATCGGCGAACCCTTCGTTTACCCCGAAGCGGAGCGGAGCTACTGCAGCAACTTCTTGAACATGATGTTCAGCAGCAAGGCCAGGCCCTACCACCTGGACCCCATCATGGAAAAGGCACTGAACACTCTGTTGATTGTGCACGCCGACCACGAGCAGAACTGCTCCACTTCTACCGTGCGTATGGTGGGCAGCTCCCAGGCAAACCTTTACGCCAGCATCTGCGCCGGCATCTGCGCCCTGTGGGGCCCGCTTCACGGCGGCGCCAACCAAGCCGTTCTGGAAACGCTTCTCCGTATCCAGAACAGCGGCATGACCATCGAACAGGTGATGGAAAAGGCCAAGGACAAGAACGACCCCTTCCGTCTTTCTGGATTCGGCCACCGGGTGTACAAGAGTTACGACCCCCGTGCCAAAGTCTTGAAAAAGCTCATGGGCCAGGTGTTCGAGCACGAACACATCAACGACCCGTTGCTGGAAATCGCGCTGAAGCTAGAAGAAGCCGCCCTGAAGGACGACTACTTTATCGCCCGCAAGCTCTACCCCAACGTGGACTTCTATTCGGGCATTCTCTACCGCGCCATGGGTATTCCGACCAATATGCTCACGGTGATGTTTGCCATCGGCCGCTTGCCCGGCTGGATTGCCCACTGGAAAGAGATGCATGACGACCCGAATTCCAAGATCAACAGGCCCCGCCAGATATACGTAGGCGAAACGGCCAGACCTTGGATCGACAGGAACAAGCGATAAAAAGTCCCTTTAAAGGAGATGCCCGCTCAAGGCGGGCATGACAAGTGAAAAAAAATTCCTCGGTTTTAGACCGAGGATTTTTTTGTGGACCCTATCGCCCCGATGGGGCTCCAAGGTGACAATATATCTTACACCTTCTCTAGGGCCTGAGTCAGGTCGGCGATGATGTCTTCGACGTTCTCGATACCCACGCTGAAGCGGATCAGGTCCGGAGCGACGCCTGCCTCGATCAACTGTTCGTCGCTGAGCTGACGGTGGGTGTGGCTTGCCGGGTGCAGCACGCAGCTGCGGGCGTCGGCCACGTGGGTCACAATGCAAATCATCTTGAGGTTGTCCATGAACTGGATGCTCTTTTCGCGGCCACCCTTGATGCCGAAGGTGAGCACGCCGCAGGGGAGCCCGCCCTTGAACTGCTTCTTAGCGAGTTCGTGGTACTTGTTGCCCTCGAGGCCCGCATAGTCGACCCAGGCCACCTTCGGGTGGTTCTGCAGGAACTTCGCACAGGCGAGAGCGTTTTCGCAGTGGCGCGGCATGCGCAGGTGAAGCGTTTCAAGACCCACGTTCAGGAGGAACGCGTTCTGCGGAGCCTGGATGCTACCGAGGTCGCGCATGAGCTGGGCCGTAGCCTTCGTGATGAAGGCGCCCTTGCCGAAAGCCTTCGTGTAGGCAAGACCGTGGTAGCTCGGGTCCGGTTCGGTTAAGCCTTTGAACTTGTCGTGATGGGCTTCCCAGTCAAAGTTTCCGCTATCCACGATGCAGCCACCCACGGCCATGGCGTGGCCATCCATGTACTTAGTGGTAGAGTGCGTCACGATGTCAACGCCGAATTCAATCGGGCGGCAGAGAATCGGAGTCGGGAACGTGTTATCGACAATCATCGGCACGCCGTGCTTGTGGGCAAGCTTCGCAAAGCGCTCCAGGTCCAAAATCTTGCCGGCGGGGTTTGCCACCGTCTCACCGAAGAAGCACTTGGTGTTCGGGCGGAAAGCCTTCTCGATTTCCTCGTCGCTAGCGTCCTGGTCCACGAACGTGCATTCGATACCGAGCTTCTTCATGGTCACGCTGAAGAGGTTGCTCGTACCGCCGTAAATGGCGCTGGTGCTGATGAAGTGGTCGCCCGCCTCGCAGATGTTGAACACGGCAAAGAAGTTCGCCGCCTGACCGGAACTCGTGAGCATGGCTGCCACACCGCCTTCCATGGCCGCAATCTTGGACGCCACGGCATCGTTGGTCGGGTTCTGCAGGCGCGTGTAGAAGTAGCCGCTGGCCTTCAGGTCGAACAGGTCGGCCATGGCGTTGCTGGACTCGTACTTGAAAGTGGTGCTCTGGTAGATGGGAAGGACGCGGGGTTCGCCGTTTTTTGGCTGCCAGCCGCCCTGGACGCACAAAGTTTCGATCTTGGACATTTTTGCCTCTTGTTTAATTTCAAAACCAAATATAGATAGTGAGGTATGTCAGACGAGAGACGAAAGACGAGAGACGAGAGATAATTCTAGCCCATTCAGTCTTTCGAAACACGGCTTTAGCATATCATTTCGGTAGGCAAATATAGAAAAAGAGTTTATCTCGTCAATGCATTTATGCAAATATTCGCATAGACCATAACAACCTTAACGCACACAAAAAAGAAGCCCGGTCTAACCGGGCATGACATGTTGGGCAGTTTCTAAATCCACAAGAACGATGTTAGTTACTACCGTCCATCACGCAACGGGCATGGAAAGCTCTCTTGTTGGCCCCCGCATACAGGTAATCGGTAGTAACATCTTTTTCTCCGCTTTTCATAATCTGCAGGCAATTTTTTTCATCACTGGTGGTCTGAATCCATAAACGGCCTTCGTCCCCCGCCTTTTCATACTTCGAATTTTCCAAATTGAATCGGCCTCCCAAGGTCCACCAGGTGCCAGGTTTGGCTTCTAGAGCGGCAAGTACTTCATCCTTCGTGGGGAGGCGCCATCCATACGGGCAAGCGGCCGTCGCCATGGAAAGCGAAGTATAGAACATCCCATACTGGTCACAGACATTTACCGTTTCCGTTTCGCCGCCAGGCCCGGGCTTGGTCACTTCCACCGTCGCATCGCAGTATGTTCCCGATGACGGCTTGAACCGTAAGTTCTCGGCCATCCAGGTGACATCGCCAATCTTTTCAATCTTGTACTTGACGCCATCACGGTTGTCCGTCATATCCTTGTCTGTCACAGTAGGCGGAACCGGCGGTGCGCTGGAACTGGATGACTTTACAGAGGAACTAGAAGACTTGCCCGAGGAATTGGATGACTTGTTCGAGGAATTGGTTCCCGAAGAAGACGACTTCCCCCCCTGGGACGAGGCACTCGTAAAATTCTTTTCGCAACCTTCTGTCCAGCAGAATACCCCACTCTTGTAGTAGGGACTACCCTCTGCGTCAGCTACATAGATAGTGTCCTTGCCACCATTAATGACTATCGTCTCAGCAGAGCTGGGTTTTGATGATGACCCAGAAGACCCCTTTTCGCCGGATTTATCGGAATCTCCCGTATTCTCAGAAGAACCATCTCCTTCCGCATTTTCGACAACTACCTTATTGGGACTACTATCGTCCGAACAAGCGGCAAGTAAAAATGCCACACCAAAAAACAGAATCCACGTTTTCAATGCACTCATAACCTAAATATAACCTCTAGAGGCAAAAAAAGCACGTAAAATTATACTATCTTTTCGGTACTATGAGCAATGTAGAGGTTTTTGACACTACTTTCGCCGTGACCATCCTGGTCATTATGGCGGTTTGCATTCCCACCGCACTTTTGCTGGCCAACTGGTTCTTGCACCCGGGCAAAATCAAGGATACCGCCATCAAGGGCACGTCCTACGAGTGCGGTCTCGCCCACGTTTCAGGTACGGCCAACGAGCGCTATCCGGTCAAATACTACCTGGTGGCCATGCTGTTCTTGGTGTTCGACCTAGAAGTGGCATTCCTGTACCCCTGGGCCGTGCAGTTCCTGGCCGGCGGCTGGGAGCTTTTGCTGGTGCTTCTGGGCTTCTTGGTTATCCTGGAAGCGGGCTACCTCTACGTGTTCCGCAAGGGTGTGCTGGACTGGGCAACCCTCAAGGACTAAGTTTCTAAAGTATTCTATCTCAAAATAAA
>CAMHDS010000006.1 GCA_946183925.1 uncultured Fibrobacter sp. | reverse complement strand
ATTCTTTGACTCATTTTTTCCTTTCGGGCCACCAAACCTCTCGGCTTCGAGCGCAACCGCTTTCCTCACGGTCGTCGTGCCCAAGCCTACCCATCTGGCCAGCCACTTGGTTATTGTGTCTATGTCTGCGACGGTATTTTACCGCCGCGCGGGGCGTAAGATAGAAAAAAGAGGGGTATGTGGCAATGGTGCGGGAGAGGCAACTATCGTTTGCAAATTGTAAAAAAGGGGGCGGTTTTGTAAAAATTCGTAGAACGGGTTCAAAAAACGTTTCGCATCTCCGTTTATTACATCGGAGGGCATAATGAAAGACCAACACAAAATGCTTGAAATCGCGTCGTTGTCCAACATCCCGGTGCTCCTGCAGGGGGAATCGGGAGCCGGGAAAGAGGTGGCCGCGCGTTTTATCCACAATCATGGCCTGCGGAAGGACGGGCCTTTCGTGGCGCTGAACTGCAGCTCTATCCCGAAGAGTCTTGCGGAGAGTATCCTGGAGGGTTCGGTAAGGGGCGCGTTTACAGGAGCGGTGGACGAAAAACTTGGACTTGTCCGCTCTGCAGAAGGGGGCACCCTTTTTCTGGACGAAATCGGGGAACTGCCCATGGATACCCAGAGCAAGCTGTTGCGCATTTTGCAGGAGAAAACGGTGACGCCCGTGGGAGGCGCCCAGAGCGTTCCCGTGAACTTCCGCCTGATATGCGCCACCAACCGGAACCTGAAACAGGAAATCGCCGACGGGAATTTCCGGGCGGACCTGTTTTACCGTATCAACGTTTTTCCTGTGGAGATTCCGCCCCTGCGCTCACGGCCGGATTTTGCCGACGTGGCCCACGACTTGTGGCGGGAGGCTCGAAGCCAAGTGAACGGGCCAGATTCCAGAAGTCGCGATTCCGGCAACAAACAGCGCGACCTTACGGCCGATGAGATGGAGCTGCTGAAGGCCTGTCCCTGGCCAGGAAACGTACGCCAGCTGAAAAATGTGCTGCAGCGCTATACGGTGCTGAAACCTTACGACGTGACCCTTACCGAAATCTTGACCCAGGAGTTTTCGCTACCGAAACTTTGCGACAAAAATATCTGTTCGATTTACGTGACGGATTTCTTGAAAAAGCGGAAGAAGAAACCGACCTTCACCGACATCGAGGAGACGCTTTTGCTATGCAAGGGGAACAAGTGCAAGGCGGCGAAAAAGCTGGGGATTAGCCGCGGGAGCCTGTGCTACCAGCTGCAGAAGGGACGGGTGAAGATTGCGAGCTGAGGGAAAGGGAAATGATAGGGGATCCTCGCCTTCGCGGGGATGACAAGGTCGTTAGAACCGCAGGCCCACGGCAATGTGGTGGTTGCCGCCATCGAGGGCAAGGCGCGGGGAATAGCCGTAATCGAAGACAATCATGCCGAATACCACACCAAGGCCGCAGGCGACCCCTGTAGAGTAGTCGTCGCTTTCGTCTTTGCGGACCGATGTTCCCAGGCGAAGCATCAGGGTTTCGGCATAGGCGATTTCGGCTCCGAACAGCCCCTGGATTTCGGTATCGGCGCGGCGGTAGGCGTCGGCGGAAAAGTGGATGCGCCACCTTTCGGTCACGGGAATCATGCCCGTGATGCCCGCCTGGAGCGCCATAGGAGCGTATTCGTCTTCGCTGTCGTAGGCGGTCACATAGCCCGCGTTGGTGAGGGTCGCACCGAAGGCCATGTATCGGTTCACCTTGAAGGAGCCGCCGATGTCGCCCAAGATGGCGTAGGCCGTTTCGTCTTCGATGGTCTGGCTTGCAAAGCGGGCGATAACGCCCCAGTTGAAGGCGGAATTACGGCTACCGAGGCCAAGCTGTGCGGCCCAGGCGTAGGCGCCGTAGTCCCCTGTCTCGAGACCGTTTTCGTCGCGACCTTCGATGTCGTCGTAACCCAGGTAATCCAGGCCCGCCGAGAAAGTGAATTTGTCTGCAAAAGGAAGGCCGTAGTAGACGTTGATGAAACGGTCTGAGCCCATGCCGTCAAAGACAATCTGGTTCAGGCCGAACTCCGGGGATTCTACGGTGCTCATGGCCAGCGGGTTCCGGGTCACTTCGGAGGCCCTGGCGGGGTCTGCAACGCCTGCACCCGCCATGGCGGCAGTTCGCGGCGAAACCTGTAGCGCAAGAAACTTCATAGTCACGCCACCCGGGTCCACGTTCCAATGCTCCCCTGCAAAAGCGAGGGAGCCTGCGGCCAGGGCTGCGGTAAGGAGTTTCTTGAACATACGGCTACAAGATACAAAAATAGACGTAACGTAGGACATAGTCCGACTGGTATTAGGGGCTAGGATCTAGGGGCTAGGGAGATGTGTAATGTGGAATGTGAGATTAGTAATGAGTTGCCAGTTATGAGTTGTGAGTTCTTATAGTAGCGCCTTTGACGCCAAATTATGGACTGAAGACTGATAACAGACGACTGATAACTCAGGGGCTCCCTTCGAGTATTAGGCCGAGGCGAGAAACGAATGGCTTTTTTCTAAATTTTGGCCCATGTTGAGCGTCGTTGTCCTGACCGTGCTTACCGCAATCTATGCGGTTGCCATTCTCACGTTTGCCGTGGGGATTATCCGCACGCACAGGCACAAGGGGAGCGCCACCCCCTACGTTTCCGTGGTCATTCCCATGCGAAACGAAGAAGAATTCTTGCGGCGGACCCTGGACGCCCTTGCCGCCCAGGAATATACAGGTCAGTACGAGATTATCTGCGTCGACGACCGCTCTACCGATTCCACAGGAAAAATCCTGGACGATTTCGTCGCGACCCACGGGGACAAATTCCGCGCCATCCATCTGGACCCGAACCTCCCCAAGGTAGAGAGCCCCAAGAAGCGGGCCCTAGAAGCGGGATTCAAGGAAGCCCGCGGCGAAGTCCTGCTGATTATGGACGCCGACTGCGTGCCGACCAAGCGCTGGCTTGCCTCCATGGCGGGTAGGTTCGAAGGGAACATCGCCATCGTGCAGGGGCCAAAGCGGAACACCGGCGGCTGGAGCCCCGTGCATCAGTACCAGAGGCTCGAGACCCTGGCCTACACTTCCATCGAGGCCGCCGGATTCAGCCTGGGCCACCCTATGCTGGCCAGCGCCGCATGCCTCGCCTACAAGAAGGACCTGTTCTTCAAGGTGGGCGGTTTTGGCGACCTGGTGAACCTTTCCAGCGGCGACGACGACATGCTCATCCACAAGATGATCAAGGAGCCGGGCGTGGAGTTCTGCTACAACCTGAGCGCCGACGCCCTCATAGACACCGCCCCGGTGGATTCCCTGAAGGCCCTGTTCTTCCAGCGGGCACGCTGGAGCAGTAACGGCACCAAGTACGACAGCCACCTCTACACGCTGGCACTTTCCCTCCTCTACACATTCCTGGTTTGGCTTCTGGTGAGTCCCTTCTTGGTGGCCTTTGCCGACTTCCCCCTCGCCTGGTTTGCCGTTCCCATGGGCGTGAAAGTGTTGTGCGATTTGATTTTCCTCACCTGCGCCGCAGTGAAGCTTCACTCCAAGCGACTCCTGCTGGCGCTCCCCGTCACTGAAATCATGCAGGTGCCCATGAACGTATTCGCCGTGCCCTTTGGACTGTTAGGGCTGTTCAAGTGGAAATAATTCTACAGGCCTAATTTGGCCTTGGCCCAGGCTTCGGCCTGTTCTGCATCTTGCAGTTTTCCGTCTAGCTGGAGCTCAAAGCTTTCGCGAATCAGGTCGCCAAATTGCTTGCCGGGTTTCAACCCGAGAGACATCAAGTAACGCCCCGTAAGATAGGGCTCCGGCGCTGATTCGTACACGCCCAATTCAGAGGCACGAGTCTTCAATCGTTCGACAAATGACGTGCGAACCTGTTCGCCGTACATCGGGTTGGAAAAAACAAGAATGCTGTATTCCCGCAGGCCTTCCAGCGCAACGGACAGCCGGCGAATCTCGGAATCGTCAGGAAACGCGCCTTCGGGAGAAGCCGCAGAGGCATACTTCAACAGCTTCGGAACGTTTCGCAGGAGCTTCACCTCGTTGGTCATGCCCGTGAGGAATTTTTCCCAGTCTTCAGCACAGGAATTCCCCGAAAGGAGTGATGCAAAGGATAGCGCCATCCTGGAATCTTCAGGTTCAGTGGCCGCATTTCTGGACATGTTGTCCAGGAACTCGCCCAACTTCTCGTAGGAACCGTCCAGGGGTTTCACCTCCGGGAAAAACCGCAGCAGGTCCATTTCCAGAAACGCCCGCAGGCCCAAAGAAGGCTTGCCCGGCTTCAAGAGCCATTTCTTGAACTCTTCGTAAATCCTTTCTTTGGACAGGTCTTCCAAGGAAAGGCTTTTGCAAAGTTCCACCGTCTCTGGCGCTAGCGTCAACTCAAAACGGCTGGCAAACTGCACCCCCCGCAAGATTCGCAGGGAGTCTTCGGCAAAAGCTTCGCTCACATGCTTTAACCTGTGGGCCTTCAGGTCTTCCACTCCTCCGTAGGGGTCACAAAGGGTAAGCTCCGGCAGTTCCATGCCCATGGCGTTGATGGTAAAGTCCCGACGGAGGGCCGCCGCCTGGAAGCTGAGTTTTTCGTCGGTGTGCACCACGAACCCGCGGTGGCCATAGCCCACCTTGTTTTCTGTGCGGGGGAAGGAAAAGTCCAGAGAAAGGCCCTTCATGGCCAAATGGATGACACCAAAGGCCTTGCCCACCAGATTGGTTCTGCCGTACTTCGACAGGAGTGGCACCAGGGCGTCTTGCGCCATGTCGTAGACTTCGATATCGTAGTCCCGGCAGCTCTTGCCCAGCATGGCGTCCCGGACCCAGCCGCCCACCAGAAAGGCGCGACCGCCGGCAGCACGGATATCGCCTGCAATCTTCAGCAGGCGTCCAGGAAGGTCAGGCGAGAATTCATCACCCGAAAGTGTGCGGACCGTAACCATTATTCCTGCGGAACCTCTGTCTTGTCACCATCCGACTCAATAGAGCGTTCTTCAGGAACACTGTCAGATCCATTGGCCGAATCAAGATCGGCATGTGGGCTTTGAGCACCATAGCGATCATAAATAGATGTCGTTTCCTTGCCCGACGAATCCTGCAACAACGTCGATACCGATATATCGGGAGAATCCTGACTAGGCATCGAATCACCAGCTACATGAACCTTCTTTGAAGATTCCTGAGAAGCATATCTCTCGTAAATACTCTTCTGACCAGATGAGCCCTTTTTCCTAGCCTCTTCTTCGCGGCAAGCACGCAGTTCCTCTTCCATAAACACTCGCTGGTCGGGGGAATAAGCCATAGAGTTATTGCGATATTCTATCTCATCGCAGACAATACCTTGCCTCTGTCCAGCACAAGAAGCCAATAATATTCCACAAGAACAAATCACCCCTAATGCAGCAACCACCACCCAATACTGTTTCTTTTTTTCCATTGTCTACAACCCCTAATGGATCAATATGATTTTCCCTGTCTTTTTCTTGGATCCTTTGCGGACTATGTAGTGATAAACCCCTGGAGCCACAAGTTTTCCAGTCTTATCAGTACCATTCCATTCCGCACGTCCGCCCAAAACATCGCCATCATAAAACGATTTCACTAAAGACCCGCCACGATTGTAAATACTTACAAAAGAATCCTCTGATATATTGTCAATAATCAAAAGTTGTCCCTGTTTAGGTCTAAACGGATTTGGGTAGGCCTTTACTTCTGCGGGTGCTTCCGACGTCATCATTTTTTCAGCATTTCTTAAATCTTTCCTGGAGTATCGTGTCACCCCGTCATCATGGGCAAACCAGATCATTCCCAATACAGGATCAATTGCTAAATCGCGCACCTTATTGCTCAACAATCCCTGCTCTGTAGCAAAACGCTCTACGGCAAGAGTATCCTTAGATTTCTTTCGCTTTGATAACCGGAAAACCCCTTGATCGGCTGTTCCAAGCCAGATATTCCCTTGAACATCCCTGTCCACTGAAGTATATTCAGCTCCCACCAAGCCCTTTGTTGAACTAGGTTGAATAAGGGTATCCCTGTCCTCATCCATATAGGCAAGGCTCCCTATAGTAATCATCCACAACGCATTATCATCTTTGTCGAATGCAAAATCCAAAGGCGCCCTTCCACTTGGCGTGGCGTAATTCTTCTTTTCAGAAACCGACAATCTTCTTCCTTTTTTTGAGGGCGGTTTCAACCGGAATACATCTAGGGACCCTCCCAAAAAAACATGGAATGATTCTCTAGAAGAAGCAAACACGAGCCAGTCTCCCGTTTCGGCATCAGCTTTTGCCGCAAGCGTTCCTACAATAGGCGTGGATCCTATTTCTGATAGACAACTGATATCGCCATTTTTTTTGATATAGACAAGACCATAACTCTTTTGCCCAGATGTCGCTATCAGAAATCCAGAGCTATCCGGAGCAATCGTTGTTCCTACTACAACGGTATAATCATCCAAAACCTCATCCAAGCAGCTATTTTCATCCTGTGGTCTAAATTCTTTAAAAGGAGTATATCCATTATCCTTGTATAAAAAAAGACCCATTCCCCACACATGTGCAAGCAGAGTCCCATCATCTAAGGATGACAGTACTTTCATCCCATAATCATAGGACTCCGTATTGCTTCCTAAGCCATTCCAGATGGGAATACTATTTTTCCAGTTATAACCATCACTATACGCCATCCACCCATTTGATGTCGCAGCAACAATTCCCCCACCCGAAACAGCAGTCATTTCATAAACGCCATCCAATGTATAGTTGTAAAAAACAGATTCCCGTTCAATTTTTGAAACATCCTGTTTTTGGCTATCAAAAAACTGATCTACATCCTTAATATTTTTTGACATAAACCACGAAGTCGGATCCACTAGACGCGCATCTGACCCCATATTGTCCCAATCCATCTTGCGTCCATATACTTCAGTTCCCAGCAAGACAAATAGTGAATCACCCTTGATAACGATTTTCTGTGGTGACTTTGTAATCAGCGGGATATTCCCTATTTTATCTATTGTCAAAAAGAAAGCGTTCTGATCGGTATCAAAAAAGGCCAAACGATTTTCAAAGGCAACAACTAGGTTGTTTTTCTTCGCCACAACCTGACCAGGAACCATATGGATATTGTTGCTCAAAAAAGCTCGGTTTACAACATTCCAACGACCGAATTTCTTATCATAGGCTGCCACCAGTCCATATTCTGAAACAGCATATATTTGGGAATCCGTCTGAGCCACTCCATAAAAGGCTGTGGCGCCTAAACCGTCTGCAGAAGTCCAAAGCCTCTTTATCCTAGGTGTCGAAAACTGAACGCCACCACCCGTAGCCAGGACATATCCCGAATCGTATGGAACAACAGAATACACTGGCGACGGTTGGGAAAAGACTTTCCACTCATCGGCCAGAACAGCACTCGCCAAAAGCAACAAAGCAAAAAATAATCGCGTTAAAGGCACTTTCCAAAGTTACAAAAATGCACTACCCTAGCAAAACATTCCGGGCCCTTTTAATGGCCGATTTTCTCCTTTTGGCGATAGCGCTAAAAGATACCCCGTATAGAGCGCTCAATTCTTCTGTAGATAAGCCCTTATGAAAAGCCATATCAATCAGTTCCTGGTCACTACTAGAAAGGGAATTGACCACTCGCAGCAAATCATCATTTTTTTGATTTCCCTCCCGATAAAACACCGAGCTTTCAGCAGGCAGGGACATGTAGTCCCCCATCACATCAGAAGCTATAGAAAACGGCATCATCTTCTGACGAAATCGAACATAGTCATAGAAGCAATTCCTAAAAACCCGAAATAGCCATGGGTAGACGGAATCGCCGTATTTTATGCTCTTTGCGTATTTAAAAAACCGCAGAGCGACATTTTGAAAAACATCCTTAGCATCCTCACAACTCCCACAACTCATCTTGCACAAGTTGTAAATTTGAGGGGAGTATGTCCTCCAAGCCTCTTCTACCCACTCATCGTTTTTTGTATTTTTGTTTTTGCTCGCTCGCACATTTCCTCCTGCTTTGACGGCGAAAATTTATGAAATTGAACTTGAAAAAACGAATTTTTGAAAAAATGGCAAACAACTGTTGTCAAGATTCAAACAACTGTTGCCTATTTGCAAAATATTGTTACCTGCTGCTCGTATTTGCAACAACTGTTTTTGCCCAGGAATTCAACATGAATTCCATGCCGCCTCCAGAAATGGAAATGGAGTATTCGGCAGGCGCGTTGAAAGATGGCGGGACCCTCACCATAACCGTGACCGTTCCCGAGAAATGGCATGTGAATGCAAACAAAGTTACCGATGAATTCTTGAAGCCCTCTTCGGTCGAAGCCAAGGCCGAAGGTCTTGAGTTCGGCGAAGCGGTTTGGCCAGAACCCATCAAGGAATACAACGAGGCCCTGGAACTTGAAATCTGGACCTTCCGCGGGACGTTTTCCGTAAAGATTCCGGTAAATGCTGTTGAAGACGCAAACTACGACAGCCTTGGCACCACCGTCACCTTCAATTATCAGGCCTGCGACAATTCCATCTGCCTCGCTCCCGCAAGTAAGACCATCTCATTAGACGGTCAGGCAAACAGCGGTGCCATAGGCGCCGGTGTAAAAAAAAACGATTTTGAAATAAGCGACGACGAAAGTCGTGCAGACGCCAAGGAGATCCCCGCAGGCCGTCAGGCGGGATTTGCCGACAGTGCCTCCGCCGGGATTGCGCTCCTGCTGTTCTTCGCCTTTGTGGGCGGAATCATCCTGAACCTGATGCCCTGCGTTCTGCCGGTGCTTTCCTTAAAGCTGTTCAGCCTCATCAAACAGGCGGGAGAAAGCCGCGGACGGCTCCTCACTTTGGGAGGAGCCACAACGGCGGGCATCTTGTGCAGCTTCTGGGTACTGGCCGCCGTTGTCGCCGCCGTCAAGGCCGGCGGCGGGTCCGCGGGCTGGGGAATGCAGTTCCAGAGTGCCGGCTTTATCGCCTTCATGGTGGTCATTTTGACCGCTTTTGCCATGAGCTTTTTCGGAGTCTTTGAAATCTGGCTCCCCTGGAGTACCACCACCAAGATGGACAGCGCAGGCCAAAAGTCCGGACTTGCAGGGACCTTCTTTACGGGTGCGCTCCTGGTACTCCTGAGCACGCCATGTTCCGCACCCTTCCTGGGTACCGCCATGGGGTTCGCCTTTGCACAGACCACACCGATTCTGTTCCTGTTTTTTACTGCGGCAGGCCTTGGCCTTGCCCTCCCTTACCTGCTGGTAAGCGCGTTTCCGAAGGTGCTTAAAATTTTCCCGAAGCCCGGCGTGTGGATGGTCCATCTGCAAAGGGTAATGGGCGTCTTGCTGCTTGCAAGCGTTGGCTGGCTTTTCTGGATTGTAAATGAACAGGCGGGAATTACAGGTGTAGAACTTTTCGCAGCCATCGCTATCGCAAGCATCGCCTGCTCCGTATTGCTCGGGAAATTCGCAAAACCGGGAACCGCCTTCATCCGCGAAGTTGCGGTAGTCATTCTCAGTAGCGTCGCACTGTTCTCCCTCTGGTTTGCAGGAATCGCTCCCGAATACGAGCGGGCGGCCATCGCCACCTTCGACGCCCGCATGCAGCAGCAAATGACCGAAGACGGGTGGTTCCGTTACAGCCCTGCACTCATCGAAGAATTTGCCAAGGCGAAACGCACCGTCTTTATCGACGTTACCGCCGACTGGTGCCTCACCTGCAAGGCCAACGAAGCCGCCGTCCTTGAAGACGAAGACTTTGTCCGCGCCATGGACAGCCTGAACGTGGCCCTTGTAAAGGCGGACTGGACCCGGGAAACCCCCGAAGTCAACGCACTTCTGCAAAGCATGGAAAAATCAGGCGTGCCCGCCTATGCCATCTACCCCGCCGGAGACGCCACCAAGCAAATCGTGCTGCCGGAGTTGCTCACGGTAGAAGGGATTGTAGAGAGGATTACAGAAAGCAGGGAATGAAATGTGAAATTAGTAATGAGTTATCAGTCATCAGTTATGAGATGTAACGTAGACAAGATGCGCTGTAAATCAGAGACCGGACGCTACTCACAACTCATAACCCATAACTCACTACACATTTAAAGATTACCGCTTGCCTTCTCTCTTGTACCGCTCGATGCATTCGGCGTAGAAGTCGAAGGTCTGCTTGGCGATGGACTTCCAGCTGAACACGTCGATGGCCCGCTTGCGGCTCACTTCGCCCATCTTCTTTGCCAGTTCCGGGTTTTCAAGAATCTTGTTCAGCTTGCTTGCAAAGTCCGTCTGGAAAGCCTTGGGGTCCGCCGGGTCAAAGTCCGTTTCGGAGACGTGCTTCAGGGGCACCAGGAATCCGGTCTCGCCATCCACGATAATTTCAGGAATGCCACCCACCGCAGAGCCTACCACCGGAGTGCCACAGCTCATGGCTTCCAGGTTGATAATGCCAAAGGGCTCGTAAAGCGAAGGAGTCGCGAAAACGGTGGCATGGGTGTATAGCACGCGAAGTTCCTCGTGAGGAACCGCCTCCTGAATCCACACCACACCATCGCGGGTCTTCTGCACCTCTTCGATGAGGTTCTTGCACTCGTCGGCAAGTTCGATGGTGTCGGGAGCGCCGGCGCAAAGCACCACCTGGGCGCTCTTGTCGATTTGCGGAATGGCCTGAATCAGCTGACTAATGCCTTTCTGGCGGGTAATGCGGCCCACGAACAGCACGTAGGGGCGTTTCGGGTCCACACCCCACTTGGTCAGAATATCTTCGTTGAATGTCGGAGCGTAAAAGTCCGGGTCGATGCCGTTGTAAATCACCTTCACACGGTCTTCGGGAACGCCGTAAAGGTTCATCACGTCTCGTTTCATGCCCTCGCTCACAGCAATTACACCGTCAGCCGCTTCATAAGCAGTACGTTCAATCCAGCAGCTCATGGCATAGCCGCCATCGCCCAACTGTTCTGCCTTCCAGGGGCGGTGGGGTTCCAAAGAATGGGTGGTGAGAATCAACGGACACTGCAAAAGGCGGCTCGCTAAAACGCCGCCAAAATGACTGTACCAGGTGTGGCAGTGAATGACATCAATATTGTCGAGGGCTGCTGCCCACTGGATGTTGATGTCCAACGGCTTGAAAATTTTCTGGAAACGGTCGTCCTTCGGGTTTAGGCCCAACTTGCGGGAAAAACCGACCGCATGGACATTGTCCTCGTCAATATTCTGGTCGCCGAAACAGCGGGCTTCCACATGACAAAGCTTTGCCAACTCCTGCGTAAGGAACTTGACATGAATACCAGCACCGCCGTAAATCTCCGGCGGAAACTCGTTCGTAAGAATAGCAGCGTTCATAATTCAACAGCCAGTAAAATGAGGTTAGACTCTTACCAATAATTATATTTTTTTTCGAAGGCAGGCAATGCCGTAAGAAAAAAGTAAAAGGGAAATCCTTACCGCGGTGCGTAAATGCGGGACATAAATTCCGCGCGGGTCTTTTCGTCGGTCTTGAACCGGCCGAGCAGCTGGGTCGTGACCATCGTCGCTCCGGGCTTTTTCACCCCCCGCATGGTCATACACATGTGGCTCGCTTCAAGCACCACTGCGACCCCCTTCGGGTTCAGTTCCTTCTGGATGAGCTCGGCAATTTGGCGGGTCATGCGTTCCTGGATTTGCGGAAAGCGGGCATAAAATTCAACGACCCGCGGGATCTTGGAAAGTCCCACCACGCAGTCGCCGGGAATATAAGCTACATGCGCCTTGCCCGTAAACGGCAGAAAGTGGTGTTCGCACATGCTGGCAAACTCGATATCCGGCACGATAATCATCTCATCGTACTTCTCGTGGAAGCGGGTCTTCAAGATGTCTTCGGCCTTCATTTCGCCCGAAAGTCCTGTCATGAGTTCGGCATACATCTTCGCCACACGACGGGGCGTTTCCAGCAATCCTTCGCGGTTTGGATCCTCGCCCATGCCGGTGAGTATCATCCGGAATCCGTCTTCCATCATCTTTAAATTCATCTTGACATCCTTTTACACAAACACCACTTCGTTACCAGTGCGTGGAGATTCATTCCGGTTCGGGAGGCCCGATTCCGTGGCGGCGTAACCGATAGCAACCGAGGCGTACACCCGTTCGTCTTCACGCAAGCCGAGACCGCGCAAGTATTCCAAAATCGTCGGATCCTCGTTCAGCCACTTGAGCTGGTTGATGTAGCAACTGCCCAGGTCCAGTTCGTTGGCAGCAAGCATCATATTCTCCACGGCACAGGCCACGTCGGCCATGTTGTTGCCATATTCCTTCTTGTTTGCCACCACAATCAGCACGGGTGCCGTATAGCAGAAGGAATAATTGCCCTTCTGCGACAGACGAATGGAATTCTGCAGGCTCTTGTACAGGTCTTCGCGGAGTTCCATCTTCGCAAAGGCTGCCTGCACCAACTCCTTGAGCTTCGCAATCACCGCAGCATCCGAAATCACGAAAAACCGGTTGCTCTGGGCGTTGCCGCCGGTAGGTCCAAAGCGGCCCGCCTCGACAACAGCCTGCAGCTTTTCCATTTCCACAGGTTGTGCCTTGAACTTGCGGGTGCTGCGTCGTGTGCGTATGGCTTCGAGAGTGTTCATGTTTTTTTCCTTGGAGATCCCCGCCTTCGCGGGGATGACAAATGAAGACTCAGGATGACGCGGAGCCTGCCCTGAGCTTGCCGAAGGGTGTCACTTTTCCAGCGGCATAACTAAGATACGGGATTTCCGCTTGGTGTTGTAATGTTCCCGCTTGCTCCTCGGCAAATCCTCTACGGAGCCGTCTTCGAATCCGAAGGGGTAGAACCAATCCAGAGCCTGGGTGGTGAGCAGGAACAACTTCTTGTAGCCCTTCATCCGGCCTACAGAAATCAAGTGCCGCACGATAGCGTCGCCGATACCGGACTTGCGGTAGTTGGCGGCCACGGCAATGGCAGCCACTTCGGCCATGCCGTCTTCGAACTCGTGCAGGGCGCCACAACCGTGGATGCTGTTGTCGATGCTGTACACCACGTAGTCCTTGAGCTTTTCGGAAATGCTCTCTTGGGTCCGGGGCACCAGGTAACCCTTCGCGATATAGTCCTGCATGATCCGCAAGATATCGGGAATGTCTTCCATGTTGGCAGGCCGGATGCTGGAATACTGGTTTGCGTACACCATGGTACCGTCGCCCCGTGCGCTAAATACTTCTTGCAGCACACTGCCCTGGAACTCGCCGCTCAGCAAGTGGACGCGGTTCGCTCCGGCCTCGCAGGCGTTGATGGCATTCTGCAAGTAATCCTTCTGGGCAAAGTTCAGCTTGTCAGCATTCAGCTCCAGAAGTTCCTTGGCCTGGTCCACGTCCAGGGCCGAAATCACGCCGCTATCAGTAGGTTCCAGATACTTGGTGTTCTTGCCCGTAGCAAGACCTTCCAGCTTGATACCGTTCTCACTGCCGATAAAGAACAGTTTGCCCACCTGCATGTACTTGCAGAGTTCCGTGGCCAGTTCCGTAGAACTGATATTGTAGGCCTGTCCAAGCTTGTTCCAGCCGATAGGCGGAATAATAGGCACGAACTTCTCGTTCAAAAGCTGTTCCAAGATATCCCGCTGGATCCGTTCAATCCGGCCTGTCCGCATGTAGTCCACACCTTCGATGACCCCGAGACTCCGGGCCAGCACCCAGTTCCCCTGGATGCCGCTCAGGCCGCTGGCCGTCAGGTGGCTCATAATCCTCTGGGCAACACCTAAAGACGCCTGCTCTATCAGGGGCAGGGCCTCTTCGCTGGTAAGCCGCACGCCGCCTTCGAACTTGGACTCGATTTCCCAAGCCTTCAGCTGGGCGTCAATGCTGTTCCTGGTTCCCGGCACGATAATGATTCGGATTCCCGCCTTGTGCAACAGGGCGATATCCCGCATGAGCACAGGGAACAGCGGGTGGTCCATGAGGCCGTCTTCAATCTTCAATACAAAGAGCTGGCCCTTGAACCGGTCCATATAGCCGAAGACTTCCCGGATGAACCCGGAAACTTCGAAATGCTGGGAATAGAAATCGGACACAGTATTGCTCATAATCTAAAAGATAACAAAAGACGCAGGAAACCCTGCGCCTTCATTAAAACTTGTCTACCGCAAACTATTGCTTAGCAGCTGGTTTTGCTGCGGGTTTTGCAGCAGGCGCAGCGGCGGGAGCTGCAGCAGGCTTAGCCTCGGCGGCAGGTTTGGCAGCAGCCGGTTTTGCTTCGGGCTTTGCAGCAGGAGCGGCGGCAGGGGCAGCCTTGGCTGCAGGCGCAGCAGCCTTTGCCGTATCTGCAGGCGCCGTAGCGGGAGCTGCCGCAGGCTTAGCTTCGGCGGCAGGTTTGGCTTCGGCAGGAGCGGCCTTGGTGCTGTCCGCCGGGGCGGGAGCTGCAGCAGGCTTAGAAGGCGCAGCCTTCGTCGTGTCTGCAGGAGCGGCGGCAGCGGAAGCGGCGGCATTTGCGGCACTGTCGGCAGGGGCAGCGGCAGCACTGTCAGCAGGTACAGCCGTAGAATCCACAGGCGGAACTTCGGCATAAACCTTCAACAGTTCCACTTCAAAAATCAAGAGGGCATTGCCAGGAATGGTAGGCGGAACGCCGGCTTCGCCGTAGGCCAAAGCGCTAGGAATCCAGGCCTTCACCTTGTCCCCTTCTTTCATGACCTGGAGCAAGTCTTGCCAGCCCTCGATGACTGCACCTACGGGGAACTCCAGAGGTTCGCCACGCTTGACGCTATTGTCAAACTGGGTACCATCCAGCAGAGCCCCGATGTAGTGCACCTGGACCTTGTCCGTCACTTTGGGCGAAATTCCCGTGCCGGCCTTGAGCACACGATACTGTACACCCTTAGGCGTCACTTTTACCGTAGAATCCTGAATATTCTTGGCGAGGAATGCGGCCTGGTCTTCCAGGGCCTTGGCGGCGGCAGCCTTTTCGTCTTCCTCTTTCTGCTTCTGCATGCGGAGCAACAGATCTTGCAGGGCGGATTCCGATTCAGAGTCCTTCAAAAGAGGCATGCGGGATGGATCCACTTCGTCTTGGAGAGCAATCATCAGCACATCCATCTTGACAGGAACATTGATATTGGCGATAGCCTTACCCAAGTCCATGCCCAGAGCATAGCTGTAACGATCCACGGCACTGTCCAGAGATACCTTGGGGGCGGGGGCGGCAACAGGCTCGGCGGGTTCCACTGCCGGCTGTGGGTTATTGCCACCGCAGGCAACCAAGACGGCACCTACAGCAAGTCCAAAAGTATAGCGTGTCAAGTTCATATAACTCCTTCTGAACCATTGGAATGATTCATAACGGTTTTAAATTAGCATTTTTTTCTATTTCCGCCAACCTTCCATAATTTTCATACAACCGGCGAGGAGTTCGAGGGAGCGCTCCTTATCGCCGGTTTCTACGTAACAGCGGAATTCCGGAGCGTTTCCGCTGGGCCGCAGGTGCACGATATCGCCGGAGTCGAATTCCATACGGTAGCCGTCGGTCTCGTCGATGGAGACGATATCGCCGTGGAAGGGTGCAGGCATGTTGCCATTGGCATCGGGCTTTGCAAAACGGCTAGGCTTTGCCGTAAGGGCACCGAACAGTTTCTTGCCCAGTTTCTGTTCCCGAATTTCGGCAAGCTTTGCCTTTGAAATTTCGGTGGGGAATTCCTTAAGACGGTCACTGAGCGTAAAGCGCTTGGGGAGCTTTTTCAGCAGGTCCACCACGCACATTCTCTCTTCCCGGACGCGCACCATCACGGCAAGCATGGGGAGCAGGGCGTCACGGGTAGGGAGCGCCGGCAAGGTGCGGGTCACCCGCGTCTCATTGCCGTTGCTGTCGCGTTCCGCAAATTCACGGGTCAAGTCCGTCTGCAGCAAGAATCCTCCGTTGGCCTCGTAACCGGCCACAGACACAGACTTGTCGGCACCGTCCACCAGGCTTTCCATGCCGGCGATCACGTAGGGGCTGCCTATGCGGGTACGGCAAATCTTCAGGAAGCTTCCGGACTTTTCAAGCGACGTGTTGCAACTCACGGGAGTTGCAATGCGCTGGATACCCAGCGCCTGGGCAGCGAGGATGCCCAGCACGTCGCCCCTGAGCCACATGCCGGTATCGTCCGCCAAAAGCGGCCGGTCGGAATCCCCGTCGGTACTGAAGATGGCGTCCACAAAATCCTTGTGGGCAAATTCACGGGCCAGTTCTTCGTCTTCTTTACGGATGGCCTCGGTATCCACCGGAATAAAAGTCTCGCTCCTGGCGAAGGGCTTTACGATAGCGCCCAGACTTTCCAGAACCTTCACCACGATGTCGCGGCCCACGGCGGAATGCTGGTACACGCCGATGGTAAGCCCCAAAAGGGCCTTGCTCCCGAAAAACGCTGGGTAGCGCTTCAGGTAATTCTCTTCAGCCTCGGCTTCAACCGTCGGCAATTCCGGCGCCGATTTCAGCATACCCGCCCCATCGAAAATCAATTCGTCAAAATCAACGGACTGGGAAACGATTCCCTGTTCGTCTTTCTTGGAAATTTCGCCCTGGGGGTGGTTGAACTTGATGCCGTTACGGTCTGCGGGAATGTGACTCCCCGTCACCATAATGGTGGGGAGCTTCTTGTCGATGCCGTACAGCGCGATGGCCGGGCTCGGGATACGTCCGCAATAGACCACCTTCCAGGAACTGTCCTCCCCCGCCTTTACGAGAGCTTTCAGAATCCGTTCGGTGCTGGGGCGCAAATCGCCGGCGATGGCGATAGTGTGTTCGCACTTGTAGCAGGTCTCGCAGTACTTGATAAAGGAGCGGGCATACACATAGCATACTCGGTCCGTCATGGCGGTCACAAGTCCACGAGCACCGCTGGTACCAAATGCCACGCCGGACTCTTTCATTACCTCTTGCATCGTAACGTTCATAAAAACCTCTTGCCGCTATTTCTCGGCTTTCTACAAAAATAAAAAATCCCGACCCAAGAGGCCGGGATCATTTTCAAGCAAATAGCCTTTTCTTATTTAGCCAGTTTCTTCAACATGCGGGAGAACTTGCGAGAAATCTTCAAGAACTTCTTCTTGGCCAGTTCACGGTCAGACATGGCCTTCTTGCTGAAAGACTCGGCGGGATCATAGGACGTTTCGTAGTCGTCATCACCACTTGAACTACTGTTGTTCTTGCGGATAGCGGCATACAGGGAGTCCATCAAGGATTCAGTGCAATTCTCATATTCGTCTTCATTGGACTTTTCGTACTTGGATACAATGGTAATCTTGTTGCCGGAGGCGTCTTCAATCGTGCTCTTCTTAAAGAACTCCCCGTTTTCAGACTTGCACAAGCCCTCGGTCACCTCGCCTTCTTCCACCTGCAACTGGCAAGACTTTCCATTGACCGAAACGGACATGGAAAGTTCGAACAGGTCAAGAGAAATATCGTATTCATCGACATCTACCGAAACCGTCTGACCGGCCACCTTGAAGGTGACGCTGCTCTTTGTCTGCTTCAACACTTCCACATTTGCCGACTCCTTGTATTCTTCCACATCAGAAGAATCCTCTTCGATCAAGTAACTGTAATCGGGAACATAAGGATCTTCATTAGCCAGGCTCCTATAGAACTTGGACATAAACTCGGAATTCATGAAGTCGTCAAAAAGCACATCGAGGTCGTAGTATTGTGTAGACTTCGTAGAAATCTCATTACCCGATATCTTGACAGTCCCCTCATCAAGTCCCCTTTTTTGCATTTCCATATTATCAAGGCAGGTCATGCGATCTATCATGTTTTCATACATCTTAGAAGCCTTCTCAGGGTCCTTTGCGTACGCCTTTTCCATTTCTTCGGACATCTTTTCCATTTCTTCTTCAGAGAGCTTGCCACCAGAAACTTCAGAACAAGGCGTAAAGCAAGTGCTCTCGGAATCTTCGGTATCATACATACAGAGAATAGTTTTCCAAGTGCCGTCCAACTTGCCGGCCTTACCGCCAACCATCATCTGACCTTCATCGTCGCAATACCTGAAATCACCGTCATCATCAACGTACTCGCAATCGTACACCACCAGAGTATCACCGATGAATTCATACTTCGAATAAGAGGAGTCAAGACCATGGTCAACGCTTTCCCAGTTATAAACACCCGCACCCTTGTTGACGCACTCGTCTTCGAATTCCTGCACTAGAGTGATTATGGTCTTATTCAGGGTATCAACTACAATGGACCCGGACAACTCGACGGTAACACTACCGCCACCTGTTCCGTTGTCCGAACTGCTGTCGTCGCTACAGGCAAAGAAAACCGCCGATATAGCGGCCAGCATGAGGGTTAGGCTCTTTTTCATTTAGAAATGCTCCTTTTTTGTTGTTTCGCCGAAAGATAGTTTTTTTCACTTTTCACTTCTTTTTTTCTTCGGTTTTTTACGCTTAATTCCCGTTTTTTACCTAAATTCGCAAAAATAAAACCTATTATCAACCATTTTTCTAGTAATCTCATTTTTTTATTAGACAGTTAAACTTTTTTTTACTATCTTTGGCGCGGACTAAGTAAAGGAGATAACTATGACCAAAGCTACTGCTAAGACAACAAAGGCCCCCGCTGCCAAGAAGGCTGCGGTAAAGGTCGCCCCGGCCA
Organism: uncultured Fibrobacter sp.; assembly: GCA_946183925.1. Taxonomy (GTDB): domain Bacteria; phylum Fibrobacterota; class Fibrobacteria; order Fibrobacterales; family Fibrobacteraceae; genus Fibrobacter. The sequence goes on along the minus strand of CAMHDS010000006.1, from coordinate 42,705 downwards.
AGAAGACCGCCACTAAGGCTGCCGCCCCCAAGGCCGCCAAGCCCGCTGCCGAGAAAAAGGCTGCCGTAAAGGCCGCCCCGGCAAAGAAAGCCGCCCCCAAGGCCTCCAAGAAGGTCGCCGTGGTGTTCGAAGCCAACTGCCCCCTGGCCACTACCGTTTCCGTTGCCGGTTCCTTCAACAACTGGGCTATCGACAAGGATATGCTCAAGAAGGACAAGAAGACCGGTCTCTGGGTCGGTAAGGTCACCCTCGACTCCGGCGTTTACGAATACAAGTTCGTCTGCGACGGTCAGTACTGGGACGAAGGCGACAACAAGATCAAGCACGTCTAATTTAGACGAAAGAACGGGCCTTCGGCCCTACAGACGAAAGACGAGAGAGGTTTCGGATCACCGAAACCTTTTTCATTTTGTGTAAAAGAGGCCGCAGGGTCGCAAATCATTCAGGTCTGGATCCTTCGCCCTACGGGCTCAGGATGGCACTCTTGAGACTAGCCCCACTAAATCCTAGATCCTAGCCCCTAACCACTATTTTCTAAATTTTCCTTCCGTATGAATTATTCCATCCCCCAAGAAGTTTTCGTGAAGGCTGCCGAACAGTACGGCACCCCCCTCTGGCTCTATGACCGCGCCACCATCGAGAAGCGCGTGAAGGAGACCCAAGTTTTCGACACCGTGCGTTTTGCCCAGAAGGCATGCCCGAACCTCTCCATCGTCTCGCTCATCCGTAAGCTTGGCGGCGTGGTCGATGCCGTTTCTGCCGGCGAGATCGTCCGCGCATTGAAGGCGGGTTTCAAGGGCGGAGTCCAGAAGGGCAAGGCTCCCGAAATCGTCTACACCGCAGATATTTTTGACCACGACGCGCTTGAACTCGTGAAGAAGTACGACATCGCGGTGAACGTCGGTTCGCCCGACATGATCCAGCAGCTCGCCGATTTCGGCGTGAAGTCGGAACTCACGCTCCGCGTGAACCCGGGCTTTGGCCACGGGCATTCGAGCAAGGTGAATACCGGCGGCCCGCTTAGCAAGCACGGCGTGTGGCACGAGCAGATCAAGGACTGCGTCAAGCTCGCGCAGGCAAACGGCATGTGGATTACAGGACTCCACATGCACATCGGTTCCGGCTCCGACTTCGAGCACCTCTCGCAGGTTTGCGACGCCATGGTGGACGCCAGCCGCCGCCTGGGCAGTCATCTCCGCACCATCAGTGCAGGGGGCGGCCTCCCGATTCCGTACCACGAAGAAGACAAGGGCAACCGCATCGACATGCAGGCCTACTACGACCTGTGGGACAAGGCCCGCAAGAACATCCAGCAGAGCATCGGCCACGAGGTTCACCTTGAAGTGGAACCCGGCCGTTACCTGGTGGCCGAAAGCGGTTTCCTGATGGCCGAAATCCGCGCCGTCAAAAAGCAGGGCGACAATTTGTTCTACCTGCTTGACGCCGGCTTTACCGACCTGGTGCGCCCGAGCTTCTACGGCAGCTATCACGGCATTTCCATCATCGCCCGCGACGGTCGCGAGATGAACGAGATGGTCGACGCAGTGGTGGCAGGCCCGCTCTGCGAATCCGGTGACGTGTTCACGCAGGAAGAAGGTGGCTTCGTGGTGACCCGCAAGCTCCCGAAGGCAAAGGTCGGCGACTTGCTGATTCTCCATGATGCTGGTGCTTACGGTGCCGCCATGAGCAGCAACTACAATAGCCGTCGCTACGCCGCCGAGACCATGTACACGAACGGCGAGCTCAAGGTCATCCGCGAAAGGCAGACGTTCGAGCAGCTGTTGCAGAACGACAGGGTGATCGAGTTATAAACTACGCATTACTGCGTTACTCGCTCCCTCACGTACGCTTTAGTACGCTACGGGAGCTCGTGCCTTGTCCTGCTTGTTTCTAACTCAATAAAATTTAAGAAGGAATTTGAGATTGTTTCAAGAAGAGAATATCCAAAATCTCTTGCAACAGGGCAAAGCCCAGGGCGTCTTTAGCAAGGCCGTGGCAGGTTTTGTACTGCCCGACGGTTCGCGGCACGTCGTTGCGCTGGACACTGCCGAAGATACCCTCTTCGACATCGCCTCCCTCACCAAGGTCTGCCCCACCTCGACTCTTGCCCTGTGCAGCATTCTGCGGGGCGAACTGGATGTTGACGCCAAGGTCATAGACTTCATTCCGGAGCTGCACACCAACTACCGGGGTGACATCCGGATTTTCCACCTATTGACCCACAGTCTGGACTACCGGGTGCCCATGAAGACTCTCCGGACACTCCCGCCCGAAGGGATTCTCGAGTCCCTGTTCACTTACCAGTTCCAGATTCCGCCGGGCAAGGCCTTCAACTACGGAAACCCGCCCAGCGTGCTGCTGGGAATCGTGCTGAGCCGCCTAACAGGAAAGTCCCTGCAGCAGCTGGGGCAAGAGACCTTCTTCGAGCCGCTCCAGATGGAGCGCTCCGGCTGGGACCCGCTGGACCGGTTCCCAAAGGAGCAGATCATGCCCACGGAAGAATGCGAATTTCGGGGCCGCACCATCCAGGGGGAAATTCACGACGAAAGTGCCTGGGTGCTCCGGAAACTTTTCCCCGTAGGTTCTGCCGGTATGTTCAGCACCGTCCCCGACCTGCTCCGCTTTGTGCAGATGGTCTTGAACGACGGCGTCTTCGAAGGCAAGACCGTCGCCCCCAAGGGGCTGCTTGACCTGGTAAGCCACAACGCCTTCGCCCCGGAGGTGGGTGCAGAAACGGCCCTCGGCTGGGAGTTGAACGCCGAACGGTTCATGGGGAGCCGCCGCTCCCCCCGCACTTTCGGAAAAACCGGTTTTACCGGAGCAAGCATCGTGGCCGACCCCGAAAAGGGAGCGGCTGTAGTCCTCCTGAGCAACTTCACCTGGCCCCACCGGGATCCCAGCGCCGACCGCATCAACCAGTTCCGCTCTGCCCTTTCGGACCTGTTCTTCGCGCAGGTCTAGGCGACACCTCTTGTGCCACGCGGTTGTCCTGCGGTCTAAAACGCCCCGTACAAAAACAAAAAGGCCCCGCCGAAGCAGGACCTTTCGAGTGGACGGTACAAGATTTGAACTTGTGACCTCTGCCGTGTGAAAGCAGCGCTCTAAACCAACTGAGCTAACCGTCCGAGGTGGGTGCAAATATATAAAAGGGACAGTAGGTTGTCAAGGGATGTTAGAGGGATTAGAAATTAGAGACTAGGATTTAGGGATTTAAAATCACGCACTTCGTGCTTCAAACTTTTCCCTAGCCCCTAGATCCTAGACCCTAACCCCTTATAAATACTTATCCTCGGCTCCCTTAAGGATGGTCAGGAACTCCGCCGGGGTCTTGGCCGCAATCAGTTCCTTACGCACGTTGCCGTCGGCCAAGAGGCGACTCACCGAAGACAGGGCCTTGAGGTGCGGTCCGACGGTGTTTCCGGGGCTTACGATGAGAATCAGCAAATAAACGGGTTCGCCGTCAAAGGACTCGAAATCCAGGCCCTTTTCGACAGTGGCGGCCACCATGCACATGCGGTCCACGTAGTCAATCTTGGCGTGGGGCACGGCCAGGCCGCAACCGATACCGGTGGAACGGGTCTTTTCGCGGTTCCAGACGGCCTCAAAAATCTCGTCGCGATGTTCCAGCTTATAGGCGCTGCAAAGTGTATCTACCAGTTCGTTCAGAATGGCCTCCTTGGTTTCGCAAGGAGAATTGATCAAAATGCAATTATCTACAAACCGTTCAGAAAGACGCATATCGTTATCCTCTATATACAAGATAGATATTTAGAAAATTTAAGGCCCGTTTGCCAAAAAATAAGGATAAAAAAAGGAAAACCGTCATTTTTCGTTCAAAAACGCGGAAATTTCGAATTTGGAATGGAAATCCGACAGTTTTTCAAGGGCTTCCGCCATCACGGGAACCTGGATTTGACCGGGGGCTGCCACTTGACCAATAGCCCCGTAGGTCAGGTTCGCCCCCTCTTTCAGGGACCAGATTCGGCTTACCCGGCCCAGGTCCCCCATGCCGAAGGCGGCAAAAAGTTCAAAATCGGCAGAAAAATTCTGCGTAAAACCGTACAGGCGGTCACAGTCCTCTTCGGAATTGCACATGGCGGCAATTTTCAGGCCTTCGGCCCCCAGGCGGGAAACGTCTCGGGCGTAGTCCCGCAGTTCCATGTCCGTAGGCGTGCGGGAAAAATTGTGCTGTGAAATAAGGATTTTCACGTCCCGATGGTCTGCCAGGGCGGACAGCTTTTCGTAGTCGTAGAGGCAGTCCTGCTCCAGGTCCAGCCAGCCTGGCACCTGCTCCGCTTCCAGAATGTTTTTCCACAGGGGCAGGCGGTCTCCAGCACGGGAATCCTGAAAGGCCCCGCCATCCCGCTTAAGGCGGATGGTGCCTATCTGCATGGCGTGGGGCGCCACCTTCCGGACCCGCGCCGAAAGGCCCGGCCAGAGGGCCTCCTCGAAAAAGTCATAACGGATTTCCAGGGCCGAACAGGACTGCAGATCCAGAAACACAGGGTGCATGGAGTCCGACTCTATGGCAGAGAGGACTTCGGGACTGACCAGGCCTACCAGAATTTTATCGTTGCGCGCGGGCATGCGCCAAATATAGGAATCTTTACATTTTGCAAGGAAAAAACGATAATTCAGTATTGAATAATTTCTAAATTATAGCTGAACAAAAAGGATTCATTATGGCTGACTGTAGCGAAAAGAAAGAAAACCAGACACCCGAAATGATGAAAAAGGCCGAGGAGTTCCTCGCCTCCAAGCGCAGGATTTTCCTGTGGGGCGGAGTGGATGACGAAAGCGCCGAACGCATTGTCAAGCAGCTCCTGTACCTGGATTCCCTGAACCACGAAGACATCGTGTTCTTTATCAACAGCCCGGGCGGAGTGATCTCTAGCGGTCTTGCCATTTACGACTGCATGAACGCCATCAAGAGCGACGTGGTCACCGTCTGCTGTGGGCAGGCCGCCTCCATGGGGGCTGTCCTCCTCACCTCTGGCGCCAAGGGCAAGCGCTACGCCTGGCCCAACGCCCGTATCATGATCCACCAGCCCCTGATTCACGGCGAAATCGTGGCGCCTGCCAGCGATATCCAGATCCAGGCCGAAGAAATGCTCCGCATCCGTAACATCACGGGCAAGATTCTTGCCGAAACTTCGGGCCATAGCATCGAAGAAATCGACAAGGACACCGAACGCGACAACTTCATGAGCGCCGAAGAGGCCAAGGCCTACGGTCTGGTCGATAAGGTCGAGAGCCTGGTATAATGGGACTTTTTTCTGCCATCAAGAGCGGCCTTGCCAAGACCCGTGACGCCCTCATGGGCGAGCTCAAGGGCATTGTGGGCGCCGGAAAAATTACCGACGAAACCCTAGAAGAGCTAGAAGAGCACCTCATCAAGGCCGATGTGGGCGTCGAAGCCGCATTCCTGTTGACCGATGCCCTGCGGGAACAGGCCTTGGGCAAGTCCCTCACGACAGAGCAGGTTCTTGACATTATGCGGAGCGAGGCGGAGCGCCTTTTGAAAGACCCTCCCCCGTTTGAACTCAAGGGCAAGCCCCATGTGGTGCTGGTCATCGGTGTAAACGGTGCCGGCAAGACCACCACCATCGGGAAACTGGCCGCCCGACTCAAGGACGAAGGCAAGAAGGTGATGATCGCCGCCTGCGATACCTTCCGTGCGGCAGCCATCGACCAGCTGGAAACCTGGGCCGAACGTAGCGGCGCCGAATTCGTAAAACATCAAGAAGGCTCCGACCCCGCAGCCGTGGCGTTCGACGCCTGCAATGCGGCCGTGGCCCGGGGCTGCGACGTAGTGCTTATCGATACGGCCGGCCGTCTGCACAACAAGGACTACCTGATGGAAGAACTCAAGAAGATAGTCCGCGTCATCAAGAAGGTGAACCCCGAAATGCCTCACGACATGTGGCTGGTCATTGACGGCAACACCGGTCAGAACACCATCAACCAGACCAAGATTTTCAACCAAAGTTTCCCGCTTACGGGCCTGGTGGTCACCAAGCTAGATGGCACGGCCCGCGGTGGAGCGGTGCTTTCCATCGCGAGTTCCCTGCAGATTCCCATCCGCTGGATTGGTATGGGCGAACGCATCGACCAGCTGGTGCCTTTCAGCAAGGCCGAATATGTAGAAGGCCTTTTCGAAAACGCCCTGGAAAGCGAAACCTGAAAACCGTCATGACCGACGTTCAACCACGAATTATCAAGAGTTTAAAAAGCGTCGCCGGGCGCTTCTTGATGATTCTTGGACTTGCGGCCCTGTTGTGCCTACAGTCGGGCTGCGACAAGAAAGCCCCTTCTGTTGACCAGAAATTCGTGAACACCTACACGGAACTGCTGATTGTCGAACAGATGTACGGCAAGGATTCCCCCACGGCTCGAATCAAACGCAAAATAATCCTGGATTCGGCAGGCTACAGCAGGAATCAATTCCTCAAGAAGGCGAACGCCATCCTCGACGACAGGGACATGTGGGTTCCGTTCCAGAAAGCGGTCATTGATCGACTGGACACTTTAATTGAACAGAACAAGACAGCTCCTGCACGCAGGCGGGGGGAGGACTAGTCCATGCCTCGCCACTTCGCCGGCATCATTCTCTGTGTCGTTTTCTTGTCAGGCATCGCTTTTGCAGCACAAGCCTCCGGAAAGGCGCCGGTTATCCCCCAATCCCTAGTCCAGTGGATGGATTACAGCACAGCCCTAGAAAAGGCAAAGACCGAACCCAAGCTTATTTTCGTGGACATGTACGCCGACTGGTGCATTCCCTGCCGGGTGATGGACAAAAATGTCTATATGAACCCCACGGTAGCCTCCTTACTGAACAAAAAATTCTACCCTGTAAAATTGGACGTAGATTCCGAAAGCCCAATTGTATGCGATGGAAAAAAGGCTACCGCAAAAAAATGCTTCTCTGAAGTGTGGGAACTGAACGTTCTCCCCTCTTTTGTACTGGTGGCGCCCAAGGGACTTTCTATATTGACAGTGACAGACTCCATGTCACCTCAAGAGATGCAGATGTTGCTGGACAAGTTTCTGGAAAAAGAAAGAGAATGGATTGAACGATGAGCGAGCAAGTTCTTTTGTATTTGCAAATAGCCTTCTGGGTGCTACTCATCCTTTTTGTCCACTGCTACGTGCTGTTTCCCATTACGCTCCCCTTTGTCAGCGAAATATTCAAGAGGAAGGGCAGAGATGGCAGCGATGGAGAGAGCTTACCCACTGTTTCCATCTTGATTTCTGCCTACAACGAAGAGGCCGTCATTGAGCGCAAAATCCAGAACCTGCTAGAGCTGGACTACCCAAAAGAAAAACTAGAAATCCTTATTGGCGACGATGGCTCCGCCGACAGAACTGCCGAAATCGTGGAACGGTACAAGGACCAGGGCATCACCCTCGTCAAGGCTCCCCAAAACGCCGGCAAGGCCGCCATGCTGAACCGCCTACAAAAAGAGGCCTCCGGTGAAATCCTCCTTTTCTGCGACGCCAACACTATGCTGTTCCCCAACGTGGTCCGCAAGCTTACGGCCCCCTTTAAGGACAAGAAAATTGGATGCGCCTGCGGGCACCTGATTCTCACCGACAAGAGCGGTTCTGAACTGGGTCGTGGTGAAAGCGCCTACTGGGATCTAGAATCTGAAATCAAGAAGTTCGAAGGCATGATGGACTTGCTCATCGGTGGAAACGGAGCCCTTTACGCCATCCGCAAGAAACTGTATACAGACCTGCCCACCAAGAAAAGCATAATGGACGACTTTTTCGTCACCACGAAAATTTTGCAAAAGGGCTACTACTGCACATTCATCGCCAGCGCTATCGGTACCGAGCAGACATCCAAAGAAACCTCCGGAGAATTTCGGCGCAAGGTCCGCATCGGCCGCGCCAACTTCAACTACATGCTTTCTTACCTTCCTCTACTCAATCCGTTCAGGCCCCTGCGCTGCTACCTATTCCTGTCCCACAAGATCCTTCGCTGGTTTTCTCCCCATATCATGATCTTGCTGCTCCTTGTGAACATTCCCCTGGCAGGGTATTACACTCCCTACCGGATTTCTCTGGGAATCCTGGTTGCGTTCTTACTGGCCGGTCTATTCAAGATTATCCCCGGAGCTTACTACTTCTTGTCTATGAACATGGCCATGCTCAAGGGATTTTTCCTTTCCTTTGGCAAAGAGAAATCTGGCGGTTGGGCTCGCGAAGCCCGCTCCGACGAATAATTGCTTTAGATGTAAAACATGGAATTTGAAATTTGTTCAGAAAAGAAATTATATTTCAATTAGAGATTTGTATATGAAACGCATTCTGACCGCCATACTGTTTGTCATCGCATTCACTGTAATTCCGGCGAATGCCTTTACCATGGATGTACAGGCTGGCGTTGTCAATCACGCAAGCGAAATCACCACCTTCAACCTGAATATCTATGGACACCTGTGGTACCGAATAGACCAGATGCTATTCGTAGGCGTAGGCAGTGGATATCAAGAAATTGACAATGTTGGCCTAGTTCCTATAAGCGGGGCCCTCTGGATTCGCCTGCCCATCGGAAGCCAAATTTTACCTGTCGCCACAGGCGACATCGGCTACCTTATCGGGAGTGACCACCAGTTTTTCTGGAAAATCGGCGGTGGCATGGACATAAAAAACGGGGACTATTCCTCAATTCTTGTCATGGGCGGTTACGAATTTTTGGACCATGTAGGCAAGGGCTACTTCTATCTCCAAGCGGGAATTCTTGTTGAAATCTAAGGTCCTCTAATTTTCTCGTGCTCCATTTTATCAAATACAACATCATCGGTGTGTTGAATACCCTCATCACTCTTGCGGTGGTCTGGGTTTTGCATCAGATGTTGAACTGGAATGTGGAGCTGTCTAACTTTTTAGGTTTTGTTGCAGGTGGTTGCAATAGTTACCTGTGCAACCGCATCTGGAATTTTAAAAGCCACAACCAAAAGCGTGCAGAAATCGTTCGCTTCATCGTCGTGTTTCTGGTGTCTTACGGAGTAAACTTGCTGGCGCTGGAAATTGCCGCCTACGCCCTTGCCAATGCCGCCTGGTGCGCAGGCTTTACGGCCTGGATTTCACAATTCATGAAACCCACCTACTTCGCCAACATCGTCGCCAACGTGGTGTATGTGCTGGTGAGTTTTACGCTTTATAAAAAGTGGGTATTCAAGGCCGCGCCAAAACAGAGCTAGCGGTTATACCCCTTGAACCATTCCGCAAAGGCCTTGATGCCCGTATCCAAGTCGGTGTCTGCCGTGTAGCCTACATCTTGTTCCAGAGCCTTTGTGTCGGCCCAGGTAACCTCTACATCGCCAGGCTGCATGGGCATGTAAATCTTTTCGGCGGTCTTTCCCAGGTGCTTTTCCAAAGTCTGCACAAAGTCCAGCAGGTTCACCGGATTGCCATGACCGATATTGTATAAGCGGCATTCCTTCTTGCCGAGACCCGCTTCAAAAACGCGGACCACGCCCTGGGCGATATCGTCGATGTAGGTAAAATCCCGCATCATGTTTCCGTTGTTGAAAATCTTGATGGGCTTGTCGTGCAAAATGGCGTCTGCAAAAAGCCAGGGGGCCATGTCGGGCCTACCCCAGGGACCATAGACGGTAAAGAACCTGAGACCGGTAGCGTTAATCTTATAAAGATGGTGGTAGGTTTCCGCCATCAGCTCATTACTGCGCTTGGTAGCGGCGTACAAGCTAGAAGGCATGCAAACAGGATCTTCGGTACTGAAAGGAGTCTTAGCGTTTCGCCCATAGACGCTGCTGGACGAGGCGTAGGTGAGGTGCTCCACCGGGTTGAACCTGCAGCCTTCCAGGATGTTCAGAAAACCGGTAATGTTGCTGTCGATGTAGGCCTGCGGGTTTACCAGGCTGTAGCGCACACCTGCTTGTGCTCCTAGGTGAATAACACCGTCAAAATGTTCCCGTTCGAAAAGACCCTTGATGGCAGTGGCGTCGGCAAGATCCATCTTCTCAAACCGGAAATTCGGATTGTCCAGACGTTTTAGGCGGTCCTCTTTAAGCGAAATCTGATAGTAGTCGTTCAGGTTGTCGATACCTACGACCTCGTAACCCTTGGAAAGAAGGATTAATGAAACTTCGCAACCGATGAAACCTGCGGCACCTGTAACCAGGACTTTCTTAGACATAAAAACGCTCCGATTGACGCTACCCAAAAGATAAAAAAAGACGGCCTTTACGACCGTCTTCTTTTTCAAAGGGGTTTGATTACTTCTCGAAAGGAACCAGTTCCACGCGACGGTTCTGTTTACGTCCGTGCTTGCTTCCGTTGCTGGCGATAGGTTTCTCGCTGCCATAACCCACGGCGCGGAGGCGGCTTGCGTCAATACCCTGCTGGATAAAGTAATCCACCACGGCCTGGGCGCGGGCCTGGGACAGTTCCTTGTTCTTTTCGGCCTTGCCTACGTTATCGGTATGGCCCTGGACTTCCAGGTTAGAAGAAGGTATCTGCTTCAGGAGGGCCACGATGTCGTTGAGGGTACCGTAGCTGTCCTTGGTGAACTTGGTGGAGTTGGTCTGGAACTGGATACCCTGTTTCAGCTTATTCAGGTCCTGCTTCTTGTTGAGCGGGCAACCCTTGGCATCCACCTTCACGCCTTCGAGGGTGTAGGGGCACTTGTCTTGATGATCGGGCACGCCGTCATGGTCGATGTCTAGGGGGCAACCTGTGCTGTCCACCTGAATATCCTTTTCGGTATTAGGGCACTTGTCCAGACCGTCAAACACGCCGTCCTTGTCGGTATCGATGGGGCAGCCTGTGCTATCGACTATGACGCCTTCCTTGGTGTTGGGGCACTTGTCCAAATCGTCAGATACACCGTCCTTGTCAAAGTCGGAGACGCAACCCGTGCTGTCTACAGTGGATCCTTCCGGAGTATTGGGGCACTTGTCTAGAGCATCGGCCACGCCATCCTTGTCGGCATCGGCGGTACAACCGGTGCTGTCTACAGGAGTACCGGCCTTGGTGTTGGGGCACTTGTCCTGAGCGTCGGGAATGCCATCACCATCGCGGTCGCCTTCACAGCCTTCAGCATTCACTTCAGCGCCTTCCTTGGTGCCCGGACACTTGTCCAAATCGTCGGGTACGCCGTCCTTGTCGGTATCGGCAGCACAACCCGTGCTATCGACCTTGGCGCCGGCCTTGGTGTTGGGGCAGCGGTCATCGGCATCGGGGATACCGTCCTTGTCAAAGTCGCTTTCGCATCCGGTAGCGTCAATCTGGCGGCCTTCCTTGGTGTTCGGGCACTTGTCCAGACCATCGGGAACGCCATCCTTGTCGGTATCCATGGGGCAGCCCACGGAATCAACAGTCACGCCAGCAGCTGTATTGGGGCAGTTGTCCACACCGTCAGGCACGCCGTCCTTGTCGGTATCCAGAGGGCAACCCACAGAATCGACTTTCACACCAGCCAGGGTGTGCAGGCACTTGTCCTTGGAATCGGATACACCGTCCTTGTCCTCGTCTTTTTTCTTGGTGATCTTCTTGGCATCGAAGTGCCAAGTAAGAGAAGCAGTTCCTGCAAAAAGCGGAGTCGGCGTGTAGTAATAAGAGCTTATGCGGCCATCTTCGTCGACATACTTGACCTTGTAGTCCTTGCTGTCTTCCATTTCTTTGTCACCATCGAAGGTGATGTTCTTAAGAGCACGGACAGCCACATCAAGACCCATAGCAAAGTCGATATTGAAGGGCAGATGGAAACGGAAACCCGGAGTCAGGATCATAGGATCGGCTAGGGGATCCACAGGGTATCCGTTGTCTTCGACGCGCATTTCTCCGGAGAATTCAACAAAGATGTCCATGAAGTCCACCGGCATCACATTGACACCCGTGCCATAGACAAAGGTCACCGGCAGGTCATGATCAACCGTGTAGACGATACCGGCATTTCCGTTCCAACGAACGGGGATGCCCATGTTCACCAAATCCAAGGTGAAGATTAAATTGCCGCCAATACCGAAGGCGTTGGAGGTGAAGGGGTGGGTTTCACCCTTGCCGTTCAAGTACCAGGCATGACGAGGACGAACACCGGCAGCCTCTTCACCGGAGGGCACGTAGGCGTCCACCTGCAAGGCGGCAGAGAAGATTCTCTTTGCGTTATCGAAGGGGAAACGAACCTTGAACCAAACATTCAAGTCGCCACGGCTGGTGGTCCACATGTTGTTGGAACCAGAGGGACCATTAGACTTGGCATGTTCATAGTACAGGGGCAGATTCATACCCAGGTCTACCATGTCATAAAGGCCCACGGAAGCGTTTATGTTTCCAGAAAGAGACGGATCCCAATCGTTAAATCCGTATGTCTTACCATTGGAAGTGTAGTTACCGCCACGGCTCAGGGACCAGGCGTCAATGGCAATATTTCCACCCGTACCGATTGAGAATCCGAGCTGGCCATTGGTCTTGGTATTGTACTGATGGATACCGTCAGTACCACCCTGGATGCCCGCCTGGGCAAATGCGAGACCGCAAGCTAGGAGCGACAGAGTTATTATCTTTTTCATGAATAAATCCCCTAGATTTATGACTTTGAAAAAATTATAGCAAAATTTTCAGTTATTGTTCACAAAAATTTATCTTTGCCCAAGAATGCTGCGGTTTTAAGGCATTCCCGGCAACCAGAAGGTACTTACGAGAATCAAAACAAGGTGATGTCAAATAATCTGCCCATACTGTCTATAGAAAACCTGCATCGGGACTTCAAGATGGGTTCCGAGACGGTTCACGCCCTACGGGGCGTGTCTTTCGACATTTTTCCCGGGCAGTTCGTGACCATCATGGGTACCAGCGGGTCGGGCAAGTCCACCATGCTGAACATATTGGGCTGCATGGACAAGCCCACCTCCGGGCACTATATTTTGGACGGAGAACACACCGAAAAACTTTCCCGAGACGCTCTGGCCCGCATCAGGGGTAAAAAAATCGGGTTCGTATTCCAGAACTACAACCTGCTAAACCGAACCACCGCCGTCGAGAACGTGGAACTGCCCCTGCTTTACAGCTCAGGGATTTCTGCCAGCGAAAGGCGCCGCCGGGCCCTGGAAGCCCTGGATATGGTGGGGCTTTCCGACCGCGTGAATCACCTGCCCAACCAGATGTCCGGCGGACAGCAGCAGCGGGTGGCTATAGCCCGGGCCCTGGTGAACGACCCCGTTATCATCTTGGCCGACGAAGCTACCGGAAACCTGGACACCCGAACCAGTTACGAAATCATGATGATTTTCCAGGAACTGCACAGGCAGGGGAAAACCATCGCCTTCGTGACCCACGAACCCGACATCGCCACCTTCAGCGAACGCACAATCACACTCCGAGACGGCCTTGTCAAAAAAGACGAAACCCATGAAATGCAAAGCGCGAAAGCCGCCTTCGATGCATTGCCCCCTCCAGAAACATATGAATAATTCAGATTTCAGAGTTAGAATATAATTCTGAATTCCGAAATCCGAACTCCGAATTCACCACAACTCCGAAATCCGAACTCCGAATTCACCCATGTCTCCTATCACTCTCATAAAGATTTCTCTTCGCGCCCTGCTGCGTAACCGTATGCGCACTTTCCTTTCGGTGCTGGGAATCGTCATTGGTGTAGCTGCAGTGATAACCATGGTGGCCATGGGTGAAGGGTCGCGCCAGTCCATCAAGGAACAGATGACCAGCATGGGCACAAACGCCATCATCGTCATGCCCAACTGGAACAGGCGTGGCGGCGTGCAGGCGGAATCTTCCGAAATGCTAGAGGAAAAGGACCTTATCGCCATCCGGGAAAATGCCACCTACATTAACGGCGTATCCCCCATGATTACTGTGAATGGGCAGGCTATTGTAGGAAACAACAACTCCCCCACCACCCTGAGCGGCATCTCTGCCGACTACCTCAAGATTCGCAACTACGAAATCGAAGACGGCGTGATGTTCGACGACGCTGCCGACCGCATGGCGAAAGTCTGCATTATTGGCCAGACTGTGGTGAAAAACCTCTTTGCAGGCGAAAACCCCATCGGCAAGACCATCCGTTACAAGAGCATTCCGCTGAAAGTCATCGGCACCTTGAAATCAAAAGGCTCCGGAGATTTCGGGCAGGACAACGACGACGTGATTTTTACGCCCTATCAGACCGTAATGCGCAGGTTCTCGGCCACCACCAACATCCGGCAGATATACGCCAACTCCATCGGCGAGGGCTATGCCGAAAAAGCCACTGCAGAGATCATGAACATTTTGAAGGAACGCCGAAACTGGACCAAGCCTACAGACCCCTTCAGGGTTTTCACCCAAGAAGAAATGATCCAGATGGTCACCAGCACTTCGGACATGCTGGCGCTGGTGTTGACCGTTATCGCGGGCATTAGCTTGTTCGTAGGCGGTATCGGCATTATGAACATCATGTACGTGTCCGTTACCGAACGCACCAAGGAAATCGGCCTCCGTATGGCCATAGGCGCTCGCGGACGCGACATCTTGATGCAGTTCCTGTTCGAGTCTGTGACCATCAGCCTCATGGGTGGCGTCATCGGGATTCTCCTCGGGGTGGCGGCTTCGCAGATTGTAAAAACGGTTATGGGCTGGCCCATGATCGTGTCGTTTACAAGCGTGATCATCAGCTTTGCCGTGTGCTTTGCCACGGGAGTCTTTTTCGGATGGTACCCTGCCCGCAAGGCCAGCCGCCTAGACCCGATTGAAGCGCTACGGTATGAGTAATTCGGAATCCCGAGTTCGGAATTCGGATTTTTATTCTTAACAAACAACTCCGAATTCCGAAATCCGAATTCATAATTATTCTTGTTTACTATCTTAAAAGTATGAACCTTCTCGAATTTCTAAAACCGATGCCGGTCGTGGGCATTCTCCGCGACATTCCCCAAGGAGCCGAAGAAGCCTGCGTAGAAACCGCCGCCAAGTGCGGACTCAAGGCCATCGAGGTGACCATGAACACCGCAGGTGCCACCAGCATTATTAAGAAGCTCAAGGATTGCGCTGGGTCTTATGAAATTCTCGTAGGGGCAGGAACCGTCCGTCACGAAAGCGACTTGGAAAAGGCCGTGGCCGCTGGTGCCGAGTTTATCGTGACGCCCAACACCCGCAAAGAAATAGTGCGGCTGTCCAATACGGCTGGAATTCCCATCATTCCCGGGGCTCTTTCCCCTACCGAGGTGCAGAAGGCCTACGACCTTGGTGCCGCCGCTGTGAAGGTTTTTCCCGTGAACTGCGTGGGCGGTCCGGAATACATCAAGGCGCTGCGCGGGCCTTTCCGTGATATTCCCCTGATGGCATGCGGCGGTGTGAACCCGCAGAATGCCAAGGCCTATATGGAGGCTGGCGCGAACCTGGTTTCCTTTGGCGGGAGCATCTTCAACCCCACACTCATGGCAAATGGCAACTGGGACGAAATAAAAATTCGCCTGACAGCGTTGCTGCAGGCGATATAGTTGCCGTTCAAAGAAAACAAGGCAAACAAAAAAGGCTCGGTTGGGGACCGAGTCTTTTTGAATTTTCAGGGATGTTGGTTAGTTCTTTACGCAGCGGACGGGTAATTTGTCTGATTTATTTTCGTTGTAGCCTAACTCACTATTGGTGGTATACGTATAAGCGTAGAAATAAGGGTAAGAGCCATAATCTATATCCAGTACCTTTGCGGTTGTGGCAGCAGTTTCAATGGATGACCAATAGGTTCCTGCACCTTTAACAACTAATCCGAATCCAATCAAGTCGCTCCCGTTCAATTCGGGAACCATTGACTCTTGAGATCCATTTACCAATCCTGGTAAGTATTTGATTAGTGCCAGGTCTGGGAAACGATGGTTATCATTCGAATAATCACCTCTTACTGTTGCAAACAGATTTTTCCACTCCAGCATGGTGGGCAAATGCCATCCGGAGGGGCAAAGCCCTTGTACTTGGCTAGGAAGCGTTGTGGTGCATTTTGCTGATAATGAGCATCCGTACGTTGATGCTGCAGTTCCAAGGGCCTCTATCCAGGTGTATACTCGCCCAGATTTTGTACAGTTGGCATCATCATTGGTAAAATAGCAGGAATTGGTCCCGTATCGCAGATTTTCTGCCATCCAGGTTTGATCACCAATCGTTATCTGCTTGTACGTCTTGCTATCGCGGCCGTCTGTGAATGTACTTATTTCACTTACCTTGGATTTTAAATCAGCTTTCCAGACATCGTATGTTTTGTTAATGTCGCAGTTGCCGAGGTCCCCCAGCATGAGAACAGAGAACTCGTTTTCATAGGAGCCCGCTTCTTCTCCACCCACGGCTTCTACATAGAATCCTTTGGCATACATGATGACGGTATCGGCGTTGACCTCTTTTGCGACGGGTTCAAATTCATCCCAGGCCACATTCACAACCTTTGTCTTTTTTGCGGCGGGAATGCTTGCTTTCAGGAACCCGGTCTTGCCTTCTACCAGCAAGGCCATATCCTTTTCAGAGGTGTAGGCAAGGCATAGTCCCAAACGAGACTTGACATTGATACTGGAGAACCCCACCTTCACCCCTACGAAGGGTCGGTACTTGTTGGCGGTGACGGTCTGTGCCTTGGTCACCTCTACCTTGGCGATACCTTTGATTCGGAAACTGTCCCTAATTAGGTCTTTTACAACCAGAGTGCTGTTGTTGTCCCAGCTGTCGTCTCCATCAAAGCGTTCCAGCGAACCTGTGGCATTGGACTCGAATTGGTTGTTATAGACGGTTAAGATATTTTGCGCACCGTACTTCACGCTATAATCAGGTATGGGGTTCCACACATTGTTGGTGTTGCCGCCTGAGATGTCCAGCGAGCTTACATAGACGGAGTCGCCGCAGTCGAAGACCATCACATCGGAACCGGTGTTCTTGAGCTTGCAGCGGTCGGTGTCCCATACGGCGTCCTTGCCGTTGGTGCTGGAGCCGGGCTCGCCCTTATCGCCAGTTTCGCCTTTGTGACCGTCGCCGCCCTTATCGCCCTCCTCGCCCTGCGTGCCGTAATTGAGTACGGCAACGGAGTCGCCGTTGCAGATAATCTTGACGCCCTTGCCGTTTTCCAGTTCTTCGGAGGAGCAACCGGGCTTGGCAGAACCGCCTGCACTTGCCTTAGAGATGTTCACCCATTCGCTGGCGGTGCAGATGTAGAGGTCGTTAGTAGAGCTGACCAGGGCGAAATAGCCTTCGCCAGATTCTTCGCATTCCGGAAATTCGTCCTGGCTTGCGTATGCCTGGGTGGTAACCGGATCGTTGTCGGTCACATTGTCGCCGCAGGCCATCAGCAGGGCGAGGGACGAGAGGCTAGAGATGAGAGATAGAGTCTTCATATTAAACCTTTTCATGTGTTAGTCCTCCTCGTTATCCTTGATGCAGCGGACGACGCGGTAGCGAGTTTTAGTCCCAAAGGTAAAACTATTGGCGTCTGCAGAAACATAGTAGACTCTGGCATCATCTGCGTCATATTCTGCAGGAATCCATGAGTAGAAGCTGGTGCCTAGGCCCGTTGATGTTGTCCCATCAAAATACCCGCTACCCCTAAAGGAAGAGCCTAGTAGGTTTAGACCGCCGTTGTTCCCTGTGAATCCCGTAGAGTCCAAAATGGCGAGACGCGCAAGTTTCGGGAACCGATCGTAGTCAACAAGGATGTTCAGAAGAGTATCGAAATCGTCCCTGGTGGGCAAGCGCCAGCCCTCGGGACAGATTCCCTGGACCTTTTCGGGCAATGATAACGGAGGATCGCAGTAATTGGTGTTTGAACACTTTATTTTTGGGTCGGCTTTTGCTAGGGAATCATAATCGATAGCCGCCAGCCAGCTATAGAGCTTGCCACCATACAAATCCTTGTCTGCTTGGTTGGGGTATTCGGCAACTAGGCCGCTCACATAACCCGCTGATTCATCGTCGGGGTCTACCAGAACCTTGTAGTCATAGTCCAGGTTCTCGGTAAACCAGGTCCGGTCGCCAATAGTGACGGTATTGTAGGTCTTCTTGTCGCGGGGGTCCTTGACGGTTCCATTTTTGGGGTTTATCTCCTTTAGCTTCGCCTTGACCTGGCTGATGGTAGTGCCGTCACACTTGCCGTAAGCGCCAAATTCGTAGATGGCGAACTTGTTTTCGTATTTGCCTTCGTCTAGGCCTCCTACAATTTTTACCATTATTTCTCTTGCGTTCTTGGTAAAGTCGTCTAGGTCATCATTTTCATTGTCGGGCTTGAATTCGTTGAGAAGTACATCCACCGTAGTCACCTTGGAAGAAGCCTTGAGGGGCGCACGGGCGAATTTCGCAGTTTCTGATCTGTCGCGAAGTATCAGCTCCATGTCCTTTTCAGCCGTGTAGGTGAGGCAGAGCCCGCCCCAGGTGCTAATGTCTGGAGCCTTGGTAGTGTAGTAGCGTACAGCAATAAGTGGTTCAAGGGGGAATCCGGCGCTATACACGGTGGCATTCTCCTTGACTTTGAGGGTGGCTGTACCTGCAATGGCGAAATTCTTTTGGAGTTCTGTCTCAGATACTAGATAACCGCTGAGCCAGCCTTCGTCATCCGTCCAGCGTACTATTGACCCTTCGGCCGAACCTGTTGCTGAAAGGCGCTGTGTGTAAATGCTGCCAATTACGGTTCCTGATACACTTGCGAGGTTTGCTTCGAAATTCAAAGCATTCCAGGTCTTGAGGTTCGCCTTGTCCGCCGTTGTAAACGACTTAACATAGACGGAGTCTCCGCAGTCATAGATTACGAAGTCCAGTCCTTCGTTCAGCACGGCACAGTCGTTCTCGCCAAGGGTCAGGTCCTTGCCGTTGGAGCCGCTTCCGTCTGCGCCGGGTTCGCCTTGCTTACCCTTGTCGCCGTCTTCGGCATCGGAGCCCTTATCGCCCTTTTTACCGTTCAGGACCACACCAACGGAGTCGCCGCCGCAGACCACCTTGAAGCCAGAGCCGTTGGTCAGCTCTTCGGTGGAGCAGATGAACTTGCCGTCATCGACCATGGAGGCCGCACCGCTACGGATGTTCTTCCAGGTATTGTCGGTGCAGAAGTAAACCTCTTTCTTGGAGGGCACTGTGGCAAACAACCCGCTGGACGCGTCATCGCATTCGGGCAGGTCTGCCTTGGATTCGTAAGACTCTGCCTTGACCACGCTGTCGTTGGTCACATCGTCGCCACAGGCAGCAAAGAGGGCGAAGGAGGCAGCCAAGCAAACTTTTTTCATATCAAACTTTTTCATGTTTCATTCCTCCTACTTCTCGTCCTGGATGCAGCGGATGGACAGTCCCTTCTGCTTGGAAGCGGAAAGGCCTGTGTAGGTGTTCCAAGCTAGGTATTCGTCTTGGAACAGGGTGATGGAAAGTGCCATCGTGCCGCTATTTTCCATAGTTGTCCATAAGCTGAAGTAGTTTGTATTCTCGAAGGCACTAAAGTCGGTGGTCCTCCAGCCAATAGTTGTGGCGGAGAATCCCAGCCAGTTGAGGCCATCCTCGGCGTTGCCGGCCAATGCCCTACCGACGATGAAGGTTGTATTTGGGTAATCCTTGTTATAACCGGCGTACTTGAGCAGGGTGTCCTTTTCGGCTTGGCTGGGCAGATGCCAACCGTCGGGGCAGATACCCCTGACCGGCTTGGTTACGGCGCAGGTTTTGTTGTAACCGCATTCGTTTGCGACCTCGGTATCCTTCAGGTACTTGCCGGCGCTATCCATAGCGGCCGACCAGGTGTAGAGGCATCCCTTGGCGGCAAGTTCATCCTTATCATCGGGGCAGTAGCTCAGGAACACATCGTTGTTGTCGCCGTCCTTGACAACATAGGGGCTGCTCAAGTTTTCTGCCATCCAGACTTGGTTACCGATGGTGATGGTCTTGTACTTGTAAGTAACATTGTCCTTTTTGTCACTGACGGTACCCGTCTTGCCCTTATTCTTGAGAACGGCTTCGTGGATCTTTGTGTAGGTTGGACCGCCACAGCGACCATAAGCGCCTATCTCAGAAATGGCGAAATCGTTGGTGTAAGTGCCCTTTTCGATTCCGCCAACAACCTTGACGGCGAGGAAACTTGCATTGCTCATGACATCTTTCAGTTTTACGGTACCTGCAGGTGTCAGGTAGTCCAGCTCAAAGGCTTCGGGCAAGAGGTCTACCGTGGTCTCCTTGGCAGAGGCCTTGAGCGTTGCCCTGAGGTTGTTGCCGGCGTCGTTGGCAATTACAAGCTCCATGGGGCTGTCGGATTTATAGGTGAGGCAGACACCTCCCCAGCCGAGCAGGTTCGTTGCGCTGCCGAATTTTGCGACAAAGCCTATAAACGGCTCCATGTTCATATCACCGGTAGATGTGAGGGAGTCCTCTTGCACTGTGAGGGTGGCGGTGCCAGAAATGGCAAAGTTTACAGAGAGGAGCGTCGGCATCAAAAGGGGGTTGGTCAAATCTTGTGAAAGACCTGCACTACTCTTCAGGCTGCCTTCGCTCTTTGTTGGGTCGGTCGCTTCCTGGTATGCAACTCCTAGGTTAGCTATGATGTTGTCCGCTCGGTCAAAGAGTTGTTCTTCCGTGTTCAGGCCGTTCCAGGTCTTAATGTCTGCCTGGAAACCGTCCATGTCTTCGGCGTAGGTGTCGTTACCGCACTTGTAGAACACGAAAGCGTTGACGCCAGCATCCACAATCTTGCAGTCAGTGGAGTCCAGCTTCAGGTCCCTACCATCGGAATAGTCGGTGGCGTCTTCACCAGCAGGGCCCTTGTCACCTTCTTTGCCCTTGGTGCCTGGTTTACCTTCTTCGCCGTTTTCGCCATTTTTCAGGGTGGCGATGGTCTTGCCCATACACACGATGTTGACACCGCTCTTGTCTTCAAGTGCTTTGGTGGTGCAGCCGGAATTGTCTTCGGCTGCTTGGATGTTCTTGATGACATTCACCCATTCATAGGTTGCGCCCACCTTGGTGCAGGCGAAAAGGGCGTTCTTGGATGTGTCGTTGGCGAGCATGCCGGCGTAGGACGCGTCGCATGTCGGTAGGGAATCCGAGGCGAAACTGTCCGCCTTGAGGATGTCGGTATTGGTGGTCTCATCACCGCAGGCGGTCATCAAGACCATTGCACCGGCAGCGAGGCCAAGGGCCAGAAACCGTTTTTTCATTTTGTTTCTCCTTGTTTGGGATCAGAGTACCAGAGACTTCATGGGCTGGACGCAACTGATCCATGATATTTTTCCCGAAAAATAAGAAAAAAATAACGAACTAAAAGACCTAACTTTATTTGGTCTCATGAAATAAGGCTTTTTTTCGGCTGAAATCGTTTTTTTGCTATGCCGTTTTGCCTACGGTAGCATCTTGCCGGTTTCGAGGTAGCGGTTGTGCATCTCGAAAGCCCTGCTCAGCGCAAGGGGCATGTGCACGCCCTTGGCGTGCTTCAGGCTGTATTCCAAGAAGTCGGTAAGCGGTTCCTTGAAATCGGGGTGGGCGCATTCCTTGATGATAAGCCGTGCCCGCTCTTCGCTGGCGAGGCCACGCAAATCCGCAAGTCCCTGTTCCGTCACAAAAATCTGGGTGTCGTGTTCCGTCTGGTCCACATGGCTCACGTAGGGCACTATGCTGGAAACGGCACCGCCCTTGGCTACCGACGGCGTCAAGAAAAATCCGAGAGCGCAGTTCCTGGCAAAATCTGCCGCCCCGCCGATGCCGTTCATCATAGAAGACCCGCACACGAGAGAACTGTTCACGTTTCCGAAAATATCCGCTTCTAGGGCGGTGTTCATGGAGATGACGCCAACGCGACGGATTACGTCGGGACTGTTGCTCACCTCCTGCTGCCGAATGACAAAATGTTTTTTCCAGTCGGCTGCATTACGGATAAATTCGTCTTGCGCGCCCTGGGAGAGCGTAAGGGCCGTGCCGCTAGCCACGCCCAGCTTGCCCTTTTTGAGCAGGGGGATAACCGCCTCCTGGATGACTTCGGTAAAGATGTCAATTTGTCCCAGGCGCTCATCGTTTGCCATGGCGGTGAGTACGGCGTTGGCCACCTTGCCCACGCCGCTCTGGTAGGCCATTCCCTTGGGGAGCCTGCCCTTGGATTCTTCGAATCGGATAAAGTCCAGAATGCGTTCGGCGATGTTGGTAGAAACGCTGTCGGGCTCTACGAAGGGCGTCACTTCGTCGTAGCCGGAATTTTCCACGATGGCGATAACCTTGTTCGGGTCAATCTTTACAAGGTCTTCGCCGGCGCGATCACCTGCGCTGTAAATGGCAAGAGGCCTTGCGTGTGGAGGCAGTTCCGGCAGGGCGTTGTCGTGAATGCCCATGTAGCTGTCGCCCAGGCGGGTGTTCAACTCCAGGATAATCTTTTCGGAGCGTTCCAGGTAGCAGACGGAATTTCCGCCGGAGGTAGAAAGGCACACACGACCATCGGGCAAAATGGCGCTTACTTCGATGACGGCAATTTTCGGAGTCGGCACGGCTCCCGTGCGGACCAGGTAACCCATCTTGCCCAGGTGTGCGTCTATGTAACGGATAGAACCGTCGTTGATGGCCTTCCGAAGGCTGGGATTGCTCTGGTAGGGCATGCGTAAGTTGATGGCGTTTGCCCGAGCCAGCGCACCGTCGCAGCTGTCGCCGGTAGAAGCTCCAGAGAAAAGGGAAACCTTGAAGGGCTTGCCTTCGCCGTGTAGCTTTTCGGCACGGGCAGCCAGTGCGCTTGGTACCGCCTTGGGGTATCCGGCAAGTGTAAAACCCGAAATGCCCAGGATATCGCCGTCTTCAATCATTGCGGCGGCATCGGCCGCCGAACACTTTTTACTTGCAATCCAGTCCATTTTCGCCCTTCCCGTGAGTTCAATTACCCGCGGGCAAGCATCTCCATCAGTTCCTTGTCCAGGCGTTCCGGGTTGTTGTACTGCGCAAGGCTATTGTGCAGCGACTCGCCCTTCGATACCAGGCCAAAGTCAAGGTTTTTGTAGTTCCAGTAGCTAAAGCCCACGTCGGCTTCCCGCAGAATGTCGAGGAAGTCCCGCATCCAGGCCAGCTGGTATTTGCGGGGCACCTGCACATACACGCCGAATTCGTTGCAGCTGACCGGAAGGTCGTACTTGGCGCGGAAATCCAGGGCGTTCTGGATGCTCGCCTGCAAGCGGGCCTTGTCCCACTTGCCGTATTCCACGTTCAGTCGTGTTTCTGCATCTCCCTGCGGAGGCGCGTAATCACCGGGCCAGGGGCGTTCAATGTGGAAGAACGGGTCCTGGATCCAGGCAGCACCCTGGTGGGTGAACGTCACCGGAGTGTAGGTGTGGAAACTGTAGATGGCGTTGTCGTCGTCCATGGGGGTCAGGAACTCAAATTCCTTGGCGCTGTTCCACTTGTTGCTGCCCACCACGATGGTGTTCTTGGGAGCGTGCTTGCGGATAGCCCAGAAGATTTCGTCTTTCACCTTGTCCCATACCTTGGAATCGCTTCCGGCGGGTTCGTTCAAAAGTTCCATCATCACGCGGGACTCGCCGCTGTAGCGTTCGGCCATGTAGGCCCAGATGTCGCAGGTCTTTTTACGGGCGGCTGGGTCTGCAAAGAATGCCTGTTCCGTAGAGCATCCCAGGTGAAAGTCATGACCGGGGCACTTGTGCAGGTCCAGAATCACGTCCAGGTCTGCGGCCTGGATTTCTTTGAGGGCCTTGTCCAGAAGGCCGAACACTTCTTCGTTCGGCTTGCTGGCGTCGTCGGTCTCGAACAGGTTGAAGTAGTCCACCGGCAGGCGCACGTGGTTGAACCCCGCCTCGCGGATGCGCTTGAAGTCTTCCACCCCGAGGAAAGTCTTGATGTGGGGCACGAGCCCCGGAAAACCTACAGGGTCCTTTTCTTCGATACAGTCTACCTGACTGAACCAGCCACCCAAATTCACTCCCCGTAGCCTTTCTTTTTTCATCTTTTGCTCTGTTGGTTATGCCGCCGGAATTGACGGCTTAAAGTTATTCATTGACGATGTTCAGGTCTTCGTCGGCGATGTTCAGGTCCTGGACCACCTCCAGGTCGTCGGGCAGGTTGTAAAAGTCAACCACCAGTCCCACCTTCTTGTCTTCGTCCTTCTGCTTGTCAAACTGGACCACATCGTAAATTTTCATCTTGATCACGGTTTCGCCCGTCACGGGGATTTCCATGGTCATGCCCTTGCTGATGGGCCCTTCGATAATCTTGCCCTTGAACACGAGACTGGTCTTGTCTTCGCCCAGGGACGTCTTTTTCACGTGAAATACAGCCATTATTCCTTAGCCAATATCTTTTATTTTTCGGTTAATTGTTTTGCGGCCTACAAAACGCCACCGCCAAAAGTTAATTTTTTTCCATGGATTTATTGGTAGGTCGAATTCCTTTTTTGGTCTGTGCGCCGTTCTTTCACAGCTTTTTGGGTCGTGAGCAGGAATTCCCCCGCGTGCGTTTTGTAGACGGTCCGCCCAGCGTGCATAGCAGGGGGCTCAGGGAAGGCGCGATTCACTTGTCCCCGGCCTCTTCGATTACCTTTGCCCAGAAACCGGGCGCCTTTGTCTTGTCGCCCAGGCTTTGTACCTCTTGCTCCTTCGAGGTCCGTTCCGTAAAGCTTTTTTCCAGGTTCCCCATCGAAGACCTTGACGGCAAGACGGTGCGGCTTACCTCCCAGAGCCAGACCTCTGTGGCCTTGCTGAAAATTCTGCTTTCGGAACGTTACCGAGTGCGTGCCGAATATACCGGCGGCCTTGCCGCCGAAGCCACCGACGACGCCTGCCTCCTTATAGGAGATCTGGCTCTAGAAGAAGCGGAACGCGGTCGATTCCCCTTCAGTTACGATTTGGGAACTTTGTGGCAGGACTGGCAGGGCATGCCCTTTGTGTTTGGGGCGTGGATTATCAAAAAATCGGCTCTAGAACCCGAAATCAGGCCCGTTCTGGAGCAATATCTACAAGAAACGGAAAAAAGCGTGGAGTCTTTTCGTGCCGACCCTGCTGTCGCCCTAGACCGCTGGATTTCAAGATTTCCCGTGAATCTGGACAAGAAGTCGCTACTTGATTACTATAAAATTATAGATTATCATTTTACAGACGAAAGAAAAAAATCCTTGGAGTGTTTTTTCGGGTATGCCGCAAAGCTTGGCCTAATCGAAAAGGCTCCAACCTTGGAATTTTTATAGGGGGAGTACATGAAAGAAGAAAAGATTCTCATCGTAGACGACAGCACCGAAATCCTGGAAAAGAACGGGGAGCTTTTGACCCAAGTGGGTTACAAGGTGGTGGCCGCTACCTCTGGCGAAGAAGCCCTTGCCCTGTTGGAAAAGGGAACCTTCGACCTGGTACTCCTGGATATCAACATGCCTAGCCTGAACGGCTACGAGGTTTGCCTGCGTATCCGCGAAAAGCACGCCCTGGATGATTTACCCATCATATTCCTCACAAGCAGGGAAGATTCCGACAGCATTACCAAGGGGTTTCATGCCGGGGCTTCTGATTTTGTGGGCAAGCATTCGCCTACCGAGATTTTGCTTGCCCGTATCAACGTGCATATCCGTCTTTGCCGCACCCTCAAGTACCTGCGTGACATTTCCCTCACCGACGATTTGACCCAGAGTTACAACCGTAGGCATGCCATATACACCCTGCGCGAATGGTTCTCCCGCAGCAAGCGTTATGGGACGCACTTTTCCATGGTTTATTTTGACCTGAACGGTCTCAAGACGGTAAACGACAAGTTTGGTCATCAGGCCGGAGACCTGCTGCTCCGCGCCGTGGTCAAGGCCTGCAAGGATCTGCTTCGCGAATCCGATGTGCTGTTCCGCATGGGCGGCGACGAATTTATGGTGCTCTGCCCCGATACTGACAAGGCGGGAGCGTTAATTTGTGCAGAACGCATGCAAAAAGCGGTGGGCGACATTACCATCGTAGACCAGAAGGTTTCCTTTGCCTACGGCATCGCCTATTCTGGCGAGGTCTATAAGGACATGGACGAGATGCTCCACAGCGCCGACGCTTCCATGTACGAATGCAAAAAGAAAATGCACGCCGGAAGGTAGCACCACTCATTATCCTCGCAATCTATGGATCCCATGCTGAGTGATAACTGAGCTTGCCGAAGAGTGTTGTCGAAGCAGCTTAATCGAACTAAAACAAGGGTGAAATGCGATTACAACGTTCTACACAATCAGTGTGAACCGGTCCACGGTGCGGCCATCGGAAAGCGTCACCGTGCTTTCGAAGTCCGACTTTTTGCGGACCCAGAGCGTTCCCTTGGGATGGTCTGGCGCCTCGTATTCGCTGCGGTAAATCACCAGAGGTTCCACCGTCTCGCAATCCAGAGCGATTTCCACCACGGTATAGACCATGGTCTCTTTCTTGTAATGACGGTAGCGCCTGCCTTTTTCTGCAACGGACATAAAACCCCGAATTAATTTTCCAAAAAATTCAGCAAGGCATCCAGGCGGGCGTTTACATCTTTGCGGCCCAAGTTGTAAAGGTCCACCAGTTTGGACTTGTCCTTTTCCAGTCGGGAAATGTGCATGGCCTCGCTGGGTCGGAACACAAACACACTCCCTTCTTTTTCCTTTTCGGCAATCAAGTCCAGACAGGCGTTGTAGCGTTCGTGCCGGTTGGCCGCCGCCTCGATGAACTTCGGGTACTTGCGGTAGAGCAGCTTGAACAGGGGAATCATGGAGTTGGGTTTCTTGCGGTAACCTTCCGGCTGGGTCAAGAGAATCACGATCTTCTCGAAGCCCTTCTTCTCCATAATCTCAAAAGGAATGCTGTCGGCAATGCCGCCGTCCAAAAGTTTTTTGCCGTCTAGTTCCACGATATGGCTCATCAGCGGGAGCGATGCCGAGGCGCGAATAGCGTTCATGTCGTGCTCCTCGCGATAGTCCATCACCCGCAGGTATTCCGCGCCGCCTGTTTCCAGGTTGGAACTGCAGGCGTAAAATTCCGTCGTCTTGCAGGCCTCGGCGAATTTTTCCATGTCGAAGGGTTCTATCTCGTAAGGGATTTGCCTGTAGCAATAATCCACCTCGAAAAATTCGCCGGTACGAATCAGGTTTCCCCAGCCCATATATTTACTGGACTTGGAATGCACCGTATCGATACGGAAATTTCGGCCAATCTGTTCCGACAAGAAACTGCACAGGTGGGTCACGCCGGCAGAAGTTCCGCAGGCGCCTCCAAAGCGGAGCCCCAGCTCGTTGAACACGTCCAGAATACCGCCCGTGTAGGCGCCGCGCATGCCGCCGCCTTCCACAACCACTGCCACTTTCTTGTACATCATGGGCTACAATCTAGAAATACTTTCGAGCCATTGGTAATCTTTCGGGTGGCTTACGAACCTTTCGGGGTGCTTGCGGTTCAGTTCCAGAAATTCCGGCACCGTCATCCACACGAAATCGTCCACCTCGCCGGGCTGCGGCACCAGATGGCGGGCCTCTTCGTCGGTAAGCGTTATTTTGTATGTATCGTAATATTCGTTGTCAAAATAAGTGCCGTCGTTCAAGACACTTTCGTGGGTCGCTTCAAAGAGGTATTCCAAATCACCTGAATTTTTATGGACACCTAATTCCTCTTTCAGTTCTCGGACGGCGGCATTCCGGCTGGTGTCGCCAGCAGAGATGTGGCCCGCGCAGCTGGTGTCCAGAAGATTCGGGTTGTTCTCTTTCAAATGACTGCGAAGCTGGAAAAGTACACGACCCGTTCCATCAAAGGCCCAGATATGGACCGTGCGGTGCCAAAGCCCTTTGGCGTGAACCTCTGTACGCCCGCAAGAATACCCTGCCGGACTTCCGTCAGGGTTCAAGATGTCGATTTGTTCTTCCATAGAGGGAAATATAAAAAGGAGATGCCCGGTCAAGCCGGGCATGACAATGAAAGGCGCAAACATGACGAACATGGAGCGCGGGCATGACAATGAAAGAGAACGAGACTTGTCAGCGATTGTAAATTGCCTGGAGGGCGCCTGCCAAAAATGCCAAGGGAGCATTCCAGTTGATGGCCACTTCGTTGGTAGCATAGCTGCAGCGGTCATCCAAGTAAGCCAGGGCTGGCTTGTCGGCAGCGGCGTAGTTCGGGCATTTCCAATGATCAGTCCCGTTCAGGTTGATATCCTGCTTGCCCAGGTGAGGGCCACCCACCAACATGCCGGGCACCGGATCATCCACAAAGTCCGCTTCGCTGGGGCGATGGTGCGGATTGCGGGGGCTGCGGAAACCAAAGCCCGTCACATAGGAAATATCCATGGGGTTCTTGCCCAACAGGTAATCCAGGCACTGCTGCGCGCCATCCAGGTAACTCTTGTCACCCGTCAAAAGGTAGGCCTGAACCAGCACAATGCCATTGTTTGCCATGGCGCTGTTGCTGCCCCAGTTCCAACTCCAGGGGAATGCGGGTAGGCGGTAGGCACTGGTATCGCCGATAGAACGCAGGCTGTTCGCCTCGTCCAGCAAAATCTTCTTTGCCACACCGGCAAGGCTATCGCCGAACACCTTAGGAGCATTTGCCACGCGGAAAACCGCAAGCATGTTCAGGTCGCCCCACCAAGCCCCATTCTGGGTGAAGGGATTAGCTTTCAAGTCTTCTAGGTAAGCAGCCGTGGCCTTGTCCGTTTTCGGGTCTGCACCTGCGACCACCTTCGCATTGTAAAGCTCCGCAGCCGCAAAGCGGAACTCGTCCTTTCCGTCTTCGTTACCTGGGGCGTAGCTGCCCGTCTGCACATCGGCAGGCTGCTTGTAGAACGCCTCAGGATTCTTCTTCGCCCAGGCGTAGGCACTCTCAGCCGCCTTCAGCATCTTGGAGCTGTAGGCCTTGTCAAAGGGAGCATACACTACGCTGGCCTGGGCCATCACGCCTGCAAAGTCCAGAGCCGCCGTCACGCTTTTCAGAATGGCGTAACGGGGTGCCGTATCTTTCTCAGGTGCCACGCTTCCGCAGAACTTCAGGGTCGAAACCTTGTGGAATACACTGCCGTCCTTGTCCTGCAGGGTCAGCATCCAGTCCAAATTATAGCGGACCTCTTCTAGAAGCAGGGGCAGCTTCGCGTACTCCCGCGGGACATCCCAGCTCAGGGTGTCCGCATACTTCGGGAACTTTTCGTACAGATCCAGCAGGGTCCATACCGTAATGCCGGAATTCACGATGTACTTGCCGTAGTCGCCGGCGTCGTACCACCCGCGAGGGGACTTGATGACCTTGCCAGCCCCCTTTCCGCCTGTGGCCTTGTCGGTACCGTAGACGATAACCTTATCGTCCATGTGGCCCGCCGCACGGACCCACTTGTCAGCGTAAGGAGCTTCCAGGGGCATGCTGGCCCGCTGGTAATAGAACCACTTGAGGATCGCCTTGGTAACGCCTTCGTAGACATTCTTGCCCACCGTAATGGGGTTCCCCAGGTACTCACCATTGCGGAACAGGCGGTAGGTGCCAGGAGCCTTTACTGCAGAAATATCGAACACCTGGGTCTCTTCGCCGCTGTACTCCCACTCGCCCACATTAGGGGCCTTCAGCTTCAAAACGGTTTTCCCCTTCAGGTCTCGGACTTCCAGACCGTTGGCGTCGTTACCGGGAATCACCACCTGCTTCTCGGCTTCAGGGGCGTAGCCCAGCTGGTTCATCAGGGGGCCCGCAAAGACAGGGGTCAAATAAAACGGGACGGCGGCAAAAGCCACCGCACAAACTTTGGCAATAGCATTCTTATGAATATTCATACCCTGAATATATGTAAAAAAGCCCCGCAAAGGGGGCTTTTCTGGATATTTACTGTTTTCAACAAGAAACAGGCCGCAGCATCAGGCCCTAATCGGGCAGTTTGAACTGCTTCAGGAACGGCCAGCCAATGCTGGCGTCACCCTGGTCGTGTCCACCATCTTCATTGGTGCAGAGCACGACCTTCGTGCCGTCCTTGCAGTTGGAATATTCGCTACAACCGTCAGAGTTAGTCGTCGGATTACCAGTGCAGCCATTCTTTTCAGCCCAGAACCTGAAGTTATCTTCAGCACCCAAGAAATTCAATCCGTCGTTGAAGCCACTATCGCCACCTATGTACTTGCAGACACCGTCTTTCTTTCCGCGGAACATGATGATAGAGATGGGACGATCGGGGTTGCACTGGGCACTATTGGTTTTGTTCAAGTCCATAGCAGCCGGTGCCACGGCGGCAAAGACATCCGCCATAAAGCAAGCCACATGATTAGCCATGCCGCCTCCCATGGAGTAGCCAGCTGCATAAACGCGCTTGGGGTCGATACAAGCGATTTCTTCGACCATATTAATCATTTCGCGAGTAAACTTGACATCATCATCGTTGGAGCAGCACGGCCCCACATTCCAGCCAGGGCCCATTCCACCCGGTTTGTTGGTACCATCGGGGTAAAGCGTAATCACGCCTTCAGCGTCGGTTTGGAGTCGATATTTCGTGTCATTGAACTGTCCCTGGCCGGAACCGCCAATCTGGTGGTAGTCAACAACCAGCGGCACAGCCTTGTCGCCCTTATAAGCGTTGGGAACATACATAATAAAAGAGAGTTTCTTACCATCGACTGTGACGCTCATATTCTGCTTGCCGGCCTTTGCCGTCTTACCGGAGCAATCGATAACGACCTCTTCGCTACTACTGGAACTTTCTTCCTCGCTACTAGAAGATGTTTCTTCACTGCTGCTAGAACTCTCCTCTTCTTCGTCGTCATCGTCAATAACGCAGTCTTCACAGGCATCTTCGTCGTCGATGCCTTCGTCGTCATCACTGCCACCATTGCTGCCACTAGCACTGCTGCCATCGGTCTTTTTGGTGCCAGAGGAACTACTGCTGGTCGATTTCTTCTTTTTCTTGGTAGAGCTAGAACTATTGGCCTGCAGGTCCTCAAGTTCTTCAAGCATCTTCTTTATTTCCTTTTCGTCCAGACCTTCCTTGAACTGCTCGACAGTAGCACTATCCGTCACCGCCACCCATTTGTTCTCAAAGCAAGCGTAGTAGGCAGTATCTACCTTGGCAATTTCCATGTTGCAAGAATCGGGCAGGGCCGCTTCGCTCTTGTAGCTGGGGATATCGTAAGACGAACTGCTGGACGAATCACCGCAAGCGGTTAGACAGGCGGCAACCATCAGGGATAGTACCGAAGTCCATAGAATCTGTTTCATTTCCAACCTCCCTTTTACCCCGGGGTTTGTGCAACTCCCGACCCAAACATTACAAACTCTGTAATAAAAATACTCTTTTTTTTCTAAAACAGTTTACTAAAGGCCCAACGGTGCCGCAAAAAAAAGCAAAAAACCGCAGCGGGTCTCGCTACGGCTTTTTTTCACTAAAAACGACCTTACTTCTTAGAACGATGGCTGTTCTTGATCCATTCGGTCTTGTGGACTTCGGGGATATCGTCCAGCAGGCGGAGCGTATGCGGCTCAGTGGTGTTGTCCAGCACTTCTGCCGGAGTACCCTGGTTCACAATCTTACCGTCGTGCATAATGAAGATACGGTCAGACACGTAGTTGGCAAGGCCGATATCGTGAGTCACGAACACCACGGTCATCTTCAGCTCATCTTTCAACTTGCGGAGATAATCCAAGATGTTGGCGCGCACGCAGGCGTCCACCATGGAGGTGGCTTCGTCGGCAATCAATACCTTCGGGCGCAGGGCAAAGATACGGGCCAAAAGCATACGCTGCATCTGACCACCAGAAAGCTCGAACGGGTACTTGCCTTCGATATCGGAGGGCTTCACATTCACAGCCATCAGGCCTTCGTCCACGCGGCGGCGGACTTCTTCCTTGCTGGGCTTGTTCTTGAGCACGTTCAGGGCATCTTCCAGCTGGCTACGAATCGTAAAGAACTGGTTGAAGCATCCAAACGGGTCCTGGAACACGAACTGAACTTCGTTCCAGTGGTCCTTCAGATTCTTGATCTTGTGATCCCTGTAGAGGAACTGGCCGCGGGTGGGTTCGTAGAGTCCGAGCATGATCTTTGCCAGCACGGACTTGCCGCAACCGGAGCCACCCACGATAGAGATGAATTCTTCGTCATAAATGTCGAAGGAAACATCCTTCACGGCGGTCTTCAAGGTCTTGCCGGCGCCAAAGTCCTTGCTAATGCGCTTGGCAGAAAATACAACAGGCTTATCACTCAGCATAATCGCACCTCACATCACGACCACCGACAACGCGGAGGTTCTGGGTATTCTTCTTGCAGTCGGGGCATGCCTTTTTGCAACGGTCGGCAAAGCGGCAACCCGTAATCTTGTTACGCAGGCTCGGAGGTGCGCCTTCGATTGCCACCGGGTGGCGGTTACGCTGGCTGGCCTCGGTACTGAGCATAGCGCCCATCAGAGCCTGGGTGTAGGGGTGACGGGGATCCTTCACCACCTGTTCTGCAGTGCCCTTTTCCACGAATTCGCCGGCGTACATAATAGCGATATTGTCGGCCACGTGATACAGCAGCGGAAGTTCGTGGGTAATGAAAATCATGGTGCTAAAGATGCCCTTGTCCAGAAGGTCAAAGATCAACTTGATCACTTCTTTCTGGGTAGAAACATCCAGAGCGGAAGTGGGTTCGTCGGCAATCACCATCTGGGGGTTCAAAAGCGTAGAGATACCGATCACGGAACGCTGGCGTTCACCGGCGGTAAGCTGAATCGGATAAGAATCCAGCACGCGCTTGGTGTCCATGCCGAACAGGTCGAAGCGCTCGCAAAGGCGGTCGTAGACTTCCTTCTTGTCCAAGTGCTTACCGGGCTGCTGGTGGGCGCCAATCACGTCGGCGGCGATATCCTTAATCTTGCGGACCGGGTTCAGGGCGTTGAAGGCGCCCTGGGGAATCATGGAAACCTTCTGGGCGAGCACGTTCTTGCGGACATCCTCGATAGAGCGGTTCATCAAAGATTCCATCTTGTCGCCGCTCTTTACGCGCACGTCACCGTCGCCTTCGGGATAGAGAGGCGGGATGCACATGCCCATAAGGCCAGACACCAAAGTGGACTTACCGCAACCGGATTCACCGGCAATACCCAGGATTTCACCCTGCTTCATGGAGAAGCTCACATTGGTCACCGCGTGGGTCTTGTCGCCAAAGCGGCCCAGGTAGTAGAGGCTCAGGTTTTCGACTTCAAATACATTTTCAGACATTTTCTAAACCTCCTACTTGCGAAGACGCGGGTTAAAGACGCCTTCCATGGAAGTATTGATCAGGAACAGCGCGAACACCGTCAGGGTAATAATGATGGTGGCGGGCAAGAAGGCAATCCAGATGCCGTCGGAAAGGGCACCATTGTCCTTCGCCTGGTTCAAGATGATACCCAGAGAAGTGGAATCCAGAGGACCAAGGCCGATCATGGAGATGGAGGCTTCGGAAAGGATACCGGAGGACACCTGCATAATGAACACCATGAACACGTAAGAAAGCAGGTACGGAAGCACATGCTTGATAACGATGTTCAGAGTGCTTGCGCCGTTAATCTTGGCAAGGGAGATATGGTCACGACTGCGCAGCGAAGAAGCCTGGGCACGCACCGCACGGGCAGACCAGCTCCAAGCCGTAAGGCCGATGATAAGACCAATCAGCGTCAAAGAACGACCGTCCTTGACAGCAGAGCTAATCAGCACGAGAATCACGAACTGCGGAATCACGATGAAGATGTTGGTGAGCATGTTCAACACTTCGTCAATCCATCCGCCGCGGAAACCGCCAAAGAGGCCGATAAGCACACCGATGGTGGTAGCGATGACTCCCGCCACCAGGCCCACATAGAGGGAGCTGCGGAGGCCTTCGATCAAGAGAGACACGTAGTCACGGCCCAGGTGGTCGGTACCCAGCAGGTGTTCGCCGCTAGAACCCGCATAGGGCCCAGCCACGATGTCACGAGCGTTGATGTCCACATGGTAGAACATGGGGCCAAACAGCGCAATCAACAGGGTAATAATGAAGATAGAGATACCCACGACAAACATCGGGGACTTGAGAAGGTTTCTTAATAGTTTTCCCATGATTACTTACCTCCCATCTGGAGACCGGCCTTGACACGGGGGTCAAACACCGCAATCAAAACGTCAACGGCAAAGTTAGCCACGAGCACGCAGGTCGAAATCATCAAGGTACAACCCTGAATCGTAGCGTAGTCGTTCTGCTGGATAGCGGTAAGCATCGCCATACCGAGACCCGGGTAAGAGAAGATCATTTCGGTAATGAGGGCGCCGCCCACCATGGTACCGAGGCTCTGGGCAAGACCGGTGAGCTGCGGGAGCATGGCGTTACGGAACACGTAGCTGATAATCTTGCCTTCGCGAAGTCCGAGCCACTTGGCGTACTTCATGTAGTCGGTACCCAGTTCGTAGATGGACATGGAACGCATACCCGTTGCCTGACCCGAAAGCAGGATCGGGAACACCGAGAAGAAGGGCAGAATATAGTACCAGCCCACACTCTTGATGCAACCCCAGGAGAAGCTG
Organism: uncultured Fibrobacter sp.; assembly: GCA_946183925.1. Lineage (GTDB taxonomy): Bacteria > Fibrobacterota > Fibrobacteria > Fibrobacterales > Fibrobacteraceae > Fibrobacter. The sequence continues at coordinate 8,314 of CAMHDS010000006.1, read as the reverse complement.
AGCTCCGTAATGTCGGGGCTGTAGGCGCCCATGGCAGGGAACCAGCCGAGAGTGATGGAGAAGAGCGCCACCAGAAGCATACCGAACACGAAGAAGGGAATGCCGTTTAAGAACATGGCGCAGGGGAAGAACACCTTGTCGAAGATGCCACGCTTGTAGGCAGCGAAGGCACCGAGAAGGTTACCGATAATCCAGCCAAGGATAATGGTCGGAGCCTGGATAAGGAGCGTCCAAGGAACAGATTCCTTGATGATGTCCACCACCGGCTTCGGGTACTGGCTGTAAGAGATACCCAGGTCACCCTTGAACACGTTCTTGATGTAAACCAGGAACTGGGAGAATCCAGAAGCAAGGCGGGGGTCGGCCTTCTTGACCACTTCGTCCACCATGACGGTGTCCTGGCGTTCGGCCTGGTACTGTTCCATCACTGGAACCTGTTCCACCTTGGCCACCTTCTTCTTGGTCTTCGGATCCTTTTCCATGACCGGCTTGCCCTTTTCGTCGAGCACCGGCTTTTCTTCGAACACCGGGTTACCCTCGGCGTCCACCACCTGGCGCTCCAACATCTTGGGCGTGCCGTCTTCGTTTACTTCCTTGACGGTCTTCAACACAGGGGCGCCGTTTTCGTCCAGCTTTGCCACCTTAACCGTCTTCATCTGACCGTTGGCATCTACCTCGGGATCGTAAATCACGTTACCCTGGTCGTCCAGCTCGGCCATACCGAAAGCCTTGAGCAGGCCCTCTTTCTTGAGCTTAGCTTCTTCGGGCGAAAGACCTTGGGCGGCCTTACCCATAATGATGTCCACAGGGTTGTTCTCACCCATACGGGGCAACGTAAAGTTAATCGCCACAGCGACAACAAACGTCAAGAGATACCAGAATCCCTTCTGCAGGACATAGCGCAACATTGGATATTGTTTAAGCATTTGTCGTCCTTTTATTTAGCAAGCTTGAGGTTCCAAAGAATCTTGGTGCCAGAGGCAATCCACGGGAGCTGCGGCGGAGCGTAGGGATTTTCGGCAGTGGGCCAGTTGGTCCATACGCGGTCGCTGAATTCGTAGAACTGTTCGGGCAGGTAAACCAGCGGAATGGAGGGCTGATCTTCCATGAAAATCTTGTTGAGTTCGCGATAAGCCTTCGCGATTTCTTCGGGGTCGGTCATCAGCGGGATTGCAGACATCAGCTGGTCCACTTCGGGGCGGAACTCAGGAGTGCCCGGCTGGTTGTAACGACCGATGTTAGTACCAGCCCAGGCGCCAAGAGGCTGCCAGTCGCGGCTGGACATAACTTCGTTGAAACGGCTCCAGGGCAGAGACGGGGACACGTCGGCAGAGGGCTTGTCCATGAGCAGGTCAAAGTTACCCGTACCCTTGGCAGGCCAGTACTGACCGCCGTCCACAAAGCCTTCACGCACGTCGATACCGGCCTTACGCATGCCTTCGACAGCGATAGTCACCATGGCTTCCCAGTCGGTCCAACCGGCAGGGCTCGTGATGTAGAGCGTGGGGAGCTTTTCGCCCTTGGCGTTTTCCATGTGGTCAAGAGTTCCATCGCTCTTCCATACAGACTTGAAGCCCGCTTCGGAAAGCATCTGCTTCACCGTGCTCAGGCGTTCGTTCTCGTCGGTAATGGCGAGGTTCACGCCGTACTTCTGGGCGTCTTCGTCATTGATGTACTTACCTTCGAGGCCGGTAGGCATAATCAAGCCCGGCTTCAGGGTAGAGGTGTAGTTGGAAACGGCGAACTGACGGATAGCCGTATAGTCGATAGCCGTTGCAAGAGCCCTACGGAAACGCTTGTCATTCAAGGGTTCCTTCATGGTGTTGATCATGAGCATGGGCATGGCACCAGGCGCAAAATAAGGCGGTTCGTTGAACCAAGTATGCACGCCGCGCTTGCGCCAAATGCGGGTCACGAAGCTCATAGAAGCGTCCAGGTTGCCCGTAGTGAGAGCGATGGTATTGGCATCGTTGCTCTTGTAAATGGGGTGAACCACGTACTTAGGAGCGGGGAGCTTGCCGTCGTGGAGGGCGGCATTGCCCCAGTAGTCGTCACGACGCTGCAAGATAATCTTGTTAGGGTCGGCGGACATGATGTTGTAGGGGCCAGAAACCACCGGGTTCTTGTCCATGGTGAGTTTCTTGACTTCGTCGAGACCCTTTTCGGCAATCAGCGGTTCGAACACGTGAGCCGGAGCGATACGGATGGCCTGAAGCAGGTCGCGCACAGACAGCGGATTGTTCCTCTGGGCCTTGTTCACGATAAAGGCCAGACGTTCACCAATCATCTTGCGTTCGGCAGTGGAGTCCTCGGATGCTGGTTCGGCGTAAAGGGTATCCACATGAATGTCGGAAATCTGCTCGGAGGTGTTGATGGAACCCTTGGTAAAGATGAACTTCACATCGTTGGAGTTCACCTGCACCCCGTCGCTCCACTTGGCAGCGGGGTTCAGTGTAACCACAATGCTGTCGTTATTGGAGAGGTCTTCTTCCAGGTGTCCCAGAAGGTCCTCGATCTGGCCGTTCAAGGTATTATAGGTGATAAGCGGTTCGTAAACCAGGTTAAAACGACCACCCACGGGCCAGGCAGCCATCCAGCTTTCGGCAAGGGGGTTGAACGTCGCGGGAGCGCCCCATTGCTGACCGGACAGGTAGAGCGTCTCCTGGCGGGGAAGCGCACCTTCAACCTGGTCACTTCCGCAGCCCGAAAAGACGATACCACTTGCCGAGAGAGCCAAAAGCATCTTGGCAGTAGATTTCATAGCAATCATTATATCCTCATTTTATGTAGCCAAAAAACGGCATCGATGAAAATCGTTTTTTAATCTAGTTTATTTATGGCCAAAAATTCACGTCCCAAAAAATTTTTCTGTTCACAAGGCGTTGAGCATCGGGGTGTTGAGAAAATTTGTTTAGGAATATTTACAAAACGAGACGGCGCAAGGCTCGGAGTATGAGGTATGAGGTCGGGCCTTCGGCCCTTTGAGGTATGAGGTGTGAGGTATGAGCAATAAGAAACAAGTCCATCTTCCTCAAAGCAAAGCGACCCCTACCCCCTAGATCCTAGATCCTATCCCCTACCCCCTTTTACTATCTTGTACCCAAAATCGGAGACCTTATGGCAGCACTCATCCTCGACGGCAAGGCACTCGCCAAGACCACTGAAGAAGAACTCAGCGCACGTGTGACGCGTCTCAAAGAAAAGACGGGCAAGACCCCCATCCTTGCAACGATTCTCGTGGGCGACGATCCGGCGAGCGCCACCTACGTGAAGATGAAAGGCAACGCCTGTGCCCGGGTGGGTATGGAAAGCATCCGCGTGGCAATGCCGAAGAACACTACCACGCAGGAACTCCTTGACAAGATCCAGGAACTGAACGAAAACCCGGACGTGCACGGCATTCTGCTGCAGCACCCGGTGCCGCGCCATATCGACGAACGCGCAGCCTTCGAAAAGATTGACGCCCGCAAGGATGTGGACGGCGTGACCTGCCTCGGCTTTGGACGTATGGCCATGGGCGAACCCGCCTACGGTTGCGCAACTCCCGCAGGCATCATGCGTCTTTTGAAGGCATACAACATCCCGCTCGCGGGCAAGCACGCCGTCGTGGTGGGCCGTAGCGCCATCCTCGGAAAGCCGATGGCCCTGATGCTTTTGAACGCGGACTGCACCGTGACCATCTGCCACAGCAAGACGCAAAATCTCCCCGAATTTGTGGGTCAGGCCGACATCCTGGTGGGTGCCGTCGGCAAGCCAGAATTCATCAAGAAGGAATGGATTAAGCAGGGCGCCGTCGTGGTCGACGCCGGCTACCATCCGGGTGGCGTGGGCGACATCGAGAAGGGCCTCGACGACGTGGCCAGCGCATACACCCCTGTTCCGGGCGGCGTGGGCCCCATGACCATCAACACGCTTATTTACCAAAGTGTTGAATCCGGCGAGAAATACTTGGGATAATTCGGATTTCAGAGTTGTTTAGTTAGGCGGCTTCGCCGCGACTATTCTAATTCGTAATTCCGAACTCAGAACTAGTTACCGTCTGGTGCGTTCCAGCTCCACCGCGTCGGCTTCGGGAGAATTGGGCGAGAGCATTCCCTTCATCACATCGCCTACAAACTCTGCACCGACACCAATTACGGTCCCGATGGTAGAATCGTTAGAAAACTGGCGGCTATCCATGCCAGCAGTAGCACCCGAAAGTGCAGAATTCTTGCCAGAATCCGGGGCGTCCACGTAGACCTTGGGTACGGAATTTTCTTTCAAGAGAATCGAATCGGTACCAGATGAGGCAGGCTTGGGCATCAGCTGAGAGAAACCAGCCGAAACAAACAAAAGCAAAATGAAAAAGGCCCGCATCATCGCGGGCCAAATATAACAATTTCAGTACAAACAAGCTATCACTTGCGGACCTGGACACTCCTTATAGAGGCCTCCTTTCCGTAGCGCAACACGTATGTCCCCTTAGAAAGGCCCCTGTTGGCGGCGCTCCACAGGTTTTGAACGCTACCCTGGGCAGAGACAGTCCCGGACTTGAGCAAGTGACCGTTCATGTCAAAAACTTGGTACTGGACAGGGCCCGACAAGGAATTCAACCGCAGGTTTTTCGCCATGGGAATCACTTCCGGGCACTGGGCGTTGTCAGAAGTGAACTTTATCCAGTCCACGTTGATGTAACTTTCATCAAAATTGACCTTGACCACATTGTTGCCCTGGCCAAGATTCAATGTACCCTTGCCGTCCACTTCTGCATAGGCGTTCCAATTATCCGGCGTACTTGGCACATCAACCGCCACACTGCCAGCAACATTGTCCACCGATATGGAGAACCGAGAAGCATTGGCGTTCCCTGTGGCTGCCCGAGCAACTACACTGTACTGTCCTGCACAAGGGACATCCAACGAATAGTTGAACCACTCCCCTGCCATGGTATAGCCAATGCCGTAACCAGACCCCGCTGCAACGATGCCGCCATCGTCTGAGCGGTAACTGACATGCTCTTCCATTTCATCGTAGTTGAGATCATTATAGGCGATACCTTGACCGCCCTGCATGTAGTCTTCCATTTCAATTTTGTATTCAACGGAGGCCCCGGAATTGCTGGATGCGGGCTGTGCGGCAGAACTACTAGTGGGGCTGGTAGAACCTCCGCCACTAGAGATTACAATGTCACCGCCATTGGGGACAGCATCGAAATAGATGTAGCCATCCTTGATGGAGGTCGTAATGGCCTTGCCGCCCTGGGTTCCAGAAACAGTGGTCCAGTTATTGGAATTTTCTATACGGATAGATAAGGGATAGTCGTAATTGGAGACATTGTCCTTGATGCTGTGGGTAAGCGTGTAGGTTTCGCTGGAGACATCTCCCGACTTTTTGGCAATCGTTGACTTATCCCGTTCCTTGGAATACATGATCGCATTGCGGAACGTGGTCACCCAAATCTTGGAGTCGTTTTTCTTGGCCCAGTCTAAAGCTCCGTCAATAGCTTGCGAAGATGTGGGAGAATAGCCGTTGCCATTATCCACTTCGTGAATCAGGAAGGTTACCCACCCGCCCTGATTTATAGCCTGTTGCATTTTGCCCTGGAAAGCCTCTGCACTATTGACCGAACCGGTGTTCCCGCATATAACGGAGTTGATACGGTAATAATTATTTGGAGTCGCCCCGTCTATTCCATTGGCGCATATACGCCCACCGATATAGTTCGCCTTTAAGGTCGTCTCGTTAGGCTCTTCGCAGTTGGGGTACGTAATGGTATTACAAGTCTGTCCCGAAATGTGGCTGTTGATATTGGACTTGGACGATGCAATTTCTGAATCGGGCATGGTACGACCGTCAGCTGCATTGGAGGCATGGTTATCGGAGTGACTACCGACCTCATAGCCCTTATCAACCAGAGCCTGATAGGCATTGTAATTTGGAGACCAACCCGTCACCAAGTAGAAACTGGCCTTGTAGTCATATTTATCGAAAATGGGCACCGCAATGGAAAGCTGGTTTGCACAGCCATCATCAAATGTGAATACCGCTGCCGCACTTCGAAAACCGGCCCAGGTTGCGATTTGCATTTTATCCTGCGCTTCTGCTAGACCCGCAAGGGATAGTGAGAACACCCAACCCACCGCCATTACAAAAGAAAGATTCTTTTTCATGGTTCACCTTTTGGTTATGTCTATCAAGTAAAGATACATCCAATTTTGCAAAAGGGTGCAATCTTTTTTGTAAAATTTGGGATATATGCCCTTTTTTGCTATTTTTGGGAAGTGATCCAAATACAGAATGTCACCAAATCCTTCGGCATGCAGGTCCTTTTGGACGGCGCAAGCCTGCTCGTGAGCGACCATGAGCGCGTAGGCCTGGTGGGTCGTAACGGCTGCGGAAAATCGACACTTTTCAAGATGATTCTCGGCCAGGAATGCCTGGACGGCGGAAACATCGACATTCCCAAGAAATACACCCTGGGTTACCTGCAGCAACATCTAAATTTTACACACGCCACTGTCCACGAAGAAGCCTGCAGCGTATTAAAACCCAACGAAGACGGCTGGCTAGAAGAACACAAGGTAGAGGCGATTCTCTTCGGTCTCGGTTTCGACGAAGAATCCATGCACAAGAGCCCCATGCTCCTGTCGGGCGGTTTCCAGATTCGCCTGAACCTGGCGAAAGTGCTGGCCGCAGAACCCGACATGCTGTTGCTGGACGAACCCACCAACTACCTGGACATCGTCTCCATGCGCTGGCTCAGCCGCTTTTTGCGCAGCTGGAAAGGCGAAGTGCTGCTGATTACCCACGACCATCATTTTATGGACGAGGTCTGCACCCACACCGCAGGGATTTTCCGCCACAAAATCCGCAAGGTGAAAGGCACCGTAGAAAAACTCCGGGAGACCATCGCCGAAGAAGAAGAGGTGGCCCAGCGCACGCAAGAAAACGAGGCCAAGAAAAAGGAACAGCTGGAAAAAGTCATCGAGCGGTTCCGCTACAAGGCCGCGAAGGCCGCCATGGTGCAGTCCAAGATCAAGGCGGCAGCAAAGCTTGCCACCGGCGAGCGGCTCACCCACGAGCGCAATCTGGAATTCAGCTTTACCGAGGCAGGGTTCCCCGGCAAGAGAATGCTCCAAATCAAGGGGCTCACGTTTGCATACCCGAACGGCCCCGAACTTATTACCGACTTGACGATGGAAGTCTTCAAGGGCGACCGCATCGCGGTCATCGGCCCCAACGGCCGCGGCAAAACGACACTCCTGAACCTGATTGCCAAAGAACTGCAGCCCACCGCAGGCGAAATCAGCTACAATCCGAATTTACAGATAAACTATTTCGGGCAGACCAACATCAACCGCCTGAACCTGGACAACACCGTCGAAGAAGAAATCGCCTCGGCCATTGAAGAAGTCTCGCAGAAGAGCCGTGCCCGAGGACTTGCAGGCCTCATGATGTTCAGTGGCGATGCCGCCTTGAAAAAGGTAAAGGTCCTGAGTGGTGGCGAGCGGAGCCGCGTTTTGCTGGGAAAGATTCTGGCCAGCGCCTGCAACATGCTGCTGCTGGACGAACCCACGAACCACCTGGACATGGAATCTATCGAGAGCCTCATCGACGCCCTGGAAGATTACGAAGGAACCGCCCTGGTGGTGACCCACGACGAGGAACTTCTGCACGCCTTCGCCAACCGCCTTGTGGTTTTTGACGGCGGGACCTGCCGCATATTCGAAGGCACATACGCCGACTTCCTGGAAAAGGTGGGCTGGGCCAGCGAAAAGAAACCCGGAGGTGCAAATTCTGCAAACATCAAGGTCTCGAACATTGACGTGAAGGGCGACTCAGAGAATGCCGCGCCCAGCGCCAAAGAAGACCGCAAGGCCCGCGCAGACTATATCGCCGAGCGCAGCAAGGTCATCAAGCCCCTGGAAAAGAAGCTTGCCAAAATCGAAGAAGATATCGCCAAGGCCGAAGCCCTGGGGGGCGAGCTGGAAGCAAAGCTGGTCGCCGCCTCCGAAAGCGGCGACGGCAATGCCATTACCGCTATCGCCAAGGACATGGACGACAACAAGAAAGTCGTGGACAGCCTTTACGAAGACTGGGAAAAGACTTCCGCCGAACTGGAATCAGCGAAGGATAAGTACCCGATTTAATTTATCTAGAAGGGGTAAGCCTCCCCCTGGCTCGCACGTTGTTGCTCGCCACCCCCTCGTGCGTCGGGGGCAGCCCGTCACAGGGCCGCGGGTCCGGCAAGGAGGTGCCCGCCTTCGCGGGCATGACAACGCGGGCATAAAAAAAGCCCCACTCGCTGTTTACAGCAAGGGGCGTGAGCGACAGG
>CAMHDS010000005.1 GCA_946183925.1 uncultured Fibrobacter sp. | reverse complement strand
GGTCGAACGGGTCCATGCCGCCGGTGACCATCTCGTATTCTTCCTTGAACTGGTTCACCCAGTTTTCACCGCACATTTCCACCAGGCGCGGGTCGTCGGGCCCTTCCATCTGAATGATTTCCTGATGGCCTTCTTCCTTGTTGAAGGTGTGGAAGGTGTTCTCGGCGATGGAATACACGCCCTTGAAAAGCTTTCCCACGCCAATGGGGAGCGTAAAGGGGGCGGTCTTGATGTGCAAAACGCTTTCAATTTGGTCCAGCAAGTCCAGCACATGGCGGCCATCCAGGTCCATCTTGTTGATGAAGGTGATGATGGGCGTATGGCGCATGCGGCACACGTCCATGAGCTTGATGGTCTGCTTTTCCACGCCGTTCACGCTGTCGATAAGCACCAGGGCGGCATCCACGGCGGTGAGGGCACGGTAGGTGTCTTCGCAGAAGTCCTGGTGCCCCGGGGTATCCACCAGGTTGAACATGCAACCTTCGAAAGGGAAATTCAAAACGGAACTGGAAACCGAAATACCGCGCTGCTGTTCAATCTTCATCCAGTCACTCACCGTATAGCTGCGGTTCGCCTTGGCGCGCACGTGGCCCGCTTCGCGAATCACGTTTCCGTACCAGAGGAACTTTTCGGTGATGGTGGTCTTACCCGCGTCAGGGTGGCTGACAATAGCAAAAGTGCGGCGTTTCTCGATTTCCGGATTCATAGAACAGTAAACAGTGGTTAGTGATTAGTGGTTAGGACACAATCATTTTTCGAGCGCAAATATAGAAAAAAGTGTACTCACCTATGATGATACGGATGGTTCTGCATCACCATCTGCACGCGGTAGAGCTGTTCTGCCATAATTACGCGGGCATGGTCATGGGTAAAGGTCAGGGGTGAAAGGGAAAGCAGCAGATCGGCGGATTTTTTCAGATTCTCGTCGATGCCGTAGGCCGAACCAATCAAGAACACGATATTCCCCGAAAAACGATCCCGAAGGGTGTCCGATAGTTTGACCGTGTCCATCAGCTTGCCTTCTTCGGAAAGAATGACCCGGCGGTATTCCGACTTCGGGAATTTCTTGTCAAAAAGTGACGCTTCCTGCGCTAGGGACTGAGTACGGTCATCGAGCTTGGACTCCTTCAGTTCCACTACCTCCAGCGGGAACATTCCCCCACGGAGCCGCTTCACGTACTTGTCCACCTCGTCGGCGATAAACGGCGAGCCGGCCTTACCAAAAACTGCGAGAACCCATTTCATAATTTAGTGGTTAGTGATTAGTGGTTAGTGGTTAGGACCGAAGGTCCGTAAGCCGTAAGGCCGTTGGTGGTTAGGATATGCAAAAAAACATCTTGATATCAGCGATCCTGTATACTAATCACTGTATACTAATCACTGTTTACGGGCTACGCCCTAATCACTACTTACCTCCCCACGCTCAGGCGGTCGATGAGGAAATTGGGCATTCCCGCCTTGCGCATGCGCTCCTGGGTGATAAAGACATCGTATTCCACGCGGATAATGCGGATGCACTTGGTCTCCGTATCCAGCAGGCACCAGCTGGCGCGGCAATCCCGGTCACGGGGCTGGCCTACGCTACCCACGTTCACCAAGAGGCGTTCCGTATTCTCGATGGTGTATTCGTATTCGTCCAGCACCTTGGGAATGGCCATGGGGCGGCTTGCCACAATCACAGGGCTATGGGTGTGCCCGATAAAGCAGTAGGTTCCAGAAAAATGGTCAAAAGCGTTCAGGGCGTCTTCCAGGTCGGTAATGTAGAGCCAGTCCGCAGGGGACATGGGCGACGCATGCACAAAGGTAATGTCGTTTTCTTCGTGAATGTAGGGCAACGAACGGATGTAGGCCACCGATTCGGCATTCATGTTCTCTTGCGTCCATTCCACGGCCTGCTTGGCGTAAGGGTTAAAGCCCATACTGGACTCGTACTTGATAGCCACGCTGTCGTGGTTTCCAATCAGACACACGTCCATGTTTTCCTTGGCAAGCTGTACACATTCGTTGGCATCGACACCGTAACCCACAAGGTCGCCCAGGCAAATCCGGCGTTCCACCTTGTTTTCTTTCATGGATTCCAGCACGGCACGAAAAGCCGTAGCATTGGAATGAATATCAGAACAAATACCGTAAAGCATGGGTGTAATGTAGTAAAAATTCTATATTTGGCGCACCATGGAAACCGTAGAAGCAAAGACGAAGGTAAGCATCGCCTACACGCTCAAAGAGATGAGTGGGCGCATCTTGGAGGAAATCCCTCCAAGCCACCCCTTTGTATATATCCACGGCTACGACAACATTATCCCCGGACTTGAAACCGCCCTGGAAGGCCGCAAGCTGGGCGAAAAGTTCACCGTAGAAATTCCCTTCGACCAAGGCTACGGACCTTACCGCGACGACCTGCTGCTCCAAGTTCCCAAAGAAGAGTTGCAGGACGTAGGCGAACTCTGGCTGGGCATGGAGCTGGAGATGATGCTGGACAACGACATCCGGGAATTCCAGCTGCCCGACACCGCCGACGAGTTCGTGGACGGACTGAACCTGGACGACGAGGACGACGCCGACGGCATCTACATCGTGAAAGAAATCTACAAGGATACCGTGCTGGTGGACGGGAACCACCCCTTCGCAGGCAAGGACCTGATTTTCGAAGTCCAGGTGGTGAACATCGAGGAGCCCAGTTTCACCGAACTGGAATCGGGATTCCCCGACCGGGACGACAACTACGACGACGGCGACTATCCCGAAAACTACGACGACCGCTACGACGATTTCGACGGGCCGGACAACCATCGCCGCTGGCGCTAGGCAGCACCTGACAACCCCATTATAAAAACATAAAGCCCCCGGTCCTAAGACCGAGGGCTCTATCAAGCTTTTGGCTTTTCGCGATTATGCTTCGTCGGAGAGTTCCGGAGCCTTCTTGATCACGTTGCGGCGGCCATAGCGGACCTTGGCGGGATCGAAGGTGGTTTCGGCGACTTCCACAGCAGGTTCGGCGGTAGCGGCAGCAGGTGCTGCAGGAGCCACGGGAGCGCTGACAGGAGCGGCCGGAGTTTCAACCGGAATGCGCGGAGCCAGGGGGCGACGACCTTCGGCGGCAGCAGGAGCGGCCGCTTCGGCAGGCTGGGCCACGGGAGCTTCAGAAGAAGCGGCCTGGGCTTCGGCGTTCATTTCACGACGATTGTTGCGGTCAGGACGACCGTCACGGCGGTCACGGCGGTTGCCGCGATCGCGCTGTTCGTTGCGGTCACGGTTCTGACCCTGCTGGGCCTGGCCGTTCTTTTCACCGCGGTTGTCTTTATTCTGACGATCCTTGCGATCACCCTTGTTGTTGCGATCACCACGCTGTGCCATTTCTTGGGCAGAGACAGGACGACGAGAGTTAGGCCTCAGGTTCATGTCCGGGGTGAGCTTCTTAACGATAGGAGTGTGAAGGTTGTCAAGAATCTTGTTAACCTTAGTCAGGATAACGATACAGAGCACGACTGCAAGAGCAGAGCATGCGAGAGTGATTATTTCCATCTAGGCACCTCATAAGTAAGGGTTGAACCGCGACTGCAGGCTGGAAAAGACCTGCAGAGGGGGTGATTGCAAGTGAATGTGTTAGGGGGCCATCTTAATAACGCCTCGGGGAGACTTGACGGCCAGGTTCGCTCCAAAATAACAGAGCAGGTTTTGCCGAAAAAACGGCAAAAAGAGCAATCACGGCTGCAAATTTATAAAAAAATATTCCACTGAAAGCAAAAAAAGCAGAAAAAAGCACCTTCTTGCCTAACATTTCTAAATTATAGCCCATGAAAAAGTCCGTGAAGATTATCCTGTTTGTCGTCGCCGTCCTGTTCGTCCTGGTTTTTGCCGCCCTGAAACTTGCCCCCGGGTTCGTGAAAGACTACATCGTGGCCCACTCCGAAGAATACATCGGCCGAAAGGTCAACATCGAAAGCGTAAGCCTGAGTCCCCTGACCTGGACCGTCAACGTAGATAACTTCGCCCTACTGGAACGGGACGGCAAAACGCCCTTTGTCTCCTTCGAAAAGTTTCGCATCAACCTGAACCCCACGAGAATCGTTACCGGAACGGCCAGCGTAGGCGAAATCTACATGAAGGGACTTTACGTGCACGTGGTCCAGAGCGGGGACCGTTTCAACTTCAGCGACATTCTGGATTTTCTCTCCCAGTCCGACTCCACCGCCGCAGACACCGTAGCGGTCGACAGTGCCGCCACCGATTCCACCGGCATGATCAACGCGGCCGAAATCGCCGACGGACTCCCCGTGAGCATTTCCGTCAAGAACATCGTCTTCGAGAACGGCAACATCATCTACGAAGACGCCAAGGTGGGCTCCAAGATTCACATCAAGGACTTTGGCGTGGCCATTCCCGCCGTTTACCTGAGCAACAAGCAGACCGACGTGGGCGTGAGCCTCAAGTTCGCCGACGGCGGCGACCTGAACGTGAAAGTGACCGTCAATGCGGCCACCAACGACTTCAATTTGAACGTGGGCCTCAAGGATTTCGCCCTAGCGGCAGGCAAGCCCTACCTCAACGACTTCGTGAACATCAAGGATTTCAAGGGAAACCTCTCCGCGGACATGGACATCCAGGGCAACCTGAACAGTATTCTCGCTTCCAACGTGAAGGGCATTGTCAGCGTAGATAGCGTTGTGGTCACCGAGGTGAACGACAAGACCATCGGGGCAGGCCACGTGGGCGTGGGCATTGCCGAAGCCAACCTAGAAAAGTTCAAGTTCCGCATCGACTCCGTAGTGGTGGACGGCGCATTCGCCCATCTGGACCTGTACAAGGGCGGAAAGACCAACATCGATGTGCTGCTCACTCCCCCTTCGACAAGCTCAGGGACCAATGCCGCCAAGGCAGACACCGTAGCCGCCGATTCCAACGCCGTCCCGCTGGATTCCCTGGTGGCACCGGCTCCCGAAACCTCGGCAGACTCTACAAGTGCCGCCAAGGCCGAACCCGCCAAGAAGCTGGACGCCATCATCACGAAACTCCTAGTGCAAAACACCACCGTCACCGCCAACGACTACACCCTTTCCAAACCGTTTAACTACAAGGTCTCCGCCATCACGGTGAACGGCTCCAACATCAACTTCGACAAGCCCTGCAATGTAAACGTGAGCGCCGCCTTCCCCGAAGGAGGCTCCGTGTCCGTCAAGTACAAGGGCGCCATCAACGACATCGGTACCATGGACGCCTACGTAAGCGTCAAGAACCTGGCCCTCAAGCATTTCAGCAGCTACAGCCTGCACTTTACGGGCTACCCCATTACCGCAGGTACCATGGCCTTCGCCAGTGACAACAAAATGAACAACTTCAATGTCGATAGCAAGAACACCATCGACATCTACAACATTGAGGTTGGCGACAAGGACGACTCTGTGGACCCGGAATACCCCGTGCCCATGAAGGTGGGGCTCTACGTGCTCAAGGACAAGGATGACAAGATCCAGTTCGACGTTCCCGTAAAGGGCAACCTGAAGGACCCCGAATTTTCTTACCTGAAAATCGTGTGGGACACCATCACTAAACTACTGGTAAAAGTAGCCCTCTCCCCCATCAAGATCGTAGGCAACGTGGCCACGTCTGGAGCAAATGCCGTAGGCTTGAACCTGGGCAAGGACGACGAAATCCTGATTGATGTTTCTAGCGGAACATTTACCAGCGAACAGTTTGCCAAGGCATCCAAGATGACCGAGGCCCTGGCCAAAGATCCGAAACTCACCCTCACCTACACCCAGTACTACAATCCCGCCAAAATCCTGAAAGAACACAAGCTCCACAAGCTGAAACAGGAATACTACAAGCAGAAAGAAGGCAAGGCGACCCTCAACGAAATTGACGAGAAGGCCGCCGCCGAAATCAAGGACTGGGACACAAACTTCAAGGCATTCGCCCGCGAACACGACAAGGATTTCGATGGCTCCGCCATGGAAAAAGACCTCACCGACCTGGCAAGCAAGCGCAACCAGGAACTGCTGAAGGTTCTGAAACAGCAGAAGGGCGTCACCGCCAAGAACCTGAAAGTCCAGACAGCCAAGGGACTGAACAGCTACCGTGGCAAGCCCATGTACAAAGTGACGGTGGACGTGAAGTAATTCGGAATTCGGAGTTCGGAGTTAGATTTCTATTCTAGCAAACAATTCCTATTTCCTAATTCATAATTATCTATATTTGCCCCCGTTATGAGCGAAGAACTGTGTGCGAATTTTTCCAAGAAGGTGCAGGAGATTGCAAAGGCCCCCAAGTACAGGGGCGCGATTTTCCAGATTGAAGCCGACGAGAAGGGACTTGCCCTTGTAGACGTGAAGGAAGCGAGCCTGAAGGTCTACCTGATGATAGACCCGGAATGCGACAAGATTCTGGAGACTAGGTTCTTCACCTACGGCGGGCCCATTTTTACCGCTCTCGCCGACACCTTCTGCAAGAAAATCCAGATGGTCACGGTGGAAGAAGCCTGCGCCATTACCGCCGAAAGTCTGGAACAGGAACTGCGGGACACCCCCGACGTGCCGGCTTTTGACGCCTCCGCTCCGGAACTCAAACAAATGAACACGCTTATCCAGCGGGTGCTGGAGGCCTACCCCGAAAAGAAGGCCACCGCTATTTTGGTCCGCGAGAAGATGGAGCGCATCAAGTACCGTACCCAGACCGCCGAGGGCCGCGCCGAAGCCGACGCCGAATGGAACGCCCTCACCAAGCCGCAGAAAATCGAAAAGATCGAAGCCTGGCTCCACCAGTCCGTGCGCGGGATGCTGCAAGGCGACGGCGGCGACCTGGAAGTGCTGGACCTGACCGACGACAACCGCCTGAAAATCCGCTACCAAGGGGCTTGCGCCGGTTGCGGCTCTGCCATGGGCGGCACCCTTTTCTACATCGAAGACGAACTGAAGAACAACGTCTATTACAACCTGATTGTAGAACCCGAAGACCCGCTGGACAATATCCCGCCCAACCCGAATCTGCCGGGCCTCGACGACAACAAACCGCCGGCCAGTTTGTTTTAGAGTGTGAAATGTGTGATGTGTAATGAAAAATGATTAATCTCACACTTCACATTCCACACTCCACATTAATCTCGCCCCCGAGCCTCGTGCCTCGCGCCCCGTGCCTCGAGCCTTATTTTCTATATTTTATCCTGTAAATCACAAAGGAAAAATCATGTCCGAAGAACTCGTTTTGAAATTCGTTGACCCGAAGCCGATGCGCTACGGTGAAAACTCCCACCAGTCCGCCGTCTTCTACCGCGACCCGACCTGCACCGAAGCAAGCCTCGCTACCGCGAAGCAGCTGTGGGGCAAGGAACTTTCTTACAACAACATCGTGGATGCTGACGCCGCCCTGGAAATGGCCCGCGAATTCGCAGACGAAAATGCCGTTGTTATCGTAAAGCACATGAACCCCTGTGGCCTTGCTACCGGCAAGACACTGCGCAACGCCATGGAAGCCGCCTGGGAAGGCGACCCGGTGTCGGCCTTCGGTTCCGTGATCGCCGTTACCAAGAAGGTGGACCTGAAAACCGCCGAATTCCTGAAGGGCAAGTTCGTCGAAATCCTTCTCGCCCCGGCATTCGACAAGGACGCTCTGGAATTTTTGAAGAACAAGTCCAAGGACATTCGTCTCCTTGAAGTGGGCAAGATCAAGAAGGCAACCCGCTGTAAGGTCTATAAGCACGTGATCGGTGGCATGCTGGTTCAGGACCGCGACGTGGACGTTTACGAAAAGTTCGAATGCGTCACCAAGAAGAAGTTTGCAAAGAACAAGGAAGCCCTCGCCCGCTTCACTTGGATCGTGACCAAGCACACCAAGTCTAACGCCATCGTCATGGGTTACGAATACGCCCGCGGCTACTTCCAGGTCATCGGCCTTGGCCCCGGCCAGCCGAACCGCATCGATAGTAACCTCCGCCTCTGCCAGCCCCGCGTCCGCGACAACGTGGCCCGCATGAAGGCCGCCCAGAAGTTCTTCAACGAAAAGGGCAAGTGCATCGACAAGGCCGGTCTCAAGGCTCTCGAAAAGAAGGTGTTCAGCGAAGTCGTCATGGGCTCCGACGCCTTCTTCCCCTTCCCGGACAACGTGGAAGCCGCCGCCAAGGCCGGCGTCCAGTACATCGTGCAACCGGGCGGTTCCAAGAAGGACAACCTCTCCATCGAAGCCTGCAACAAGCTTGGGGTGGCCATGGTGTTCACCGGCATGAGGCACTTCCGCCACTAATCCCGCAGGTTTGGCCATGATTCCCGCTTCGCAGAAAGAGATGAACCAGAGAGAAAAGGACCTCTACTACGCCGTCCTGTCCTTCTTGAAGTCCGTGCGCAAGGCGGGAAAGACCACCAACGTGGAATGGAACGCCTACAAGGAAAAGCTCCTGAAAATCGCCCCCAGCGACGACATGGGCAAGGCCGCCGACATGTGGACCATGGACAACCTGGACCAGTTCAGCCCCGACAAGACCCAACTGCCGCCCCTGAACGACATGGACGCGGTGGCGCGGATTTCCCCGAAATTCGCCTCCCAGCTCATGGAAGCCATGTACTACGGCATGCTGAACCTGACCCAAGCAAACCTGATTTCCGACGAAATCCAGGATGCCGACCCCGAATGCGTCTCCACCGCCTCCCTAGAAGAACTCCTGGTGAAGCTCTGGATCGGCAACGCCAAGAGCTACCGGAAAGTGGTGACGAATTAATTCGGAATTCAGATTTCGGAATTCGGAATTGACCGATGAGTAAAACGCAAGTGTGTCATCCTGAATGCGAAGCATGAAGGATCCAGTCCAAGTGAACCGACGAGCACTAACTGGCAAAAAGGGGAAAGCCTTCCCCTCGCTCGCACTTCGTAGCTCGCTACCCCTTCTCCTAGGGGACACCCCTAAAACCCCGTACCTTAAACCTCAAAGCGAATGAAATGAGCGAACAGCAACGAGTAAGAGTCATAGGTGGCGGTCTCGCAGGTTGCGAGGCGGCTTTGCAGCTGGCGAGCCGCGGTTTCAAGGTGGACCTGTACGAGATGCGTCCGGTCAAGCAGACTCCCGCCCACAAGGACGGCCACCTGGCGCAACTCGTCTGCTCCAACAGTTTCAAGGCGCTGGGCGTCACATCGGCACACGGACTTTTAAAGCAGGAACTCACCATGCTGGGGAGTTTCCTTTTGGACTCCGCCCGTGAAGCCGCCGTTCCCGCTGGCGATTCCCTCACCGTGAACCGGGACATTTTCAGCGAATCGGTAGAAAAGAAAATTGCAGAATCTCCCAACATCACGCTCCACCGCGAAGAAGTCACCAGCCTCGAAGGAGACTGCCCGACCTTAGTCGCGGCGGGGCCGCTGGCCAGCGACGCGCTCGCCGACGATATCTTCAAGCGGCTGGGGAGCGAGCGCCTCCATTTCTTCGACGCCATCGCCCCTGTGGTAGAGACCGACAGCATCGACTTTGACCACGCCTTCTATATGAACCGCTGGGAAAAGGGCGAGACGGCGGACTTTATCAACTGCCCCCTGGACAAGGAAACCTATACGGAGTTTGTCCGTAAACTGTGCGAGGCCGAAGCCGTGGAGCCCCGCCCCTTCGAAAAGAACGAACTGTTCGAAGGCTGCCTGCCCGTCGAAGAAATGGCCCGCCGCGGCTACGAGACTCTCCGTCATGGGCCCATGCGCCCCATCGGTCTCGGGCTTGGCAACAATGGGCATTTGTGGTACGCGGTAATACAGCTCCGGGCCGAAAACAAGCAGAAGACCCTCTTCAACATGGTGGGTTTCCAGACCCGCCTCAAGTGGGGCACGCAAAAAGAAATCTTCACCTTGGTGCCGGCCTTGCGCAATGCGAAATTTGCACGCCTCGGCTGCATGCACCGGAACACCTTCATCGAATCACCCAAGTTCTTAGATGCCACTTTAAGATTGCGTCCGGATTTGGAATGCGCCAAGGGCATTCCGCCCACCTGGTTCGCCGGGCAAATCACCGGAAGCGAAGGCTACACTGAGGCGGTGGCTACCGGATGGTATGCCGCCTGGAACATGGCCCAGACCATTTTGCACGGGCATGCCGACCCGCTCCCCGACGAAAGTTGCATCGGGTCCCTCATGAACCGGCTGGTAGAGGAAAACGAAAATTTCCAGCCCATGAACTTCAACTTCGGGCTGCTCCCCCACCACGAAGGCCTCAAGAAAAAGAACAAGAAAGAGATTCTGGGCGCCCGTGCAGTCGAAGCTGTACGCAAGTGGATTGCGGAACGCCGCTCCTTCGAATACCCGCCTAACGGAATTCAGGAAGCCGCTCAACCTTAACAAATCTCTTGGTGGCGGCGTCCATTTCAAAAAAACGCTCACAGTCTCCCAACGAAAGCATCACGAACTTGGGCGTGAGAATCTGCAGGTACTTGTTCAGCTGAACCTGCAAAGCCTCCCAGGTGTATTCGCCGGGAGCCTTGCATTCCACCAAAAGCCAGGGTTTCGCCTGGTCGTTCCCGTTACGGAAATCGTGCACCACGATGTCCACCCGGTCATCCGTCTTGGGGTCAACGGAACTCAGGCCGAACTCCACTGTAATCAGGTGGGCAGGGACCTTCACCTCGTCCAGCAGAAAACGGATTGTGGCCTGACGCACCCGTTCTTCGGGGGTGTCAGGCACATCCTTCTTGCGGATGGGATCGTATATTGTTCCGTGGGTCATGACATTAAAAATACTTTTTAATCAAACGTTCTCGTAATGTCCTTTACACGAAAGGATATCGATAAACTCGCCGTTAATTCGATAAATCAAACGGTTGGCATCGTCGATTCTGCGGCTCCAGAATCCGCTCAAGTTGCCCTTTAACGCTTCGGGTTTGCCTAGTCCTTCAAAATTACTGCGTTCAATGTCTTTGACTAGTTGGTTTACTTTTTTGAGGGTTTTCTTGTCTTGTGTTTGCCAGTAAAGGTAATCATCCCAGGCTTTGTCCGACCAAATCTTCTTCATCAGTCATCCACCTCAATAAGTTCGTGTTCAACGCCCTTGCCGGCGTTCAACTGCTCGATGCCTTTCTTGAGGGCTTCGATGTCGTTTGCGTTGTAGCGGACGGAGGGTTCGCGGACTTCGAAGGGGATGCGACGTTCGTTGATGACGTTTTTCACAAACATATATATGGCGGCAGACGTGGACAGCCCTACATTGCTGCAGAACTTGTCGAAACTTTCCTTGTCCTTGCTGTCGATACGTGCAGAAACTGTAGCCTGTGCCATAAGCGACTCCTTTTTTATGCAAATATACAATTTTTGCACAAAAATTGCAATATTTTTCATTATTTTCACGTAATTATATGCAAATTTCTGCAAATTGCAAAAATTATCTCAAAATCAATATTCTCACAACAAGCACACTCTTTTTTATAAGTTTTCTATTCCATCGCGGCATTTTTAATTTATTTTTAAATCGGACATATTAGAGAGTTTAGCTCTTGTTGAGCAGGGGCGAACTCCATAGGTGTATACGATGGAGGCTGCGATGGCTAAAGAAAAAAATCAAAAAGAACTTCAGCAAATGATGAGGGATCTCCCCAAATATATTGAAAAAAGTACACTTCTTTTAGAAAAACCCCTAAAGGCGGGAATCGACTTTATCATTGACCTTCCGTCCGATCAACATACTTTTAATTCGTATAAGAATAAATACGGCGAGTTGAAAGGAGCTGTTTACATTTTTTATTTGAACGAATGCATAAGGTTTAGCGGAAACCGTTTCTTCAAAATCGGTCGTGTTGGCCCAAAGTCTACCGCTAGATTTGATGGGCATCACTATAATCCCAAATCAAGCGGAAGCAATCTTGCAAGAAGTATTTTGAATAACAAACCTTTAGGGAAAGAAATAGGTGATGTTGGGGATTTCATAAGAAACAATTTTATACGAATCAACATTCTCTTCCTTAAATCAGCTCCAGAATTTTCAAATGAGCTAGTTGAAGCCATACTTCACTACAAATATAATCCCCTTTTTGAAGGCCCGATATCCCAACGCAAGGAGTGATATATGCGGAAAGTAATTTCTATAATGACAACTGTTCTTGCATTAATCCTCATAACTGCCTGCGGTTCCGACTCTGGGTCCGATGCAACTAATTCGTCGCCTGTATCCGAGGTAGAAAAAAGGTTTGAACTTGGAATGTGTAACGAAGAAAAGAATGGAATGTCGATTCTTGTCACAACAGAGAATGCCTACTATGGTTGTGCAAATGGCATCTGGACGAAACAAGGTGATGAAACAATCAATCCGGCAAATCAAGACACACCCATTCTGGCAATTTCTTCATCATCTTATTTGCTTTTGCCGTCAAGTTCGTCAATAAATACGATTGAATCTTCTTCAAGTGAAAATATATCATCGCCGACAAGTTCTAGTTCTTCAGTTCGTGACACATATTCGTCAAGCAGTTCATCCAAAATGAAGGAAGCTTGGTCATACCTAAATCCAAATATAAGCTACGGCGAATTCACTGACAGCCGTGATGGACAAAAATACAAGACTGTTAAAATTGGAAATCAGGTATGGATGGCCGAAAATCTAAACTACAATATTGACTCTTTAAAGAGCATGTGCTACAACAACTCTGTTGATTCATGCTTTAAATATGGGCGACTGTACAACTGGTCGGCGGCCAATAGCGTGTGCCCCCAAGGGTGGCATTTGCCCACAATAGATGAATGGGACACTCTTGTGTCGTATGTTGGTTCGGGAACAGCAAAAACAACCCTCAAATCTGCATCGGGTTGGGATAAAAATGGAACAAATGATTTTGGATTTACTGCACTTCCGGCAGGAAACTATCTAGGTGGGTATCATGATGATTTTTACAGTGTGGGTTCTGCGACGACCTTTTGGAGTGCCGGAGAATATGAATGTACCAGTGCGGGATATTGCATTTATACTCCTACAATAAGTAATGATATAGGCTTTTATCGCGAATCAATAAAATACAAGGATTTGTATTTATATTCGATACGATGTATCGAAGGTCCTTCTCCCATAATTGAAATTTCATCTTCTAGCAGTTTTGATCCAAAAATGAACAATTTGAACCCGAATATAGACTATGGCGAATTTATTGATAGCCGCGATGGGCAGTATTACAAGACCGTTCAAATTGGGAATCAGGTTTGGATGGCAGAAAACATGAACTATGAATATGGTGATAACGCATGCTATAACGACAGCTCGATTTATTGCGCAAAATATGAAAAAAGGTACGGAAGGCTTTATCCCTATTCAACGGCAAAAAACATCTGCCCCAAGGGTTGGCATTTACCCGATACATCTGAATGGAAAACCCTCTTTAGATATGTCAAATACCCAGGGCCATTATTAAGGTCTAGAAAAGGATGGAGCGATTCGATAGGGTTTTACTATTACCCGCGGGATTTTGACCTATGCACTTCTCAAGGTATTGGACCCGGAGATAACACGAGGATTGAAGTTATAAATGCTTCAGGTCCCGACGCCTTTGGTTTTTCTTGGTTGCCTGCGGGCTATTATTATGTATCGGGCGGTTATTATGGCATTTACCCCGCCTTTACAAATGGACAATTTAAGAGCGCAGGTGGTTATGGGTGCTTTTGGAGTAAATCCACAGGCTATGATATCATTTGCATCGAGGAAGATTCTTGTAAGTATACCTGGTGGGATGAATGGGTTAATGTCACAAATTGGCGGAAGTCAAGTACGTATGAAGCATATAGTGTCCGATGTTTGAAAGATTAAGAACTGCAATATCATAACAAGGCAAAAGAAAATGTTACGACGAAATGTAACATAAATTATTTTGTTGCGTATTCAATGTTAGTGTACTTTTAGATGATGTTTTACTTCACTGTCTATTTCCGCAGTTTCAATGGCAAAAATGTTTAGACAAAAACCATGTCTAATTGTCTAAACAGTTATGTATAACATCTTCAAAAGACTCTCGGCGGAAACTCGCAGGGACTAACAGTCACAAGAGTTTCCTCCTACGAGACCTGTTCTTGCCTGCAAAAACAGGTTCTGACCACAAAACACTTGCATACCAGAGCCGTTGTTTGTGTTTTTTGACCGAGATGTGTGCTTCCTGAGCGAACAGTCGAACAAAGTGAGTTCCTGTGAGCGAGGGAACGTACACATTGAGGGAAAGATTTGTAAAAAAGGGGTTTTAGGGGCAGCGCCCCTAGGCGTGGGGGTGAAGGAAGACTTGCCGAGTGTGTAGATGAAGGGAGGTCCCCGCCTTCGCGGGGATGACAACGAAGGATGCGCGGGGATGACAAGAATGGCACGCAGGGATGTGACTCAACGAGGCAAGGCTGCAATCAGGGGGAGACCTCCCCCTCTTGACAACTTCCGCACCTGGAACTATTTTTTTGCACATGAACAAATTCTTTGGACAGAACATCGCAGCAACTGCAATCGCAACAAGCCCGGCAGCAGCCCGAGCTATTGTGGGGCTGTCCAGAGAAACCAAGGTCTGTAAGGCATAACGCCAAAATCCAGATAACAAGTTTCAAGGGCAGCCCCGTAAAAGGCTGCTTTTTTCATACCCAAAACCATTAACTTAAAGAAATTTCATTGTTTTATTATTCTATAATTACGCCGTAAAACAAGTGATTTTTCGACAACTCCATAGGAGCATAAAATGCGCAGAAGACTTTTGAGCGAAGGTGCCAAGGAACTTTCTTACGAAATCCGCGAGATCGTGAAGAAGGCGAACCAGCTCAAGGCCCTGGGTCTCCCCATCCACTGGGAAAACATCGGAGACCCCATCGAAAAGAAATGCCAACTGCCCGACTGGATCAAGGACATCGTAGTGGACCTGGTCAAGACCAACCGCAGTTACGGCTACTGCCCCTCCAAGGGCATGCTGGAAACCCGCGAATTCCTGGTGAAGGAGAACAACAAGCTGGGCGGCGCGCAGATTAGCGTGGACGACATCCTGTTCTTCAACGGCCTGGGTGACGCCATCGCCACCATCTACGGCCTGCTCTCCATGAACACCCGCATTATCGGACCTGCCCCGGCCTACTCCACCCACAGTTCCGCCGAAGCAGCACATGCCCACACGGCCCCCATCACCTACAGCCTCCAGCCCGAAAACCACTGGTACCCGGACCTGGAAGAACTGGAAAACAAGGTGAAGTACAACCCGAGCATCGCGGGCATCCTGGTGCTGAACCCGGACAACCCGACGGGCATGGTCTATCCGCTGGATATCCTCAAGAAGATTGTGGATATCGCCAAGCGCTACAACCTGTTCATCATCTGCGACGAAATCTACAACAAGATTACGTACAATGGAGCCCACGCCTACGCCCTGGCCGAATACATCGGCGACGTTCCGGGCATCGCGCTCAAGGGCATTTCGAAGGAATACCCCTGGCCGGGCGCTCGCTGCGGCTGGGCCGAATACTACAACCGGGACAAGGACGAACAGTTCGACGCCTTCTGCCGCGCTATCGACAACGCCAAGATGGTGGAAGTCTGCTCCACCACACTCCCCCAGATGACTATCCCCCGCGTTCTCGGCGATCCGCGCTTTATCGAGCACCGCACCGCGCTGAACGAGAAGATTGGCCGCCGAAGCGCCATCATCAACGAAATCCTTTCGGACATTCCAGAACTCTACTTCAACCCCACCTACGGCGCGTTCTACAACACCATCATCTTCCGCGAAGGCACGCTGAACAGCCACCAGACGCTGAAAATCGACAACCCGATTATCAAGAAGAAGGTGGAAGAATGGTGCAGCAAGACCACGAACCTGGACTACCGCTTCGTTTACTACCTGCTAGGCGCGAAGGGCATCTGCGTGGTGCCCAGCACCAGCTTCTGCACGGACTTGAAGGGTTTCCGCGTGACGCTCCTGGAAGAAGACGAAGAGGAACTGCGGGAAGTGTTTACCACCATCCACGACGCCATCGTGGAATACCTGCACTCGTAATTTTCGGAAAAGTGTTAAAAGAAAAGTCGCTCGAAAGGGCGACTTTTTCTATTGGACTTCCGCTTCTACAGATGCGGACTTTATGGGCAACGGTGCGAAGGGTGGTTCCAGTTCGATGCTGATGGGGCAATGGTCCGAACCCATGACCGTCGTGTGGATTTCGGAGCGGACCACGTTGGACATCAGGGACTCATCTACAAAGGCATAGTCCAGACGCCAACCCACGTTCCTGCCCCGGGCGCCAAAGCGGTTGGACCACCAGGAGTAAACGTCCCGTGTGTCCGGATGCAGGTTGCGGAAGGAGTCCACGAAGCCGTGCTCCACGTACTTGTCCATCCAGGCGCGTTCCACGGGCAAGAAGCCGCTCACGTTCTCGTTTTCCTTGGGACGGGCAATGTCTATTTCCTTATGGCAGGTGTTGTAGTCGCCCACCGTAAGCACGTGCTTGCCGTCGGCAATCCAGCGCTCAGAATTTTCCAAAAAGGCGTCGTAAAAGCGGAGCTTGTAGTCCAGGCGGTCATCGCCGGAGCCGCCGTTGGGGAAGTAGATGCTGTTGAGCACCCAGTCCGGGAACACCAGCTGCAGCACGCGGCCCTCCACGTCGAATTCCTCGATGTCAAAGCCGTAGTTCACCGCGTCGGGTTCGATTTTCGTAAGCACGCCTACCCCGCTGTAGCCCTTTTTGCGCTGGCAAGGATTCCAGTAGGCAAAGTAGCCCTCGGGCTTGGCCATGGATTCCGGAATCTGGTCTGTCTCGGCGCGGACTTCCTGGAGGCACAGGATATCGGGATTGGTCTCGTGGAACCAGTTTTCCAGCCCCTTCTTGAGGGCGGAACGGATTCCGTTGACGTTCCAACTGTAAATGTTCATTACTTACCGTTCTTTATTTTACGGTATAAAGATATAAAAAAAGAAACCCGACGTTGAACGTCGGGCTCTTACACCCAAGTCCGATACCCTAGACTACCACTCAATGTCGAGGGTAAAAACAAACCTGTATTTTGAAAATACACTTCTTTTTGTGAAAAAACAAGTTTCTATATTAAAAACATGACTAAAAATTATTCCAACTTGGACGAATATTCCGACCTTTTGGCGAAAAACGCCAAAAAAGCAAGCAAGAACCTGCGCACCCTCTCTGGCGAAAAACGGAGCGCCGTGCTGAACCTGGTGGCAAAGTTGCTCCGGGAACACAAGCCGGAAATCCTGGCCGCCAACAAGATGGATCTGGAAGCCGCCGCCGGCAAGCTGGACGACGCCAAGATGGACCGTTTGACCCTGAACGACGCCCGCATTGAGGCCATGGCCAAGGGGGCCGAAGAAATCGCCGCCTTTACCGACCCGCTGAACCGGGTGCTGGAAAGCCGGGAACTGAAGAACGGTATCAAGATTAGCCGTATCGCCGTACCTATCGGTTCTGTGTTCTTCATTTTCGAAAGCCGCCCGAACGTGACCATCGACGGCGCATGCCTCTGCTTTAAGGCGGGGAACGCCGTGATTTTGCGCGGCGGCAAGGAATCGCTGAATTCCGCCAAGTGCCTCGCCGGGATTTTCCACAAAGCCCTCGCCGAAAACGGCATTGACGAAGACGCCGTGCAGCTCGTGACCGAAACGAGCCACGACCTGGTGGGCATGCTGTTGCAGCGTAGCGACTGCATCGACCTGGTAATCCCCCGCGGTGGCGAGCGCCTGATCCGCGCCGTGGTGGAACAGAGCAAGATTCCCGTCATCAAGCACTTCAACGGCATCTGCCACGTGTATGTGGACAAGTCAGCCGACATGGACAAGGCGGTGAACATCCTGATTAACGCCAAAACGCAGCGCACCGGCGTGTGCAACGCCATGGAATGCGTGATTATCGACCGCCACATCGATGCGGCAAACGTCAAGAAACTCTTGGACTGCCTCGCCGATCGTGGTGTGGAACTCTTCGGAAACAAGGACGCTCAGAGTCACGACAGCCGTATCAAGGACATCGGCGACGACAGCAATTACCACCACGAATACCTGGCCCTCAAGGCAAGCGTCAAGTTCGTGGACAATGTGGCCGAAGCCTGCGAGCATATCGAGCAGAACAGCAGCCGCCACACCGAAGCCGTAGTTGCCGAAGACGCAAGCGTGCAGGACTACTTTGTGGCCAATGTCGATAGCAGCAGCGTCATGGTGAACGCCAGCACCCGCTTTGCCGACGGTGGCGAATACGGTCTCGGTGCCGAAGTAGGCATTTCGACCGACAAGTTGCATGCCCGGGGCCCCATGGGCGTGGAAAGCCTCTGCACCTACAAATGGGTGCTCCGCGGAAACGGACAAGTGAGAGGATAATTCGGAATTCGGATTTCAGAGTTCGGATTTTGGGAATAAAATGTCATTCCCGCGAAGGCGGGAATCTCCT
The DNA here is from genome assembly GCA_946183925.1 of uncultured Fibrobacter sp. Lineage (GTDB taxonomy): Bacteria > Fibrobacterota > Fibrobacteria > Fibrobacterales > Fibrobacteraceae > Fibrobacter. Next base: position 46,782 of record CAMHDS010000005.1, on the reverse strand, counting down.
TTAATAAACAAGAACTGCTAACTAGTTATGAAATTTGAAGAGTTAATCAAAGAAATAAAGTTCGAAGTGGAAGTGGACGGCGTAAAGCTCGCGCCGGCTATCGTTCAGGATGCTGACAAGGGCGACGTGCTGATGATGGCTTGGATGAACGAGGAAGCCCTCCGCCGCACCCACGAATGTGGCGAAATGGTATTCTGGAGCCGGAGCCGCAAGGAATACTGGCACAAGGGCGACACCAGCGGAAACGTGATGACCGTCGTGGAATGGGCCGCCGACTGCGACTCTGACGCACTGCTCTTCAAGGTGCGCATGCAGGGGCCGCAGGTCGCTTGCCACACAGGTGCGAGAAGTTGCTTTTTTAAAGTGGTCAGTGGTTAGTGGTTAGTGGTTGGTGGTCAGTTATGAGTAATGTGAAGTGTAGTTTGTGATTACGTCATGGCGGGCCGCGACCCGCCATCTGGCATTCAATCGGGACTAGAAAATATGAAAAAAATTCTTGCGCTGTTATTCGCGGTGGCAATCTCAGGATTTGCCCAGGATTTTCGCCAGATGGGCAGCAACTACTACGCCTACCCCACTCCCACCGCTAAGTACACCAAGGCTCCCGCCGGTTACAAGCCGTTCTATATAAGCCACTATGGCAGGCACGGCAGCCGCTTTCATCAGCCCGCCGACCATTACCATTTTCTCTATAGCACTCTTGCAAAAGCCGACTCTGCCGGCAAACTGACCGACCTGGGCAAGAGCCTGCTGGAGCGCGCCAAATATCTGGACGAATATGCCGCCCCGCGGGCAGGAGACCTGACGCAACTGGGAGTCGCACAACACCAGGGCATTGCCAAGCGCATGGTGAAGAACTTCCCCGAGATTTTCAAGAACGACGCCTACATCGAAGCCTACGCTAGCACTTCGGTCCGGTGCGTAGTGAGCATGGCGGCTTTTTTGGAAGAACTGCGGGCCCAAAAGTCGAAACTGGACATCCATCAAGAATCGGGCAAGTACCTGATGAGCTTTATCAACCCGCTAGATTTCGGGAAAATCATCAGCGAATCCAACACTCCCGCCTGGCAAAAAGAAAACGAAAAGATGTACAGCCATGTGGCCCCCACCCGCATGATGAATGCGATTTTCAACGACAGCAATTATGTCAAGAAGAACGTGAATGCGGGCGACCTTTATAGCAAAATTTACGAAATCGGAAACAGCCTTCAGGGCAGCCCCGAAATTAAGTTCAGCTTTGATGACCTGTGGACCGAAGACGAACTTTTTGCCCGGTGGCGAGCCCAGAACGCCTGGTGGTACAGCGTTCTCGGGAACAATCCCTTCGGCAAAAAAGAAGGCCTAGAAAACGCACGCCCCCTCCTGAAAAATGTCCTCGAAATGGCGGACAAGGTGATTGATTCCGACACGACCAAAGCAAAAACCGAAAAACAGCCTGTCGTCACACTGCGCTTTGGCCACGACACCATGGTGTTTCCCTTCGCCGTATTGCTGCAAATGCAAAACGGTTCGCTAAACATGGGCATCGAGATTGCCGAAATGGAAGGCCTGCACAAGGTCTGGCGGGACTATGAAATCTGCCCCATGGCCGCCAACGTGCAGTTTGTCTTTTACAAGTCCGCAAAGAAGGACTCCCCCATTCTGGTGAAGGTTATGCTCAACGAAATCGAGCAGAAACTGCCTGTGGCCTGTGATTCTGCGACGGTAAAGAACTGCCCCGCCGCCCCCTACTACCGCTGGGATGATTTTCGTGAATTCTACGGCAAGATTGCCAACAAGAATTAATCCGCGTTTTCTGTAGTATCGGCAGCTTTAGCTGCCTTGGCGGCCTTTTCTGCCGCATGCTCCAAGCGGGCTGGCTTGCCAGCAATATTGCGGATAAGCCCGAACAAGGCCGAAAGTTCGTTCCGGGTCGGGTGCAGGCGCTGCAAAAGCGTATTAAGGAAATTGTCCCGCCAGGCCTGGTCGTGGTACTGCCCTGTGAGGTAGCGGTCCATAAACTTCTTGAAGCTATCGATCTGCTCGATGGTGGCAGGACCCGTTTCCGCCACACCCCGAGTGGTCCGTTTGGCACGACCCTCGCCGTTGGCCAACGCTCCGCTACGGCAAAGTTCGTACAGGCCTACCGTCACCGCCTGGGCCAAGTTCAGGCTCATGAGTCCCGGCACGGGAATCTCGCACTGGTAGGTACAGGCATTCACCTCTTCGGTCTCCAGCCCACAGGATTCCCGCCCGAACACGAGAGCGATGGTTCCATCTTCGGGCAGCAGTGCCGGAAGCCCGGGCATCATGGTGTGCTTGATAGCCGAACCGTAGATGCGGCGGCTGAAGGCCACCGCGCAGGCGCAGTCCCCAATGGCATCTTCGAACTTGTGGACAATGGTCGCCTTATCCAAAACCTCGTGGCTGTTGGGGGCCGTGTGGTAAGAGTTTTCAATTACCTTTTCGCGCCTGGGGTAGACGATATACAGTTCATCCAAGGCATAGCAATGCATGGCACGGGCCACAAAGCCCACATTGTGAGGGTGTTCCGGTTCAACAAGTACAACTCTGAATTTGCGCATGGGTTAGGGGTTAGGATTTAGGATTTAGGATTTAGGGGCTAGGATCTAGGGAGGTGTGGAATGTGAGGTGTGGCATGTGAAATGTGCACTCACAACTCATGACTCACGACTCATCACTGTTTACCACTTTGCAAGAGCATTGGCTACAATCAGGTCTTGCAGTTTCTCGATGGCGCGAGCCTGGCCATGACGATCTTCGGATTCGTTCTTGGCCACATCGTAGGTTCCGTCCGCCGAAAGGGACTTGTTCTCGTAAATAATCTTGTCCTTCACGTTGTCGTAGAACTTGACGCTCACCCTAATGGTAACGCGGTAAGTCTCTACGTCACTAGAGCTGTTGTAGTTTTCGGGCTTGTTGGTGTAACTGAGAAGAGTCATCTCGAAATCGGCGTTGGCATTCTCGTTTACAATACGGACACCGCCCGCGTTGCTCTTGAACATGTCCAGCACGCCTGCGCGGATGTTGTTGGCCAGCACCGGGTCCAAAGTCTTGTCTTCAACCTCGTGAATCTGGACCGTCTTGATGTGGCTTGGCAGCGTGGACGCCGTAAAGCTGTAACAGCCCGAAAGGAGGCTTGCCAATAGGACGGCCAGAAACATGGGGACAGACCGAAATAAACATCTTGCAAAAAGCATGGCTCAAATCTAGAAAATACTGATTAGAACGCGGGGGTCTTAGGGGGTGTCCCCCTAGGCGAAGGGGTAGCGCCCTTCGGCCCCTCGTCAAGCTCGGGGACCTGAGAGGGTCGAAGGAAGCGAGGGGAAGTCCTTCCCCTACACAATCTAGCCTATACAATCTGGGAGTCTATTTCGTCCTTCGTTCCTAACCACCAACCACTAATCACCAACCACTTTTTCTATCTTTTCCCGCGTAAAATTTTTATCATCCGAGGCATAAAATGCTTGACATCAAGAAAATCCGCGAAAATCCGGAATACTACATTGCTGAAACCGAAAAGAAGTACACCACAGTGAGCCTGAAGGACGTTCTCGCCATCGACAACGAACGCCGCCCGCTCCTCACCGAAGTGGAACGCCTCAAGAGCGAACGCAACGCCGAATCCAAGAAGATTGGCGACTTGAAGAAGAAGGGCGAGAACGCCGACGAGGCCGTTGCCGCAATGCGCGCGCTCGGCGACAAGATCGACGAACTCGACAAGAAGCTCAAGGATTTGGACTACAAGCAGACCGAAATGCTCATGCACGTGCCGAACATTGCCCCGCGTTCTCCGGAAGGCAAGGACAGCTCGGACAACGTGGTCGAGAAGGACGGCCCAATTCCGTTTGACTACTACACCAAGAACGACGACTTCGCCCGCGTGGACCACAAGACCTTGGGCGAACGCCTCGGCATCTTTGACTTCGAACGCGGCGCAAAGATTTCCGGTTCCGGCTTCCCGGTCTACCGCGGTCTCGGTTCCCGCCTGGAACGCGCCCTCATCCAGTTCTTCCTCGACGAACACATGAAGAACGGCTTCGAAGAATTCACGCCGCCGTACCTCGTTACCCGCAATACCATGCGCGGCACGGGCCAGCTCCCGAAGTTCGAAGAAGACATGTACCGCTGCGACAAGGACGACGACCTGTTCCTCATCCCGACCGCCGAAGTGCCGCTGACCAACCTTTATGCCGGCGAAGTGATTCCGGAATCCGAACTCCCGAAGCGCATCTGCGCCTACTCCGCCTGCTTCCGCCGCGAAGCCGGTTCTTACGGCAAGGATACCCGCGGACTCCTCCGCCTGCACCAGTTCAACAAGGTGGAAATGGTCTACTTCGCCCATCCGGAACACAGCTACGAAGACCACGAGGAACTCACCCGCTTCGGCGAAAAGCTCCTGGAAAAGCTGGGACTGCCCTACCACCGTCTGGCCCTCTGCAAGGGCGACCTCGGTTTCGGTGCCGCCAAGTGCTATGACCTTGAAGTTTACGCTCCGGTCGAAAAGAAGTGGCTCGAAGTGAGCTCCTGCAGTAACTTCGAAGACTACCAGGCCCGCCGCGCTAACATCAAGACGAAGATTAACGGCAAGAACACGTTCGTGCACACGCTGAACGGTTCCGGACTTGCCACCCCGCGCGTGATGGTGGGCATCTGCGACAACTACCAGCAGAAGGACGGCTCGCTCTTGATTCCTGAAGTGCTGAGGCCGTACATGGGTGGCATGGAAAGGATTGAACCGAAAAAGTAGTCAACCGCCTCTAAAAAACATCATTTTTAGTTTATTTTAATTAAATTTATCCTAAACTCAAAAAAAGGACATTTGATGAATCTTAAAATTGTTTCAACAATCGCTATGCTTGCTGTTTCAGCAGCATTCGCTCAGGATTACGAGGCCCCCTCTGAAGAGGCCAGCACTCCGGTTGCAGAAACCGCTCCGGAAGAAGAGGCTTCCGAACCCGCTCCTGCACCGGCAGTCGAAGAAACAAAGGAGGAAGCTCCTGCGGCAGCCATTACGGAGAGCACTCCAGAGGAATCCGCGGCAACCGCAGGTTCTCTTAATGTACTCCATGGCAGTGCCTATAATAGGGTTGGCAACGAAGCTGGAGCTTCTACTGTACGTGGCGACATGAGCGTTCCCTATAAGATGTTCGGCCGTACCCTTGCCTATGTGGAACCCACTGACCAGTATGGCGCTATAGCTCTCAGCAAAGGCAGTTTCACATACTTGCTCGCTTTTGACAATGCCGCAGGCGATGTTGGCATGTTGACCGCCGGTTTGGCAACCAAGGGCTTCGGCATTGCCCTAGACCTGGCTTTAGCCAAACATTGGATTTCATCCGAAGAAAAAGACAAAAGCGGCACCTCTAAAACCGATGCATCATTTACAGAGTCCGGAGACATTGTGGGGCTCAAGTTCGCCGCTCCCCTTGGTGCATTAGACATCGCTGCCAATGCCTATTGGCAAACATTCAACGCCGATGTTGATTCCGAAAGCGACGGAACAAAATTCAACAGTAGCAAATGGAATCTCGGTGGTGCCGTAACCCTTTCCAACAGTCCCTCAGCAAAGACGATTTTCTGGTCTCTGGGCGCAGATTTCTTGCGGCATGAAGATAGCCAAGAAGTGAAGGCTGGAGGAAAAACTGTCGAAACCACCAATCCCGGTTCCTACCTGATGGCGACGCCCCGTTTCAACCTCGCGTTCCCGCTGGCACAAAAAGAAGATGCTCGCATCTTCGCCGGCTTGAACACAAGACTTCCTCTTGTGTTCTTTGACAAGATTGAAAACAGTCCTACAAAAGAAGAGGACAGTTACATGATTATCGGTCTCTATACTACACCGAACCTTCTTGCCGAAATGTCTGTTTCTGAAAACTGGATCATCTTTGGCGGAGCTTCTTTTGATTGGGAAGTGTTCTCCTATGCTAGCGAAGAATACAAGGAGGATGGCGACTCTGACAAAGGAAGCATCATATCTATGAAAACCGGCTCTGCTCTGGCAAACGCCGGCGCTAGGTTCCAGTATAAGAGTCTCACCCTGGAAGCCGCTATCGCCGACAACCTTTACAACAACAACTGGGCTGGCTTGATCGGAAGCTTCAGCGCAATGTTCACATTCTAACAGGAGAAAAAAAATGAATAAGATTCTAGCACTTTCGATCCTGGTTTTCTCCGTAGTTTTTGTTGCCTGTTCTGGTGACGGCAACCCTTCTGCATCACGCCTTGGAGATGACTCCGTTACGCCACCGTCTGTTGTCAATGATCCTGCCGACATCCTAGAAAAGGCAGAAAATGCCGTAAAGAACAACAAGGTTGAAATTTACGACGACGATGACGGCGACGATGACGACGATCGATACAACGACGACGATGACGACGACGATGACTACAGTGACTTCTATAATGACGATGATTTCGATTATAGCGAGTTTGAAGAATACTTCAAGTAGTCGTTATTCTAAAAATTAAACAAAGCCGTCGGCAAAAGCCGACGGTTTTTGCATTGGTGGTAGTTTAGGTTTCCTACAATCGACCAAGGCACTAAAAAAAATGAAATTTTGTGCAGTGAACCTATTGACAAATGCCCAATTGTGCATTATATTTATAGTATAGAAATTCCAAACCCTATACTGGGAGGTTCAAAATGGAACATTCAGGCAAAAAGAAGGACTTGACCGAACGCCAGGCCGAGATTTACGAGTTCATCAAGAAGTATTCCAGAGAAAACCACATGCCCCCTACAGTCCGGGAAATCGGCACCCATTTCGAGATTTCCTCCACTAACGGGGTCCGTTCCATCTTGGCAGCCCTCATCAAGAAGGGCTACATCAACCGCTCTCCCCGTCTCAGCCGCGGCATTGAGATTCTCGATACCGACAATGGCAAGAACGCCTCTTCCGCCCGAAGCAATACCGTCGAGATTCCCATCGTGGGCCGAGTGGCCGCAGGCGCTCCCATCCTGGCCGTCCAAAACCTGGAAGGCACCGTTACCGTAGACCGCGACTTCCTCGCCTGCCGCAGCGACGTATTCGCCCTGAGGGTCCGCGGCGATTCCATGATCGATGCCGGCATCTTCGACGGCGACCTGGTCTTTGCCCGCCAGCAGAAGTCTGCCGAACGGGGCGAAATCATCGTAGCCCAGATCGACAACGAGGCTACTGTCAAGTACTACCAGCCTTCCTCCGACCATATCGAGCTTAGGCCCGCCAACCCCAAATACCGCCCCATCATTGTCAAGAGCAACAAGGACTTTTCTATTGCCGGGCGCGTCATCGGGGTCATGCGCAAGGTAAACTAGGGATACGCGTCCTTAATCGCGCACTTTATTCACACATTTCGGTTCGCAAGATTCATCGTCGCGGCCATACATATTTAAGCAAAAAACGCAGATCCATCTAAGGGTCTGCGCTTTTTTATTCAACGACCTATAACGATTAATCGTCCAGTTCGGCCAGTTCCTCTTCCGCTTCCTTCAGGTCAGCGGCATCAGGGCCGTCCATAAATTCATTATCCTCATCCTCTTCGTCCAGGGAATCCTGGCCGAGAAGCCCCATCTGGTAATCCACCTTACGAGCTTCTTTGGACTGGCCCAGCTTGAGGATAGCGGCACATTCTTCGCAGTAACCCAGGTGCTTGTCCACCCAGAATTCCGGAGAGACCAGGTTCTTGTTGCAGCGGGTGCAAATCTGAGTGGCCGCCTCGCGGGTGAACGCCAGGTTCTGTTCTTCCAGTTCCTTCAGGATACGTTCCGTCAGCTCTTCCTGGGTCTCTTCGGCAAGGGAAGCCTTGTGGCGAATCGCCATGGTGGGCTTCTTTTCCAGATTCTTGAGTTCAGAGGACACTTTCTTCTTGTTGGCACCATCTTCGTGCTCGTCGATTTCGTAGAACATGATGGTCTTGGAAAGACGTTTGCCACCTTCCAGGAGCACTGCAAAAGGCAGTTCAATCTTGGGTTTGCCGCCCTTGCCCTGCTTTGTGCCCTTGGTTTCGGCAGCCGTTTCCACCACCTCTTCGGCTACGGTTTCCGTTTTGACAGGAGCTGGCGCAGGCTTCTTGCCACCTTTGACCTTCTTGACCTCGACGGCCTTTTCGACCTTGTCCTTCTTGGTGGCCTTCGGAGTTTCCTTGGCGGGGGCGGAATTCTTGATGGAAGGAGCCTTTGCAGGAACAGGCTTCTTGGCAGGAGCCTTAGCGGGAGCTTTCACCGCCGGTTTCTTTGCTGGAGCAACCTTCTTAGCCGGTGTGGCCTTCTTTGCAGGGGCAACCTTTTTGGCAGGTGCTTTTGCAGGCACTGCCTTCTTGGTAGGTGCGGCTTTCTTCGCAGGAACCGCTTTTTTCGCAGGAGCAGCCTTCTTGGCGGGGGCCGCCTTCTTCGCTGGAGCAGCCTTCTTTGCAGGCGCCTTCGCAGGGGCGGCCTTTTTAGCAGGCGCCTTCGCAGCGACCTTCTTGGCCGCAGCCTTTACGGGAGCCTTAGCAGGAGCAGCCTTCTTGGCAGCAGCCTTTACAGGGGCTTTCTTCACAGGTGAAGCTTTTTTCTTTGTAGCCATAGATTACTTCTTTTCCAGTATTTTGATGTTTATAATAGGGTCGCCCTGTTCAATGCGGCAAACGACGTCTTGCCCGGACAAAACTTTTCCAAAAACCGTATGCTTACCATCAAGATGAGGCTGAGGCAGCTGGGTAATAAAAAACTGCGAACCATTGGTATTGGGGCCACGATTGGCCATGGAAATCACACCAGTTTCATGTTTAAGTTCATTTATTTCGTCATCGATGGTGTACCCCGGACCACCCTTGCCATTCCCTTCGGGATCTCCCCCCTGAATCATAAATCCAGGAATCACCCGGTGGAACGTCAGTCCGTTGTAAAAGCCCTTATTTGCCAACTCCACAAAGTTCGCCACCGTATTGGGCGCAGCCTTGAAATCGAGGGAAAGGACGATTTCACCTTCGTGGGTGGTAATAATCGCCTGAATTTCTTTAATCTCCGAATAGTCCTTGTTAAAAACCTTGCCTTCGGCAAAGGAAAACTCAACGGCAAACAATAAAGCTACAAAAACACGGAAAATAAACTTCATAGGTGAGCAACTACCCCATTTTAAATATCGATGGTAATATAGAAAAAGTAAAGGGGCAGGGCAAAAAAAATAAAAAAACTATGGGCGGATTTCTATATTTGTGCTGACCTTAAAAGAAATTCCCTATGCCGCAAAACGACAACATCAGAAATTTCAGCATTATCGCCCATATCGACCACGGAAAATCCACCCTGGCCGACCGCCTTATCGAACTGACCAAGACCGTTTCCAAGAACGAGATGACGAACCAGCTGCTGGACGACATGGACCTGGAACGGGAGCGCGGCATTACCATCAAGGCCCACGCCATCCGCATGGTTTACGAACGGAACGGCCAAGAATACATTTTGAACATGATTGACACCCCGGGGCACGTGGACTTTACCTACGAGGTGAGCCGATCCCTGGCGGCCTGCGAAGGCGCTATCCTGGTAGTGGACGCAAGCCAGGGCATCGAGGCCCAGACCCTCAGCAACCTTTACCTCGCCATCGAAAACGACCTGACGGTGATTCCCGTGCTGAACAAGGTGGACCTGCCAGGAGCGCAGCCAGACCACATCGCCCAGCTGGTAGGCGACCTGCTTGGTTATGACCCGGACAAGATTCCCCGGATTTCGGCAAAGACGGGGCTGAACGTAGGCGAAGTCCTGGACAAAATCGTTGACGAGATTCCCGCCCCCAAGGGCGACAGTGGAAAACCCCTGAAGGCCCTAATTTTCGACTCCGTCTACGACAGCTACCGCGGGGTCATCAACTACATCCGCATCGTAGAAGGTACCCTCAAGGCCGGCATGAAAATCCGCATGATGAAAACCGGCGGAGAATACATGGTGACCGAAGTGGGAACCTTCAGCATGCACCGCGACCCCCGGCCAGAACTAACCGAGGGCATGGTAGGCTACGTGCTTGCCAACGTGAAAACCATCAGCGATGTCAAAATCGGCGACACTCTGACCGATACCGCAAATCCTGCCGCAGAACCGCTCCCGGGTTACAAGGATATTTTGCCCATGATTTATTCGGGCATCTACCCTATCGACCCCGAAGACTACAAGGATTTGCGCGAAGCCCTGGAAAAACTGCGCCTGAACGATTCCGCCCTGAGCTGGGAGCCGGAAACTTCCGACGCCCTGGGCTTCGGTTTCCGCACCGGGTTCCTGGGACTCTTGCACATGGAAATCGTGCAGGAACGCCTGGACAGAGAATTCGGCGTGGATATCATTACCACCGTCCCCAACGTGGAATACCATGTGCACATGAGCGACGGCTCCATGGTGAAAATCGAGAGCCCCTCCAAGCTCCCCGATGCCAGCCGTTACGACCACATCGAAGAGCCTTACGTAAAGGCCCAAATTTTTACGCCCAAGGACTACGTTGGCGCCCTCATGACCCTCTGCGAAGAAAAACGCGGGGAATTCGAGACCATGGAATACATCGACGAGGAGAAGGTTATTCTCAAGTATAACCTGCCTCTCGCCGAAATCATGTTCGACTTCTACGACCGGCTCAAGTCCGTGAGCCGCGGTTATGCCGGCCTGGACTACGCTCCCAGCGAATACCGGCGGAACAACCTGGTGAAGCTGGACATTTTGCTGAACGGCGACCCGGTGGACGCCTTCTCGGTGATTATCCACAGGGACAAGGCAAACACCTACGCCAATGCCATCTGCGTAAAGCTGAAGGACCTGATTCCACGGCAACAGTTCGACGTGGCCATCCAGGGCGCCATCGGCGGAAAGATCATCAGCCGCTCTACCGTGAAGGCCGTGCGCAAGGACGTGCTGGCCAAGTGCTATGGCGGCGACATCACCCGCAAGCGCAAGCTCCTGGAAAAGCAGAAAGAAGGCAAAAAGCGCATGAAGAGCATCGGCTCGGTAGAAGTCCCGCAAAAGGCGTTCCTGGCCGTGCTTTCCCTTTCGGACAACTCCAACGGAAACGGCGAGTAGTTCCGTCATTCACTTTCTGGTATGGCTTCTCTCAGGCACATCGTCAACAAGCGTCAGCTACGGAATTCCAAGACATTTATCTTTTTCTTGGTGTTTCTGTTGGTGCTATTTTTCGCTGCGGCCTTGTACGGCAGGTTTTACGTATTGGAGCCCTTAAGGCTCAGCGATTCCGCCATGTATCCCAAGTTCAAGGAAGACGACGTGGTCTGGATTTGCAAGCTTCCCCGCTGTATCGACAAACTAAAGGTCGATGACATCGTCTGGGCTCGCCAAAAGAACAGGGAAACTTTGGTCCGCAGAGTGCTGGCCATGCCAGGCGATAAGGTCAAGTTCTACAACAACGGTAAGGTTCGTGTCAAGAACAAGACCAAGCAGCTTAACGACGAAGAGGTGTTCATCGAAACACGAAAAATAGATGTCCCCAAGAAGGGCGATACCCTTTACATGAGCAAACTGAACGATGTTGAGCAAGATTACGCCATCAGCATCATGCAGGAGCAGGAGATCCCCTTCTATGTCAAAACATCCCTTTGGCAGGGTGAACGGGAACTCCCCCTAGACATGTTGGGAGCTCTAAAACTCGGCAATCGTCAAGTCAGTCTGAAAGAGGTGGACCTTCTCCCCTGGCAAGACCGTTACCTGCTGGAACTTCAGGTATTCCAGCGAGAAATCGGCAACACGCCTGTAAAAATAAAGCGCGAATTCCGTAACAAGGCGGATTCAAGCCTTATCGAAAAAATCGTTGCTCAGGATGATTACTATTTCATCATCAGTGAAAAACTGAAACACGCCCCGGATTCTCGAGAACTGGGATTTTTTTCCAAGTCACAACTGCTTGGTAGATACGTCTACTCTCACCGCCACATACCTAAAATCGTCGGCGGTTACCTGAATAAAGTTACGGCCTTCTTGAAAGACGTTTTGGACCTGAGCTCCGCTAACTAAGCTTGTCTTTAACCACCATGATGCCGCTCTGTTCCAGTTTCGGGTAAGAGCGCATGCCCTCGCCACCCTTGCCTTCGTCAAGGACCTGCAAAAGATCGCCCTTGGCAGAGTATAGCAAGAGCTGCCACGGCCCATTAGGGGCGTTGAAGTAGCCGGAGTTCTTCTGCACATTGCGCTGGAAGGTGCGGTTCAGGCGGTCCGCCACACTCCTAGCCTGCACCAAGGAGATGTCGGCCAGAGACCAAGAAATCGGAGTGCCGCCCATGTCGAAAATCAGCAGGGCTTCGGCATCGGAGTCCTCTTTCATGGTGAACTTCCAGCTGAAACTCTGCCAGCTTGTGCTCAAGTCCAGGATACGACCGTTGGCATAGGGCGTATAGACTTCGGCATCCTTCTTGATGTTCACATTCAAGGTACGGGGCTTGTCTGCCTTGGCACGCATACTGAAAATGTAGGTGACCCCGTTTCGGAGAGGCAGATGTTGCTTGAACTGCAGGCCCCAAGTTTCCTTGCCAGCCTTGGAAATGTCAAAGTGGACCACACCATCTTCCACCTTGACGTCGGCCTTGCCACCCCAGAAATCGGTGACCCAGTTTTCCAGCGGGTTTTCATCAGAAAAATCACCGTTCTGGATAAGGTTTGTCCCTGTTCCCTGGAACCCGGTGACGTAGTCCTTGTTCTGGATAAAATTCGGAATCACGCTGGTGTTCTGAATTCCAAGGGGACTATCCACCGCCACTTCCTTGCCCCAGCCCACAAGTGTATTGAAGGAACTATGGGCGGTCATGTCCATTTCGGGGCTGTCGTAATTTCCGGGACCCCAACTCCAGGCCATCCAACCAATGTTCAGGCGTTCCGCCTCGGCCATGATATGCTTGTAGGGGATTTCTTTTGCGCCACCGGCAGCCACCGGCGCAAATTCGCCCACCACAAAGGGCAGCTTCAGTTCCACAGATTTTTCGAGTGTAGCGGTAATACGTTCTTGAACGGTGGCAAAACCTGTACGGGCAGGGTCGTGCTTTTCGCTAGGCCACCACATGTGGATGGAAAAAATCAAATTATGTTCCGGATCCGCCTGCAAAAGCTTCGGGCCCACGGAAAGGAGAATCTTTTCGTCCTGACCCCACATGTCGGCATCGATCATGATGGGCACGCGGATTCCGGCAGCGCGCATCTTGGTCACAATCATGCGGTACACGTCAAAAAATTCGCTTTCGGGAATCTCGCCGGCGCCGGGCTCGTTACCCACGTTCAGAATCATGTATTCCTGGTGGTTGGAGAGCACCTGCAGGGTTTCTTCACGAAGCCAGTAGTCCAGAGCTTCAGGGAGGCGGTCCCAGTTACCCGTGGTATCGTGAATCTCGGGAATGGGAATCATGCCGTTGGCTATGCATAGCCCCATGATATTGTCCAGGTCGCTGATACGACCGCGGGTGTTCCAGACGATACGGACACAGTTGGCGCCGGTCTTTGCGATTTCGGGAATGGTCTTGCCTTCCCGGTCGGTCCAGATGAACATATGGTTCACCCCGCGAAGGATGACCTTCTCGTTGTCCTTGCTGTAAAGGTACCTGTCCTGAACAAAAAATCCCGGTTTCGCAGCCGTTTTTACCATTGGAACACTCCAGTTATCATTTCTTACATAAAATATATAATCTGGAAAAAGAAAAAGGCCAGGATTTTTTCGAAGTTTCGTAAAAAGAAATCAACCTAGACGGCGAAAAAACGCAAAGTCGGGCGGGTCACATGGTCGAGCACTACGTAACCGCCGTTGCCATGGAGCGCTCCGGCAGGTGGTTCCAGTAACGGACAGGCAGGCAACGCCTCAAAAGCTTGGGGTTCTCCCGTTCCTTGATGGCGATGGACTTGTAGAATTCCCTCCACAGGTCGGTAAAAGAATCTTTCAGGTCCATGGCGCCGGACTTGTAGCCCGGCAATGTCACCACCTGACACCCTGCTCGGTCGTGAAACAGGCCGTAGTCCCGCTTGGAATCGTAAATCAGCCATTTTTCATTGGCGAAACGCTTGGAAAAATGAGCTTCCATAAGCATCAGTACGTCATATTTCGGTTCAATTTCGGCACAGAGCATGTTATCGGGACCTACGGCAAAACGGACCAGGCCAAGCATTCCCCCCGCCTCCCTACGCACGGACTGGCCCAGCTTGTAAAGCGGGAGCATTTCCGCCGAAGCAGGATTTTGTCCATAGCTAGGGTCCGTTCCAGAAAAAAGCTTTTTCAGAAAGGCGAAAATTTTCATCTCTACGCCCACCTCCTCCGACAGGAACGCCGCATGGAGCAAGTTATAGACCTCTTCGCTTGCAAAGTTTACGATGGCGCGATGGAGGCGGGCCGCCGACTCCTCGCTGGTCTCGATATGGAAAGGCTGCAGGAACATATCTGCCGGAGCCGCGGAACGGTCCGGACGGATTTCGCCCACTTCAAGATGCTGGCGGTAAATCTCGAAGACTGCACTCAAGAAGCCTTCAAATGTAGAATCGTATTGGATGGAAAGGGACATGGTGAGTTCGGAGTTCGGAATTCGGAGTTCGGAATTAAGAATGTGGAATGTGAGGTGTGGGATGAGTAATGAGTTGTCAGTTATGAGTTGTGAGTTCTTATAGTCGCGCCTTTGGCGCCAAATATATACTGAGGACTGAAAACTTTTTAGGATCTAGGGGCTAGGATCTAGGGGTTAGGTAGTAGGTTGTAGAGATTAGGATTTAGGGGTTAGGGCTGATGGGAACAAGAGGTTTTAATGTGGGGTGCGGGGCGTGGGATGAGAAATGTTTCGTGATTGGTGGTTAGGGGAAAGCCTTCCCCTGGTTCGCACTGCGTAGCTCACCACCCCTTCTTGCCGGAATCATGGTCGCGCCTTATGCAGGTAGGGCCAGCGGGGTGCCCGCGAACAGGTCCAGTTGGCCGGGCTTTGGCCGCGGAAGGAGCAGGGGCCGCACCATCTCGGGATAGAGCCTGCGCAGGCTTGCCGGAGTGTCGGGGTGGTAGATGAAGTACTTGGCCCGCTTGAGGACTACCCCCATCTTTTTCAGCTGTTCCAGCCGGATCTTGGCAAAGCGACGGCCCGAGACGATAAGCTGGGCGGACTTGACGCCGATTCCCGGAACACGGAGAATCATCTCGTAGTCGGCATGCTGTAAGTCCACCGGGAACATTTCCGGATGGCGCAGCGCCCAGCCGATTTTCGGATCCAATTCCAAGTCCAAGTTCGGATGGGCCTCATCCAGAATCTCATCGTAGCGAAACTTGTAAAAACGCATAAGCCAATCCGCCTGGTAAAGCCGGTGTTCCCGAACCAGCGGGGGCTTGGTGGTAAGCACCGGCAGGCGTTTGTCCGCATTGATAGGAACATAGCCCGAATAGTATACACGTTTGAGCTTTTGCTTGTTGTAAAACCCCGAGGTTAGGGAGAGAATCTGGTAGTCCGACTCCCCCGACGCGCCCACGATCATCTGGGTACTCTGCCCTGCCGGCAAAAAACTCGGGGTGTAGCGGCTCACGGAAGCCTTGTATTCCAGCTTGCGTTCGGCAAAGAAGTTCATGGGTGCATATACCGAGGCAAAATTCTTCTCGGGAGCGAGGTACTGCAGGGACCTGTCAGAAGGGACCTCGATATTCACGCTGCTCCGGTCGGCGTAAAGCCCCGCCTCGTATAAAAGCCGGGCGCTGGCCCCGGGAATGGCCTTCAGATGGATGTACCCGCCAAAACGGTGCACCATCCGGAGTTCCCGGGCGATTTTCACCAGAAGTTCCATGGTATAGTCCGGATCCTTGATCACCGCCGAACTCAGGAACAGACCTTCGATGTAGTTCCGGCGATAAAACTCGATGGTCAGCTGGATAAGCTCTTTAGGCGTAAAGGTGGCCCGGGGAACGTCGTTGCTCCGGCGGTTCACACAATAGGCGCAGTCGTACTTGCAGGCATTGCTGAGCAGAACCTTCAGCAGGGAGACGCAGCGTCCGTCGGCGGCCCAGGTGTGGCAAATTCCGGCACTGCAGGCATCTCCCAGCCCGCCAGGAGGCGCACAGCGGCTGGACCCGCTGGAAGAACAGGACACGTCGTACTTGGCCGCCGCCGATAAAATTCTCAATTTTTCCCGAACATCCATAATTGCTTTTTTGTTTAGTTGCTCTTACGTGCACTAATATATATAAAACTGCACAAAAAAGCAATACCCCAAAGTGTTTTTTGTTAAAGACATCTTGACAGAACCACCTGTACAAGTGTATATTTGTGCAGTATGGAAGACAAACGCGTCATTTCTCCCGGTAAAAACTCCATGGACGAGTCCGAAATGGAGCAGACCCTCCGGCCGCTCAGTCTGGAGCAGTTTACGGGCCAGGCCTCCATCAAGGAGAGCCTTTCTATCGCCATAGAGGCGGCCAAGCACCGGGGAGACGCCCTGGACCATTGCCTTTTTGCGGGGCCGCCTGGCCTCGGCAAGACGACGCTGGCGGGTATCATCGCCAAAGAGATGGGCGTGAACATCCACATCACCAGCGGGCCCGTGCTGGAAAAGGCAAGCGACTTGGCGGGGCTCCTTACGGGGCTTCAAGAAAACGACGTGCTGTTTATCGACGAGATCCACCGGCTGAACCGCACCGTCGAGGAATACCTCTACCCCGCCATGGAAGATTTCAGGCTGGACATCATGCTGGATTCAGGCCCGGCGGCCCGAAGCGTGAACCTGCCCCTCAAGCATTTTACCCTGGTGGGCGCTACCACACGCACAGGCCTGTTGACCGGCCCCCTGCGCGACCGCTTCGGGTTATCCTACCGGCTGGAACTCTACGACGAAAAGGACCTGATGCAAATCCTGATGAGGAGTTCCAAGATTCTCGGGATTGAACTGACCCAAGACGCCGCCCAGATTCTGGGCGGGCGCTGCCGCGGCACTCCCCGCATCGCGAACCGCATCTTGCGCCGTTGCCGTGACGTGGCACAGGTCCGCGGTTCAGGCGTTATCGACCTGGAGGCGGCGGAACGCACACTGCAGATGCTGGGCATCGACAGCGAAGGCCTGGACCCCATGGACCGGAAAATCCTCTCCATGATGATTGACAAGTTCGACGGGGGCCCAGTAGGCCTGGGTACCATCGGGGCGGCCCTGGGCGAAGAGACCGATACCCTGGAAGAAGTTTACGAGCCCTACCTGATCCAGAAGGGGCTGCTTTCCCGCACAAAGCAGGGGCGCGTCGCTACCAGCAACGCCTACAGGCTACTTCACAAGAGCATGCCCAGCCACAAAGCCTCCGAACAAATGGAACTGCCGCTGTAAAAACAGCATAACAAGTGCGGCAACGCCACTTCTTTTGTTCTAAACGGAGCATCGCGGATGCACGATGAATAAATCCAAGACGAACGGACCGGCCAAAAACAAATATTCCCTGTTTAGAAACCGTTTTCTTGTAACGCAGGCCTTCGTTTCGTTATAATAAGGGCCAATAACACAAAAAATGAAGCTACGAGAACTTGATTCGCGGGTCCACCAGCGTGTATAGGATATCGCTGAAAAGGCGGCCCACCATGGCCATGAGGCTGCTGAGGAAGATGATGCCCATGACCACGTTGTAGTCCCGGTTCACCATGGAATTGTAGTATAGCAGGCCCATGCCGTCGATATCAAAGACCTTCTCGATAAGGAGCGCCCCCGCAAACATGAGGGTGCAGATTTCGGAGAGGCGGGTGGCGATGGGAATGAGCGCGTTGCGGAGTGCATGGCGCACCAAAGCCTGCTTGAAACTCATGCCTTTTGCAAGGGCCGTGCGCATGTAGTCCTTGCCCAGTTCCTCCAGGGCGGAATTCTTCATGAGGAAGGTCAGGAAGGCGAACTCGCTAATCATGTAGCAGAAAATCGGCAGAATCAGGTGATGCCCCAGGTCCACGATTTTCCCGAAAAAAGAGAAATCCTCAAAGTCGTCGCTGGTAAGGCCCCCCAGCGGAAAGATGTCCAGGTAGGACCCGCCCGCAAGGAAAATAATCAGGAGGATGCCCAGGGCATAACCCGGCATCACGTAGCCCGAGAATATCAGGCCCGAACTGAGGGAGTCCAGCTTGCTCCCGTGATGCACCGCCTTCCAGAGGCCAAGGGGAATGCAAATCAGGTAACTCAAGAAGAACGAAGTGATTCCGAAAAACAGGGATATGGGGAACCGGCTCACGATGACGTCCCATACCGGGAGGCCATAGGTGTAGCTTGCGCCCAAGTCCAGGTGCAGCACGTTCCAGAGCCAGGTCAGGTAGCGCTTCCAGGCCGGTTGGTCAAACCCGAAGTAGGCCTGGATTTGGGCTATCTGGTCTGGCGACAGGGCCTTGGACGCATCTACCCCGCCTTTCATGGCGGCGGCCTGCTGGGCCCTGGAAATCATCTCCTCCACAGGGCCGCCCGGCAACAGCTGGATGAGTATAAAACACACCAGCGAAATCCCGATGAGGGTCGGGATCATCAAAAGCAGGCGTCGGAGGATGTAGGACCGCATAAGAGTGGTTGGTGGTTAGTGGTCAGTGGTTAGGTTTTAATGATCGCGGCGTAGCCGCCTAATTATTCCTATTTACTAACCACTAATCACTGTTTACTTCTTATCTCATTTTTCCAGAGCGCAAAACGTCCATCATGTTGAAGGGTTTGGCGGTTCCGTTTGCGAGGTGGCATGCGAGGAAGTTCACCGCATCTACGGTGCCTTCGGCGTAAATCTTGCGGCCACAAACGTTGTGCTGGAACTCGAAATGCACGGTGCCGTCGGCGCTGTCCAGGCTGTAGGTGTGGAAGGCGTGACCGCCCAGGTATTCCTCGGGCACGTGCATCCGTTCCACCTGTTCCTTTTCGTTACGGACCTTCTCGATGTCATCTACAGAGAAGTCGAATCCCATCTTCTGGAAGTCCCCTACCACGGCCTTGGCCGTGCCGCTGGTGTCCGCCTTGGTCTTCTGGTGGCTTTCTACCACGGAAAGTTTGTAACCGCTAAATGCCGTGGGGAATTCCTTGGCCAAAAATTCAATCATCATCTGGAAAGCCACAATCTGCTTTGCCATGTTGGGAGCAATGACGCTGGGGTGGTTGGCGTCGGCCACAAGCTTTGCAAGGGCTTCGCGGTCGCCACCGGTAGTGCCCATCACAAAAGGAATCTTGTGCTTCACGTAGAAGGCGGCGTTGTCGTTTACAGCCGTGGGGTGGGTATAGTCGATGCAAATCATTTTCGGGTACTTGGCCAGCACCTCGCCGATGCGCTCTTCGCGGTTGCTGGGCTTAAGGAGCTGGACGGTCTTGCCGGCCACCTCGGCCTCGTTTTCCACGATGATTTCGCCCGTCAGGGAATACGGGACCAGTTCCAGGCCGCGGGCCACGCAGGTTTCGGCCACGATACGGCCCATGTTGCCCGGAATTCCATTTACCATTACTTGTACAGACATTGTTACTCCTGTTTTTTACTTCTAAACTTTTCATTTCTGGTTGACGCTGACCCCAGCATCCCGGAACAAATCCGGGCAGGCTCAGAGCCTCCTGTAACCAGCAGCCCTAAAACCTACAACCTAACACCTATTTCCCATAGTTTTCCTTCAGTTCCGTGAGGCGTTGCAGGGCCTGCAGTGGGGTCATCTCTTCGGGACGCAGGCGGCAGATTTCCTGTTTCAAGAGCGTCAGGGACTCGTCGGGGGCGGCGAACAGGTCCATCTGGGGCCTGTCCTTTATTTTCTTGTGAATCGCCTCGTCACTGGGGTCGATCTTCTGCTTTTCCAGACGGAGCAGAATCTTGCGGGCCCGGCGCACCACCGTAGAGGGGAGTCCCGCCATTTCCGCCACATGGATACCGTAGCTAGAATCGCAAGCCCCGGCAAGAATCTTGTGCAAGAAGATGAGCTTGTCGCCTTTCTCCTGAACCGCCACCTGATAGTTCCCCGCATGTTCCAGGGAATCCACAAGGCCGGTGAGTTCGTGATAGTGGGTGGCAAACAGCGTCAGCGCCATGCGAGAAGGCTCGCTATGCAAAGTCTCCACGATAGACCATGCGATAGAAAGGCCGTCGAAGGTGCTAGTTCCGCGACCGATTTCATCTAACAGCACCAAGCTGTGAGGCGTGGCATTCCGCAGAATGTTGGCCGTCTCGATCATCTCCACCATGAAGGTACTGAGACCACGGCTCAGGCGGTCGCTAGCCCCCACGCGGGTGAATATCCGGTCCACAACGCCTATGCGGGCCGATTCCGCAGGCACAAAGCAGCCCATCTGGGCCATCAGCACAATCAGCCCCGTCTGACGCAGGTAAGTAGATTTACCTGCCATGTTGGGGCCCGTAATGAGCATCAAGCGGGTGGTCTCGGGAGAAAGTTCCACATCGTTGGGGATAAAATTCAAGTCCGGATTCACCGCCACGATTACAGGGTGGAAACCGCCCCGAATTTCAATTCCCGTACCGGTATAGACTTCCGGGCACACGTAATTGTACTTACGGGCGGCACGGGCAAAGCTGTAAAGAGTGTCCACACGGGCAATAGCGTCGGCGATTTCCTGAAGTTCGCTGCGCCAGCTGTTCACCCGGTCCCTGAGCTGACAGAAGATGCGGTATTCCAGCTCGTGGATGTTCACCTCGGCGTTGCTGATGACAGACTCGCACTCCTTCATCTCGGGGGTGATGTAGCGCTCGGCGTTGACGGTAGTTTGCTTGCGGATGTATTCGTCGGGAATGGGCTTGGTGGCCTTGGCCATCTGGGCCCTTGTAATCTCGATGTAGTAGCCGAACACCCTGTTGTAGCCCACCTTGAGGCTCGGGATTTCCAGACGTTCCCGCTCACGGCTTTCCAGGGAGGCAATCCACTGGCGCTTATCCTTGATATCGGCGTTCATGGCGTCCAGTTCCACGTTGGCGCCTTCCCGAATCATGCCACCCTCGCGGAC
Source organism: uncultured Fibrobacter sp. (assembly GCA_946183925.1). GTDB lineage: Bacteria > Fibrobacterota > Fibrobacteria > Fibrobacterales > Fibrobacteraceae > Fibrobacter. Next base: position 25,901 of record CAMHDS010000005.1, on the reverse strand, counting down.
CGTCAGGGGCAAGTCGTCGTTGAAATTCTGAAGAAGTTCCTCTCCCCTGCCTTTGGCCAGTTCCAGCACCTGACGGAACTGCTGGAACAGAGGTGAATGCAGTTCCGAAAGCACACGGGCCACCTTAGAAGCCTGGCACAGGGAGCGACCCATGCCCGCCAGGTCACGAGCGTTGGCGCGACCGCTCCCCACGCGCCCCATCAGGCGTTCCATGTCCAGAATAGAGGTAAGGGATTCCTTCAGTTCGTCCAAGGCCATGGGGTTCCCCACCAGCTCGGACACGGCATCTTCGCGGGCCTTGATTTTTTCCACCGAAATCAGCGGGTGACTCACCCAGTCCTTCAGCACGCGGCCGCCCATGGCGGTAACGGTAAAGTCCAGAACGGAACACAAGGTGCTAGAATAATCGTCGGCGTTCAGCGGGCGGACCAGCTCCAGATTGCGCAAGGTGCTGGGATCCAGAGTCATGTAGTCGTCCAGATTCAAAATCTCGAGACCCGTAAAGTGGGAAAGCTCGGACTTTTTCTGGTCCATCAAATACTGCAAGAGGGCGCCCGTCACCGCCGTTTCACGGTCGCGACCGTCCAGGCCGAGGCCTACCAGGGATTCCACCTTGAAGTGGGAAAACAGCACGTCCCGCCCGTGCTCCGCCCCGAACAGAAAAGCGGGAATCTCCGTAATCAGGATGTTTTCGGAGCGGATAATGTCCATGACGCCCGAAGGGATTTCGCAACCTTCGGCCACCACCACTTCTTTGGGCATGCGGCGGCAGAACTCGCACTCAAAAGCCTGCACGGAACTCCTGCTCACCGCAAGGTAGCCCGTGGTCACGTCCGCAAAGGCGAACACCGACTCGTCTCCTGATTCCGCCGGCATATAGGCGCAGAGGTAGTTGGCCTCCTTGGCGTTCAGGTTGGTCTCGTCCATGGCGGTTCCGGCGCTGATGATTTCCACCACGTCCCGCTTCACGATTCCCTTGGCAAGCTTTGGGTCTTCTACCTGTTCGCAAATGGCTATACGGTAGCCTGCGGCCACCATCTTGGGCACGTAGCGGTCCGCCGCATGGTGCGGAAACCCGCAAAGGGGAGTCTCCCCCGCCGCCCCGTTGTTTCGGCTGGTGAGGGTAAGCCCCAAAATCTTGGAAGCGATAACGGCGTCTTCTTCGAACAGTTCGAAGAAATCCCCCATTCTAAAGAAAAGTATGCAGCCCGGATTCTGTTTCTTGATTTCGTAGTACTGCTGCATCAAGGGCGTAGCGGCCATCAGGTCTCTCCCATGGACAGCTCAATCTGGTCCGGAACTTCCTCAGGGGGCTTGGGCTCCTCCGGAGAACTTTCGGGAATCGAATACTGGGGCACCAGATTGCCCGCCTCCAGAAGCTCACTGAATTCCCGCAAGCGGGGCAGGTCTTCGGGAATACGGTTAATCCCGAAATACTTCATGAATTCCTGGGTGGTCACGTAGGTGTAGGGGTTCCCCACCGTCTCCGCACGGGCACCCAAAGAAATAAATCCCTTGTCCAGCAGGTTACGGATAGGTCCATCGACAGAGGCCACGCCCCTGACCTGTTCAATGGCGGCCTTGGTGATGGGTTGCTGGTATGCAATTACGGCCAATGTTTCCAGGGCCGCCTGGGAAAGCCTGCGGGCGTTGGCTTCGGGGAACAACTTGCGCACCCAGGGGTAATACTTGGCACGTGTCCTAAAGCGGTAACCGCCGGCCTGTTCCACAATTTCGAAAGGAGACTGTATCTTGTTCAGGGAATCGTTGGCGGCAATCAAGGCCTCAGCCACAGTACGGGCATCCAAGAAATCCCCCAGGATTTCCCGCAACTTTTTCAGGGTCACGATATCCGGAGACGCAAAGACTAGGGCCTGGATAATGCGCATCAGGTCTTCACGGCTTTCCACTTTCGGAAGTTCCGCCGATTCCTCGGCGGCATCTTCTGCATTCGGTACATTCTCACTCATGTTTTCGAAAATAGAAATTTAACAGGAGAATCAAGGCGCAGTCCGCCAAAACAAAGCTCAAGAGCCAGGTAAACGTGCCATTCTGGAAGCCGTAACTGTGAAGTCCCACGCCCAGAAGGTTGATTCCGAACCAACAGAGGAAGGTGACCACCACGTTGAAAGCATTGAACAGCACAAAGCCCCGGCCTGTCACCAGGCGCCCGGCCCGCAGGTGTAAACCCAGCATGGACCAGAGGATTACAAAGAGGGCACCGCATTCCTTGGGGTCGAACCCCCAGAAACGCCCCCAGGCAAAGTCCGCCCACACCCCACCCAAAAGAGTGCCCACTATGGTCAGGACCGAACCGAAAACCAGGGTGCCGTAGAGCAGCGGCACGAGGGGCTCATCTCGGGGGATTTCCCTGCCACGGAAACGGAACAGGGCCACATGGGCCACGATTCCCGAAAGAATCATGCCTGCAAATCCTATGGCGATGGTAAACACGTGGAGGGTAAGGAACACCGAAGAATTCAAGATGGCGGGCAGCGCCCGGAAGGCATCGCCGGTTTCCAGCACGAACCGCGCAAAGAACAACAGCAGGGCCGCCACGAAGGCGATAGGCACCATCAGGGAGAACTGGCGACGGCGACAACGGAAAAACGCCACCACCTCGAAGGTCTCCAACAGCAGGGCCACCCACAAAATAATTTCGTACAAATTCGCCATAGGCGGGTGGCCCGTCACCGCAAATCGCACCGCAAGAGTCAGAACCAAAACCACCGAAGCCACAAGGCCTGCCCCGTTGGCGGCTCGGTCCAGAGCCGTCTTCTTGAAATTCAGGTTCAAGAGGGAAAGCAAGAACCCGACAAATGCCGTCACGAAGGCCCACAGCACAGGGTCCACAAAGTAGTAGGCCAGTTCCAGGTTGATCCGCCGAACCGTGGGGCCGCTTTCGGCCAAGGCGGGTTCTGCCAGGGTGAAAAGCTCCTTCACCCGGGCGCTATCTCCCAGGGTCTCGAACAGCTGGATATTTTCGTAGAGCCGTTTCATCTCCAGAGTGGCGGCATGACCGTCATCTCGGCTGGCGTAAAGTTCCAGCAGGTCCCAGGCAGGCTGCAGCTGGCCGTAACTCACGTAACGTTCGCCTGGCGGCAGGTGCAAGGCCTCCGAAACGTCGCTCCGCAAGACCTTGAAAAGTTTCCAGTCCCGACTCCGGGGCTCATTTTTTATAATCCCCAAGGCCACCTCGGTAGCCTGCATCTTACGTGGGCAGCGGTCAGCGTCTTTTTCGGCACAGCGGTAAGAAACTTTTCCCGAAAAGTTGTCCAGCACATCTCGCGCAAAAGAGGCAAAAGGTCGGATTTCTCCCTGGTACACCACCGCCGTCGCCGAACCCTGCAATTCTGTCCGCAGTTCCGGCCGTTCAGAAGCCCATGCCGAGGGCAAGGCCACAAGCAGGAGCGTCACAAACAGCAGTGGCGCGAACAAAAATCGCGGGAATGGGCGCAGGAATAAAAAGTGCGGGAACAACAAATGCGCAAACTGTCCTGAAGAGAGCCGTTTCACGAGTCCCCCTTACGGGCGCGCACCACCACGACTACATAATGAAAAACAAGACTGACCAGCACCAGGCTCATGAAGGCGTAAGGCACAAAACGCATGGGGTCGTAGGTTACCGTATAGAGGTCGATGGAGGACTTGGGCGACATGGGAAAACGCCCGCGATACTCCACATGGTAGGTCCAGCCGGCAGTTTCCAGGGGAAACTGCACCGCTACGGTCCCGAGGCTGTCTCCTGCGGGGAACATGGTCAAGGTTCCGGACTTTTCCGGCACGCTTTCGGGCGCTACGTTCTTGTAGCCGTTGTAGTCACGCTGGAGAGCGCCGCCCACAAGGCTCCCTGCAAGCAGCACCAGCAGGGCGGTGTGGATTCCGTAAAGTCCAGCAAACTTTAGACCGCGGGGCATGCGAAAGATCATGGCGGCCACCAGGTTCACGCAGGCCAACACCGCCAAGCTTTTCATGGCAGGCACGGGAACCACGTCAAAAACCCAGACGAAATAGCTCCCGAAAAATCGTTCTACCGCAACAGACGCCGGCATTCCAGCCGCTTCGGCGTTTGCCTGTCCCAAGACGCCCCAGAATATGACCAGAAGGAACGCGACCAGCAAAAAGACGGTCAGCTTAAGAGACGAGAGACGAGAGACGAGAGACGAGAGAGTTTTCAAACCGACGGTCCCTCCACCCACACGAACTTGCGGGCATCAAGGGTTTGCTCTCCGTCAAAGCGGTAGGCCACCATACGGCCATGCCCGAAAAAACTCCCGATGCTGTAATCCAGACAGCACACGTTTTTGCGGATAAGGGCCGGCTCGCCTTTAAGCCAGTAGTGCCCGAAAAACACGGGCCGTTCGTTTTCGCCGTAGAACTTTCGAGACCGAATAGCCTCAGGAACGGGTTCATCGGAAAAGTCCACGCCGGGCTGGAGCGCAATATCCTGAAGGGTGGCGTTCTTCGGGTCAATCCACCAGCGGAGCCGCATCTTCTTGCGCACCACGCCTTCGCCGTCCCGGAAGGTCCCGCCTGCAGGCAGCTCCATCTCGGGGCCCTTCAGCAAGATATCCAGAGGGTGGAACAGGGAATCTTCAAATTCATTGTGGCTGTCGCAGGCACGGGCAATCAGTTCGTCGAAATTTCCGTCGGCAAAGCTTGTAATGCCCGCCTCACGCAGGGTCTGTACGCATTCGGCGTCATAGCAGGCATGTTGCGCCCGGAACAAGTCCGTTTCCATATAGAACGGCAATGTCTTCAGAAAGTCCAGCATCTCCTGGAATTCCTGCTGTCGTCCGCGATAAGATTCTACCGTCCGTGCAAGGATGGCCACCTTGTTGAAGGAATGGTCCCGCAGGTAGCCGCCCGTAATAGTCTTCAGAAAATGCCCACCGCCAGCACCGTTCTGCTGCCAAAAACAGAGGGTGTTGAATTCGTGGTTTCCCATGAGGGCGGTAGCAGCTCCGGCGTCCCGCATGGCACGGACCAGGTCTATAGTCTCCCGGGATTCACAGCCCCGGTCGATGTAGTCCCCGAGAAAAACCACCTTACGGGCGTTTCCCGGATAGGCGAAAACACCTCCACGTTCCACATAGCCCAACTTCTCTAGCAGGGCCCGCAGTTCGGTCGCGTGACCGTGAATGTCGCCGATAAAGTCTATCATAAATCTTTGTTGAATATAATAAAATCCTATATTTTTATCGTCGCGGATGGTCGCGACATCAACCCCGCAATCGCGGACACCTGAACGGAAAGGCAATTATGGAAATCGGCAAATACAATCGCGCCCGGGTCGAAAGCATCATGCCCCAGGGCTATTACCTGGAGCTAGAAACCGGCGGAAGGGTGTTGCTCCCTGGAAACCGGGAGGAATTTTCCCTGGAAGAAGGCGAAATCCTGGACGTGTTCGTCTATATGGATAGCGAAGACCGCCCTATCGCCACCCTCCAGAAGCCTTACGCCCAGGCCGGAGAATTCGCCGTGCTGGAAGTCAAGGACGTAAACCGCGTGGGAGCGTTCCTGGACTGGGGACTGAACAAGGATCTGTTCTTGCCCTACAAGCAACAGCTGGGAGAACTCCAGCGGGGCGACCGCTGCGTGGTCTATATTCTGCTGGACGACAAGAGCAACCGTCTGGTGGCTACCGAAAAAATCAAGAGCTTCATCGATACCGACACCTCTGAACTCCATGTGGGAGAGCGGGTGGAACTGGCCGCCTACGAGGTTACGCCGGACTACGTGGACTTTCTGGTGAACTACCGCTATACGGGGCGCCTCATGGTCACGCCCGGCACCAAACGCATCTACATCGGCGACACCATGCCGGGATACATCCAGCGGTTCACCAGCGACGGAAAAATCACCCTGAACCTTTCGCCTGTAGGCTACAAGGGAATCATGAAGAGCGATAGCCCGAACGCAGTGCTCCGCAAACTCTCCGAGGCGGGCGGGTTCCTGCCCTACGGCGACCACACCGACCCGGAAACCATCCAGAAGGAATTCGGCATGTCCAAGAAGACCTTCAAGAAGATTCTCGGGACCCTCTATCGCGAAGGGAAAATCCTAATCCAGGACGACGGCATCAGAGCTTGTTAGAGATAAAAGGCTAGATAAGAATACCAGGCGAACAACTTTGCCGAAGAAGCCTTTCTAAAAGACTCCGATTCTTCAAGCTCCACTTTCGAGTCGCTCTCTACCCTTGTAAAATCGAGAACCAGCCGCCCACCTATATCAAGCCACTTCGTTTTTCCGACAGGCATGTCGAAGCCCCCTCCCAGAAGAGCGGAAACTCCGAATAGATTAGGTTTCCAGCCACCCAATTCTATTTCCTCATCTTCTCCCAAGGTTCGGTCATCCGCATAATTCAGGCTAAGCTGCGGACCCACTTCAACATAAAAAAGTTCACCGAACTTTTTGAAATACATAATAGGCATTGAGAACCGAAAGAAATCAAGGTTTTCTTGCAAAGAGGTACGATTTGCATACCCCATCGCATTATAGGATGTCCGACCGTAGAGGTCATTATCCATCGAAAGCATGCAAAGACCGATATTTAATTCTACGGCAGCACCCCAAGAGCCAAACATGTACCTTGCAGCCAGCCCAAAATCCATCCCTACTCCAGAAGCATCTTTGTACGAATCTCGATGAATCACCTTATCGGCAGGGTTTCCGTACTGCACGCGAACAGAATTGGTATTATAAACGCTAAACATATTCAGGGACGCTCGAGGTCCCCAATAAAAAGATTTGTCTTGAGCAGACAAAGCCACCGAACACAAAAAAATAACCAGAGTCAACGAATTTAGCTTCATTTTTCCTCCACGACTCAATATAACAAAAAATGGTTTCTATATTTAACGGACAAAGGGGGCGTATCTCTATGAGCAGGATTCTTCGAAAGGTTTATCTCTGGATCGTTGCCGTATTCTGGAGCCGCCGTTATAGCCTCACAAGCATCATCGCCTCGTCGTTATCGCTCCAGGCATTTGCCTGTACCTATGGTACTCCCGACGATTCCAATAGTGGACCATTCCAAGACTTAACCCCTACAGGTTGCCAACCAGTCTTTGAACTACAAACGAATACAGATACAAAGGCAAGCACCAACTATTCAAACTGTGAGCAAGAAATTATTGACCAACTCGCCCTAGCAGAAAAAGCGAAAAATAAATATGGTGAAAACTCCGATATTTTCGTATCGCAATGGAACGCATCGCTTGAAACATCCCGTGAAATCGCAGAGACCTGCGACATGAAACAGCTCAAAGCGGACGGAACATTGAAAGCCTACATTTGCGAAGGGCGCACCATCAGCGTCGAAGAGGCTGAACGCTTACGCGCCGAAGACGAGCAAGGCAAATAGACTGTTACTTAGACAGTTTTTCCTTCAGGTCCGCTATCTCTTTTTTGGACAGTCCCAACTTTTCCAGGTACTGTTCCGTAGCCTTAGCTAGGTCAACTTTTTCAAAGTCCTCAATATCCACACACGCATCACTATAGGCCATTTTCATGTTGCGGACAATCAGGGCCTGGAACCAGTCCAGCTGCGACTCCGTAAGGCGCTGTTGCTTGCCGTGCACCACATTGTAGTAGTTGTCGTAGGTCTTCACATAGTCCTTCTCCACCTCTTCGGCAGAAGCCCCCATCAGGGCTTCCAGCATGGCACTCACGAATCCGGCACGGTCCTTGCCCATCTGGCAATGCACCAGATAGGGGGCTTCATTTTCTATCATGAATCGGAGTCCCTTTACCAGACCTTCCTTGAAAAGTTTGGTGGTGAACGACGCCGGCAACGACAGGTAAACCACCTTCTGTGTAGCGTAGTAGGACTTGTCAAAGCCCTCGTAGGCCCTAGCTCCCTTGTCCGTGTCCGTCAGGTTGACGAAGGTTGCCACCTTGGCCGCCTTGGCCAGGGAATCCGCGTAGGTGTTGCGGCCATCCACCGGGTCAATGGGGCTAGAGGAACGATAGAGCACACCCTTCCCCATTCCCGTGGTGGTAATTTCCCTGAAGTTGGCAAAATCTGCCACAGACAAGTCCGGGTAGTTTTCAATGACCAGCCCGTAGTTCTGGTATTCCAGCATTTCAAGGTTTTCCTTGAAGCCGTCCTTATCCTTCAGGGAGACGTTCACCTGGATTGGCAACTTAACATTCTTCAACCGGTAAGGGTATTCCGAACCTTCGGGGGCGTTTTCCGCAATGCCAAAGGCTACGGCAAGCTGCCCAAAGTTGATGCCCAAGGTCACGTGGGGCTTGCCCGACACTACGCGCAGCAACAGTTCCCCAGGAGAAACGGCGTCGTAGTCCGGCACAACGGGAACTTCCAGGGTGTCGTAACCGTCCACCATCACCGTTACAATGTCCCCCAGTTCAAATACCGCAAGGAACGAATCCGCCGCCACGTCCAGATTCAGGCTACCAAAGCTCAGCATGTCGATACCGTCTTTCTTGACGGTGGTGCTGAGCAGCACCTGGTCCTCATCACTAGAAGAACTGGACGAATCGCCGCAGGCCTCAAGGAACAGGGCCATAGCGAAAGAAACAAGAATTTTTATTTTCCAGTTCATAGCATTCTCCTCTGATCGGCGACACCCGCCAAAATCTACACCTTCGGCATCCTTACCGTCTTGTTGAATTCTTCGGGCGTAGTGAAGGTGGGTACAATGTGGTGCAGAGCGGAAATGGCGGTCTTGTCGTCGTTTTCCTGGGCAGCATTCTTCAAAGTCCACAGTTCATTGATAAAGGTATCGGCATCAATCTCTATCTGCTTTCCGATATAGATGAGCTTGTTCTTGGTTTTCTGCAAGCCCTCTTCGTTCATCAGCAATTCTTCGAGCAGTTTTTCTCCAGGTCGTAGTCCCGTGAACTTGATTTCCACATCCTTGTAAGGCACCTTGCCATACATGCGAATTAGGTTTTCGGCCAGGGTCACAATCTTCACGGGCTGGCCCATATCCAGCACAAAAATCTCGCCACCGTGAGCAAAGCTTGCCGCCTCTAGCACCAAGTTCACCGCCTCCGGAATAGTCATAAAGTAGCGGATAATGTCAGGGTGTGTCACCGTCACAGGCTTGCCCTGCTCAATCTGGTGCTTGAACAGGGGAATCACGGAGCCGTTGCTCCCCAGCACATTTCCAAAGCGGGTGGTCACGAATTCGGTCTTGCAGTCCTTCTGTTGCGAAAAGAACTGGACAATCATTTCGCAACAGCGCTTGCTCGCCCCCATCACGTTAGTGGGGTTCACGGCCTTGTCGGTGCTAATCATCACGAACTTTTTCACGTTATGCAGCAAGGAAAGCGTGGCCATGTTGAAAGTGCCCACCACGTTGTTCTTGATGGCTTCCATGGGGTTATTTTCCATCAGGGGCACGTGCTTGTGGGCCGCCGCATGGAACACCACCTGGGGCTCATATTTTTTGAAAATCTGGTTCATGCGGAAATAGTCGCGCACGCTGGCAATCAATGTTACCAGGTTCAGTCGGTCGCCATACTCCATCACCAGTTCCTGCTGGATTTCGTAGGCATTGTTCTCGTAGATATCCACGATAATCACCTGCTTGGGCCTGTACTTTGCAATCTGGCGCACCAGTTCGCTACCGATGCTGCCACCACCGCCGGTAACCATGCAGACTTTACCCTCAATGAACTCGCGAATTTCAGAATTGTTGAACTTGATGGGTTCACGTCCTAGCAAATCCTCCACCTTGATGTCACGAATCTGGCTTACAAAGCTTGTAGCACCGGTTCCTACCGCAGATGTATCCAACAAGCTTCCGATAAAGGGCAACACCTTTACGGGGAGGCCCGTCTTGCCGCAAATATCCAGAATGGTTTGTCTGTCTTTAGGAGGGCAGCTAGGGATAGCGAAGATTATTTGCTCTATCCGGAGTTCCTTGACCACCTTGGGAATATCCGACGTGGTTCCAGCAACCAACACGCCACCAAAAGGCTTGCCAATCTTATAGCGGTCGTCATCGATCAAGCAGACCGGATTAATATTCTTAGCAGAACCAGTACTCTCCCCATGGCTTGCATCAGTCTGGTTATTACGAATTTCATTTAACAAAAGCTGAGCTGCGTTTCCCGCACCAATAATCATGGTGCGCTTACGTTCGGCCTCATGCATTCCCGTAGAAACCAATGACACAAAAGTCCTGCGGAACAAGTAACGGAACAGGGAAACCCCCACTACGGCGACAAGAGCATGGAGCAAGGCAAATTCCCAGAACAAGTCCTTGTGGAACAGGTACACCAGGCCGTACGCCACAGCAATACCCACGACAATTCCCTTGACGCAACTCAGGTAATCACGCTTGCTGAAATAGCGCCACAGTTTGTTATAGGCACCAAAGAACAGGAGGCTTCCAAAACAAGAGATAATGCTGGTGATAATAATGACAAACAGATCCGGGCGACCAATGCGTTCGGCGAAAAGGGGCAGCGGGTAGTTGGCAATCAAAGCCGACACCGCCACCACAAAGGCATCGGCCAAGGCAAGTACACGCTTACGCAACCGAAAGCTGTTCATCAGCGCCTTGAAATGCCCGCTCTCCTTGATTCTCTCTTTAAAATCCGCCATAATCTACCACATGAATGAAATCCTGACATCCGCAGCGCGGGTGTCGCCTAAGGTCAATTCTCCTGAAAAGCCAACAAACCGTCCGTTGTACCCGAGAGCCGGTGCCACGGTGTACGCCATGGGTGCACCATGGGCAAAGCGCTTGCGCACCGTCTTGTAAGGGTCCTCGATGCCACTGCCTGCATCGGTTCCCTTCCACAGCCATTTCTGATGTACGCCCGCAAAAAGCTGTCCAAGGGAACCAAGCCCTATTTGAGCATACATCGTCCAGTCCACCGCCAGGCTGTTGGGGCCGTTGGGGTTCCCAAGAGGGGCTCCCAAGTTTGCAAGCTGCGCATGGGCAGTATCGTAATGGCAATAGGTGTAGGGTTCCACACGGGCAATTTCGGCAATGGTGCCTGCGCTGAGACGCCTTTGCCCGATGTAAAAGTCGTGTCCCGCCTGCAGGCCCAACATACCCGCCCAACGGTTGTTGCTGTACTTGTTCTCGTAAATCGCATTGGGAGATTCCAGGTCGTCCAAGAAAAATTCTCCGTAAAAGCGGACTGCACTGAACAGGCGGTAGTTCATGTCCAGGGCCAGTGCCCCGTTATTTACTCGCTCGGTGTAGTTGCCTTTTTCAATAAAAAGCGGAGCGATGGGCACAAAGAGCCAGGGCTTGTTCTCGTTGTATAGCACCTGGATTTCGCTCATGCCGATAGTCAAGTTCCCCAAGGCCAGTTCGTAGCGGTGGGCATACAGGTTCCGGTCGTTCAGGTTGTTCCTGCTGTAACTCCAGCTGTCCACCCGCAAATCGGCATACACGCTGAACACTCGCAGGGGGCCAAAGGTCAGGTCCAGGGAGAGCATGTTGTAGGGCAAGGCGAACTGGTTCAGGGAAAGGTTATTGTAATAGCCCGGTCCCCAGTGGAGTACGTCACGGGCCAGCTGCAGCCTTGCCCAGGCATAGTTCAGGGCCATGTGTGCCCTGTAGCGGGAATAGCTCACGTAGTCAGCACCGGCGTTGCCTTCCTTGGTCTGCACGTCAAAGACCTCGCCGTCGAAACTCTTGGGCTTCTTGGCGGAATGCTCGCCGGCATACATGCGGGCATCCAGGTCAAAATCCAGGGAGTCGGCGTAACCCCGCAGGTAAATGCCCCCGTCAAAAGAGGGCCACAGGGTATCGCCCAGAAATTCACTACCGCAGTATTCCGCCCCGAACACCGGGGACGCAGCCACACCGAAACTGTGGCTCTTGCCAAAGAACTCGCCGGTGGTATCGGCCATGAACATCATTGCGCCGGATTCTGCACGGGTAAAGTTCCGGATAAATCCGTAATCACGCCTGGGGTAGGTAAAGAACTGACGGTCCTCCCCCACGGTCTGCCTGTGGTACTCCATGAGTATGGGGGAATGTTCCAGACCCTGCAAATTCCGGGTACGTTCAGAACCCACCACAGGGGCTGCCCCCGAGGTTCCGATTACAACAAACAACACGGTCATGAATAACCGTATTTGGTGCTTTTTACGCATCACTCAAAATATAGGATTTATACAGAAAAATGCAGTCAAATATGCGACCGCAGGCTAAAATTTAATCGGGTACAGCAAGAACCAGTGAAATTCAGGATAAACTTGCACCGCCGGAGCCGGCAATTTGAAATAATTCAGGCTCTTTATCAGGGTGCGGGCCATGCGGCTTTGGGGGCGGAATGCCTCCAAGTCGTAGTCCAGGGCGATATACACTTCCCTGTGGGGGGTAATCTCCTTGTTGTGCAAAAAGACCCCATCGTCAATACTAAGGCCTGCCGCAATGGCAAGCCAGCTTGGGTAATAGGCGCGGGCCCCTGCCGGCAACATGCGATAAATCTTGAAGGACGCCCAGAAAGTCTGGTTCACATAGTCGTCGGTAAAAACGCACGTATGGTTTTTTCCGTCTATCTTGCCCTGGTCGTAATAGGCCCTGCTGTTAATCCAGTAGCTCCACTTAAGGTCCACGTACTTGAACAAGGGTACGTATCGCTCCGCCATGGGCAAGAAACCGCCCAACGTCCCGGAGAGTACGTCAAAGATACTGAAGCCCCACTCCGGAGAATAGGCGTCTTTCACATCGATGGCGATGTGGGTCATCATGGCGGAAAGCCCAGCAAACAGGTAGGACTGGAACTCCGTAGCACCTGCCCAGCGATACCCCTCGTAAAAGAGTTCGCCCATGACCACGCCCGAGGCGAAATGACCGAACTTGTCCAGGTTCAGGGCGTAGTCAAAATCGTTCTCGAAATGGAAATGGTTGCCCTGCTCGTCCCACCAGCCCTTGTCGAACACCAGCCAGTAGGCGGCACCGTAGGCAATGAGCGTCAGGGACGCAACACCCCCTACCTTGAGCCAGGAAACTTCTCCTGCCAGGTCCGTGGAATCTTCGCTGCGGTAGTCCCAAGTGGAATCGCGCCAAGTGGGCGGATCGTAGGGAGCCGACAGCGAAGGCTGCACAAGGCACACCAGCGCAAGCACTAACACAGCGAGAATTTTTCGCATTGCAAAATTCACGCCAGCAAAGATAGAAAAAGACTAGTCGCGGGCAAGCAAAAGCACGCTGTTCTGGCCGCCAAAGCCAAAGCCGTCGGACAGGGCGTACTTGAAGTCGTGACTGGTGTTCTTGTTTGCGCACACGTCCAGATGGATGCGCTCGTCCTGGTTGAACACGTTCCTCGTAGCATGAACCATCTGGTTCTGCAGGGACTTCACGGTAATAATAGCCTCGAGAGCGCCGGCGGCACCCAGGGCATGCCCGATCATGCACTTGGAGGAGTTCACCTTCAGGCTGTCGCGGGCACCAAACACCTTTTCCAGGGCGGAACATTCAGCCACGTCGCCAAGAGGAGTAGAAGTGCCGTGGGTGTTCACGTAGCCCACGTCGTTCGGAGAAATTCCTGCATCGCGGAGCGCCATCTCGATAGCGAGACGCACGCCTTCGCCGTCTTCGCGGGGGGCGGACATGTGGTGGGCATCGGCACTCATGCCAACGCCTGCGATACGGGCCAGAATGTTGGCGCCGCGCTTCTTGGCGTGAGAGAGGCTTTCAAGCACCAGAATGCCGGAACCTTCACCCATCACAAAGCCATCACGGTCCTTGTCGAAGGGGCGGGATGCCGTTTCGGGGTCGTCGTTGCGCTTGCTCAGGGCATGCATGTTGGTAAAGCCAGCCAAGGCCAGCGGGTTCACCGTCTCGTCGGTACCGCCAGCCAGCATGATGTCGGCACGACCCAGACGGATAGCGTCGTAGGCGGCGGCGATGGAATGGTTAGAAGTTGCACAGGCCGAAACCACAGCAAAGCAGGGACCCATCCAACCGGTACGGTTAGAAACTTCGCCGGCGGGCATGTTGGTAATGGACATGGGGATAAAGAAGGGAGACACGCGGTTAGGACCGCGGGTTCCCCAGGTCACAGCGTTTTCGGTATAGCAGTTCATGCCGCCGATGCCCGCACCGATAATCACGCCAGAACGGGAAGGGTCTTCGGCCTTGGGGTCAATCCCCGCGTTGGCCAGGGCCTTGTAGGCGGAATAGACGGCATACTGGATGCACTTGGAAAAACGGGACTGGTCACGGGCACTGAAAAATTCAGAACCGTCAAATTCCTTGACGGCAGCGGCAATCTTGATGGGGAGGGCGCTTGTATCGAAACGGTCGATAAGGGCTACGCCAGACTTTCCCTGCAAAAGATTATCCCAAAGCACATCGGGGCTGTTGCCAAGTGCAGAAACACAACCCATACCAGTGATTACCACGTCTTCCATAATTGCTCCTATTGGTGTAACAAATTAACGCGAGCTAATATAGAAAATAAAAAACTTACATTAAATGGTTTTATTTATCATTTGACGGAACGGCAGAAAATTACGATAAAAAGATAACATTGGCTCATAACCCGCTCTCAGCTTTTTGAAAAAAACTAGATTTAGCACCGTTATGGCAAAGATTAAAAGCGCACCGAACCTGGTGTGGATGGACCTGGAAATGTCGGGGCTCTACCCCGAAAAAGACGTAATCCTCGAAGTGGCCACCATCGTGACCGACCCGAACCTGAACATTCTCGCCGAAGGCCCGGTGCTTGCCATCTACCAGACCGAAAACATCTTCAACGGCATGGACGAGTGGAACTCCAAGCACCACAAGCAGAGCGGGCTTATCGACCGTTGCCGCAAATCCCGCTTTTCCATTGCCGATGCCGACCAGATGACCCTGGACTTTATCAAGCCCTTCACCCAGGAGAAACTGAACGTGCTCTGCGGAAACTCCATCACGCAGGACCGCAGGTTCATGTACAAGTACATGCCCAAGGTAACGGGCTGGCTGAACTACAGGAACATCGACGTCAGTTCCATCAAGGAACTGACCTTCCGCTGGTACCCGAACCTGCCCGAATTCAAGAAGCAAGAGAAGCACCAGGCCCTGGACGACATCCGGGAAAGCATCGCCGAACTGGCCTACTACCGCAAGACCATCTTCAAGGAATCCCTTTAACAGATGCCCATTCAACCCCTGCCCTACGCCCAACGGCTCCGCAACCGCATTATCGCCCTAGGGATATTCGCGACCCTATGTTTCATGATAGGCTCCTGCATTTTCGGAGGCGGCAAAAAAGAAGATGTCGCAAAGCTCCCCGAAGCGCCGGAAGCACCCCTCGTTGCCGCCGACTCCGCAGGCAACACCGCCAGTAATCCAGTCAACGACAGCGCCGCAAGCGATTCCGGAGCAAGGGACATCGAAACCGCCATGGCCGAAGGTTCGCCCCTGACCCCCGCCGAGCAGAAGGCCGAAGACATGGCCAACGCCCAGGCCGCCATCACCGCGGCGGTCACCCCCGAGGTTCCCCCCGAAATCGAGGTCATCGACTCCACCCACATCAAGGCCCAGAAAAACGTGTTCCTGGCCGAAAAAATCGACAATATGCTCCGCCGATTCAAGCCCATGTACGGCGTCATCTTGGTGGTGGACGTGCAGACCAACGAGATTATCGCCTGGGGCGAACGCAAAGACGAAAAGGTCCAGAGCACCCCGGACTTTTTCGTGAAGAACACCTTCCCCGCAGCCTCCCTGGCAAAGACCATCACCATCGCCGCCGCCATGGACAGCAAGCGCTACACCCTGAACACCCCCATCCCCATGATCGGCTCTTACCACACGCTGTACAAGAACCAGTTACGGGTCAAGGAGAACTACACGGGCCCCACCATCGAGCTGCAAGACGCCTATGCCATGTCCGCAAACCCGCCTCTCGCCCTCATAGGCCTGAACGTTGGCGCAGGCAGACTGAAAGAAGCAGCCAAGAAACTGGGCTACAACACCAACTTCCCAAGCGGCATCCCGGGGCGTTCCAGCTACACGCCGCCCGACAGCGGCTACGGACTTGCCGAGGTAAGCTGCGGCTTTACGGAATCCACCACCCTCACCCCGCTTTTGGCGGCGGCACAGGTTCGGGCGATTCTCGCAAAGAAACCTCTTGAAATCCCCTGGGCCGAAAACCTCGCGCCCTACGCTCCCAAGAACCGCATCGCCCTGAACGCAGGTTCCTTCAGCGAGAACACCTACTACGGGCTTAGGCAGGCCATGATCCGCTCCATCACAAACGGAACGGCCCGCAAGCAAATTTCCACCCGGAACATGGCCCGCAAGAACTACAACGCCCTGGACATCGGCGGAAAGACCGGCTCCCTGGACGGGCACGACCCCTACGGACGCTACGAATGGTTCAAGGGATTCGCCCAGTCCAAGGAAGACCCCAAGAAAGCCATCGTGGTGGTCATCTTGCAGATTCACGACCTGCAGAAGGTCCGCAGCCAGCCCGCCACCCAGGTGGCCGCCATGATCATGAACTACTGGGCGCACCAGAATTTGAACACCAAGAAAGGAAAGTAACATGGATTTATCCTGGTGGAACCTGATTCCCACGTATTTTGACGGAACCGCATTCACGCTGGGGAGTTTCCCCGTGCGCTGGTACGGCATCATGTACATTTTCGCCTTCGTCACGGGCTACCTGACCCTGACCCACATCAACAAGAAAGAAAACCTGGGCTACACCAAGGAACAGTTCGACAGCCTTTTCACCTGGATTATCGCGGGCATCATCATCGGGGCGCGCCTTGGCTACGTGTTTTTCTACAAGGCGGACTACTACCTCGCCAACCCCACCGAAATCCTTATTCCCATGAGCAACGGGCATTTCGTGGGCATTTCGGGCATGAGCTACCACGGGGGGCTAATCCTTGGCACCGTCTTCACCATCATCGGCATCAGGCGCAACAAGATGGACCTGTGGAAAACCCTGAACCTGTGCTTTCTGCTGGCGCCCCTCGCCTACACCTGGGGCCGCTGGGGGAACTTCATCAACGGGGAGCTCTTTGGCGAAGTGACCACCAGCCCCATCGGCATGTGGTTCCCGCTGGCAAAGGACAGCCTGGTGAGCCCGCCGGTGCTCCACCACCCGAGCCAGCTCTACGAAATGCTCTTCGAAGGCGTTCTTTTGTTCGTAGCGCTCTACAACCTGCGCCGCATTCCTGTACTCCACGACAAGATGCCCTGCCTGTACCTGATAGGCTACGGCACCGCACGGTTCTTCATCGAGTTTTTCCGCATGCCCGACGCCCACATTGGACGCGTGGACCTGTTCGGCATGAGCCGCGGCCAGACGCTGTGCAGCCTCATGATTTTGACCGGCCTCATTTGGCTCATCGTGCTGATTGTGCGGCAGAGGAAAGCTGCTATTAGGGGTTAGGTAGTAGGTTGTAGGTATTAGGCCCGCAGGTGGAAACTCTTGTGACTGTTAGTCCCTGCGAGTTTCCTCCAAGAAGTCCCCCCCTGCTGTCATGCCGGACCTCCCCTCTTGTCATGCCCCGCTTGACGGGGTATCTCCCTTTCACTCCATCGTAAAAATTTCCTTTACAAGGCTTTTTTCGGCCTACATCTCCGTCTTATATACAGATAAGCACACCAAAAACGGAGGCAACACGCAAAATGAGACAAAATACACACAAAAGCACTTGTATTTCAAGTGTATTTTATGTAATTTTAATGGACAAAACACTTAAAAACCACACAAACGAGGCAAAAAATGGCTAACCTGACAATCACACTGGACGACGAAGACAAAAAGGGCATTGCCGATTTCTGTGAAAAAGTCGGGATGACCATTTCCGGACTCTACAACGTGTTCACCAAGCAAGTCCTGCGCGAAGGAAAAATCCCCTTCGAAATAGGCATTGACCGCCCAAACCGCGAAACCATCAAGGCCATGAAAGAAGGTGACAAGCTCATCGAGAAATACAGGAAAAACCCGTCAAAAGTTAAAACCTACACCCTCAATGAAGCCATTCAGGAGATGAAACGCAGGTAAGGAGGACTAAACCCTTCTCGGTGTTCGTTGGTGGCTTTCGTGAGGCTGCGGAAAAAGGCAAGGCCGTCAAGATGACACATCTTGTAACCAGCGACCCTAAGACCTAGCCTAAAAGTGCTTCCGCCCTTCAAAACTATCCCTCGGCCCTAGATCCTAGATCCTACCCCCTAGCCCCTATACTAGTCCTGGCGCTACTGCGTAGCGCGGACCACTGCGTTTCGGTCAAGGAAATGAGCACACTCATTTCCTTGACGCTCGACTTGCTAGTCCTTGAGACAACGAACAGAAAACCCGCGGTACTTGCCGAGGTTGCTCAGGTACGCATCGTCGCGGTAGCCCAAATCCACGTAGTACGCGCCAGTGCTACCGTACTCGGTAGAACCCCAGAAGATCGCGCTGTGACCCTCTTGGCCGTAAACCCCATAGTAGTCCCTGTAGCCAGCAGGAAGCGCCGAAAACCCGAAGGAATCCTCGTTGGTGACGCCGCTCACCGTCCAGCCAGTCTGGGACCTCAGCTTGGAACCCGCCACATTGTCCTTTTCGTATTCAGTTATGGAACCGTCAACGGCCACAATCAGGGCGTCCCATTCAGCCCTACTTGGCAGGTGCCAGCCCTCGGGGCAGATGCCCCGGACAGGGGACGTCACCGAGCATTCCTTGCCATAGCCGCAGCCCTTGCCGTTCGTGCTCCACTCGCCCACGCTGTCCATGGCCGCAGCCCAGGCATAAAGGCGACCGTACTTGGCACAGTTGGCAGGGTCGTTGTCGTAGCACCAGCTTGTGGAATCGGAGGTATAACCTTTATATTCATAGGGAATGCCGGTGTAGGCGTAGTTCAGGTTCTCCGCCATCCACACCTGATCACCGATTTTCACGGTCCTGTAGGTCTGTCCGTCGCGGGTGTCGGTAAGCGTGCCGGTGACCACGTTGTTTGTGCTGGCGTCGCTGCTGCCACCGTTATCAGTATCGCCATTTGATTTTCTTTCGGTGGAATCTTCATCGTCCAAAGTCCAGTCGCCGCCTTCGCATGCGTAGGCGGCCTTTTCGTCCTTCACGTAGGCGATTGCACCTTCGCGATTTACGGTACAAACTGGCAGGTCATCGAAAGTCTCGGCAAACAGGTCTGCCCCTGAGGAGGAATTCGAGGTATTTTCCAAAGGCTCGCTATTGGTTCCTGAACCACTACTGCAGGCGACGAGTAGTGCCATGGCGGCAAGGGGAAGCCCCCAAAAAAGATTTTTCATAGCCAGTTCCCCTTGAGAAGGTTGTTTGTATGCAATCTATATAAAATTTTCGGGAATGTCAAATGAAGAAAGTGTAAAATGCGGGGAAAGAGGGGTGTTTCGTGTGGCCCCGGGGTGACAATGGAGGATGCAAGCGGATCCTCGCCTACGCGAGGATGACAAAGATGGAGGCGATGATGCCAGGTGGCGGCTCGAGGGCCGTCATGACGTAGGAGTGGGGATGACAATGGAGAAGCGCAAGGGATGACATCTCGAGGGAAACTCGCAGGGACTAACAGTCACAAGAGTTTCCGCCTGTTGTAACTGCTCAGACCTATAGTAAATATTCTTACCCGAAAAAGCACTTGTATGCCAAAGCCAACGCTTGTTTTTTGACCGAGATGTGTGCTTCCCGAGAGAGCAGTCGAACGAAGTGAATCTGCTCTCGAGGGAACACACATCGAGGGAAAGATTTGTTAAAGGATATGCCCGGGGTGACAATGGGATGGACGGGAGATCCCCGACCGAGATGATAGCAGATCCCCGCCTGCGCGGGGATGACAAGAGGGATCGCGGGGATGACAAGGAAGGTCGCGGGGATGACAAATTCGTGTAGCCTGCTACCTATGTTCATTGGTGGCTTTCGTGAGGCCGCGGAAAAAGGCAAGTTCTTCAAAATCATCTTTCAGCAGGTCAATGACCTCCCCTATCATGTAGAGGGAGCCTGTAACAAGCGTAGGTTGAGCACCCTGCGAGCCCGTTACTTTATCCAAAACATCTTTTGACAAAGGCCCCGTAGAGGCGACTACCGCCCCCATCTTCTGCAAGATGCCGGCGATTTCCGACGGTTCGCGAAAACGCTCGTAAGGAGTCCGGACCAGGTGCCACTCCGAAACGTAGGGCACAAGGAACCTGAGCATTTCCTCTACATCCTTGTCCTTGAGGGCTCCAAAGACGCAGGGGAACTTTTGCCCCGGATAGTAGCGGTCCAGAGTTTCGGCCAGGCGTCTTGCCGCATGGGAATTGTGGGTGCCGTCCAGAATGAAGCGAAGCGAACCGTCGGTATCATAGAGTTGCTGCATGCGGCCTGGCCAGGAGCGGGTCTTCAAGGTCTCCCGGGCAAGGCCGTCGCTGTAGGGCATTGCATTCGGAAAATTCCCTCCCACCTGCCGCAAGAACAGTTCCGCCGCCGCTAGGGAGAGGCTGGCGTTCTCCACATAATGCCGTCCCAAGTTTGGCAGTTCAATGTCTTCACGGATTTCGGGAACTAGAATTTCCGCCTCGACCGCGGCGGCGAAGTCTTTTGCCTCCTGTAGCAGTTCCAGAGAAAGGCCGCCCACGATGAAGGTCTTGGCCTGCGCAGTCCCATCAGGCCCTTGTGCCGTCCCTTGCAGCATCACCCCCATTTTCTCCCGCAGAATGGCGCTTTCGGTGGCACCCAGGATTTCGGTATGTTCCAGCCCAATGCTGGTGACAACGGCAATGTTCCCGCGGGCGACGGCGGTAGAATCCAGACGGCCGCCCATGCCCGCTTCCAAAACCGCAACCTGCACGCCCTGCTCCCTGTAGTAGAGGAAGGCGGCCACGGTAACCACCTCAAAAAACGTAGGTTCTACGCGGGCGATTTCGGCGGCAGCCTTCACCTGCAAAAAGAGGCGATCCAAATCAGCATCAGATACGGGCACATCGTTCACCCGAATCCGCTCCCGCAGGCTTATGAGATGCGGGCTGGTGTAGAGCCCGGTCCTGATTCCGTGGGCCTGCAACACCCCCGAAAGGTAATAACTGCAGGAGCCCTTGCCGTTGGTTCCTACCACATGGATAGTGCGAAAAGATTTTTGCGGATTCCCCAAGGCCTCGCAAATCTTGAAGGTAGATTCCAGACCGGGAACCATCCCGAACATCAGCCTTGACTCCAGATATTGCATGCCTGCGGAATTCATGGGCACAAATGTAGTTTTTTTATTGCAAGGGGGCGTTGCGGGGGTGTCCCCCGCAGAAGGGGTGGCGAGCAATGTAATGCGAGCCAGGGGAAGGCTTTCCCCTACCAACCACTCGAGAATAATGCTCTGTTTAAGGAACCTCGGGCCTGGATGCATTCTTTTTTTATATTCCCAGTAAGACATGCGTATTATTTCCACATTCCGAAAGGCGGCGCGGCACTTCCCTGTAATGCGGTGTGCCCTTGCGCTTACCGCCATCGCGATTTCCTTTTCCCTTGCCGCCGTAGACAAGGAGCCGCCTCCGCAGCACTACAACTATCGGGGCGCTGGCCAGCAGATGAAGCGGATTTACTACGGCGACCTGCAAGAGACCATCTATTGCGGCTGCAGATACAACGACAAGAAAAAGGTGGACTACAGCACCTGCAACTTTAGACCCAGGGAAAATCCACGACGCAAGAGTTTCAAGCGTGCCGAGACCGTGGAATGGGAGCATATCGTGACCGCCCACAACATGGGGCACTTTATGCCCTGCTGGAGGGACGGCGGCCGCAAGAACTGCAGCGCAAACGATACTTTGTTCAAAATCCTGGAAGGGGACCTGCACAACCTCTACCCCGCCATCGGCGAAATCAACGGGGACCGGAGCAACTTCATGTATTCCCAGTGGACCAACAATCCGGAACCCATGTACGGGGAATGCGAGACCATCGTGGATTTCAAGCTGAAAAAGGCCCAGCCCCGAAAAGAGGTTCGCGGGCTCATTGCCCGGGTGCATTTTTACATGGAAAAGACCTACGGCATCAAGCTCTCTAGCCAAGACCGCAAGCTGTTCGAGGCCTGGGACAAGATGTACCCCGTCACCGAAAGGGAATGCGAGCGGGACCGCCGTATTTTCAAGGTCCAGGGGGACCACAACCCCTTCGTTTTCGAAAAGTGCGAAGTCAAGCCCTAGAACAGGGGCATTTCAAGGCAAGCGTTTCCAAAAAACGCCCTTAAAAACTTAATTTTAGGGCGTATAACGAGGTTTTCATGTTTCGTGTTTTTTCGTTTTGTCTTGTCCTGATTTTAAGCGTGACCACCACGGCATTTTCCCAGGTGACGTTCCCTCTGGGTTCCAACGTCGTCGACGTGACCAAGGCCCCCTATAGCGCCAAGGCCGACGGAAAGACCGACGACACCGAGGCTATCCAGAAAGCGCTGAACGACCACCCCGATGGCGACTACATTATATACCTGCCCCATGGCATCTACAAGGTGACCAACACCCTGACCTGGCCCGCCAGCGAAAAACCGGAACAGGCCTACAGCCGCACTATTTTGCAGGGTGCAAGCATCGGCGGCACCATTATCGCCCTGGCCGACGAATGCCAGGGGTTCACCAATCCCGATTTCCCGGCTCCGGTGCTGTTTACCGGCGAGGGCCCGGGGCTCAAGCCCAGGAACTCCATCCGCGACATTACCATCCGCACGGGTAAAAAGAACGCCGGTGCCGTAGGTATCCGTTTCAACGCCGCCCAGCAGGGCACCATCAAGAACGTGAAGGTGTATTCCGGCGACAGCCTGGGCATTTACGGCATTGACCTGGGGCACACCGAAAATATCGGCCCCCTCCTTCTCGAAAACGTAGAAATCCAGGGCTTTGAAACCGGCGTCTATGTTGCCGGCAAGACCAACAGCGTCACCCTGGAACACGTGACCCTGGGAGGCCAAAAGAAGTACGGCCTGGAAAACGATGGTCAGGTGGTGTCCAGCCGCGGGCTCCGCTTCAAGGGAGACGTGCCGGCAGTGTTCAACCACGGCGACGGAGCTTCCATGGTCCTGGTGGATGCCACCCTGGAATACAACCGTGTAAAGCAGTCCAAGCCTGCAGTAGCCATCGAGAACGAAGGCATGCTGTTTGCCCGTTCCGTAAACACCAGCCGTTTCGAGGAAAAAATCAAGAGCACCCCCAAGGCCGTTACCGAAACCTATGTCGGCAACGAGATCGTGGAATTCGTGACCCAGGCTTCTCACCAGCTTTGCCACAGCCCCAAGCAGTCCATGAGGCTTCCGGTGGCAGAGACCCCAAACCTGAACGACCAGAAGTCCGACTCCTGGATTACCATCGCCGGAGACTACGGCGGAAAGATGAACACCGGTTCCGACGACGCCAAGGCCATACAAGACGCTATCGACGACGGTGCCGAAACGATTTATTTCCCGCCGGGAGGCCGCTGGACCATCAACCGCGACATCTACCTGCGTAACCGTATCCGCCGGATTCTCGGTACCGAAGGCCGCATCGACGGTAAGGGCAAGTTCATCATCGAGGACGGTGCCTTCAACGAAATCACCATCGAGCGTTTCTCCGAATTTGGAAACGGAATCATCCACAAGAGCAAGCGCGCCGTGCTCCTCAAGAACATGATGTTCAAGTCCTTCGAGACCAACGAACTGGGCGTGGGCGACATCTACATGGAAGACGTTGCGGTAGGTTCTATCCAGATCAACCAGCAACACCTGTGGGGCCGCCAGATTTCCATGTTCTCCGACACCAAGGGCGCAAAGATCCAGAACAACGGTGGCGACATCTGGATTCTGGGACTTACCTCCAAGGACGGTAACACCATCTTGCAGAACTTTAACGAAGGTTCTGCCGAACTCCTAGGCGTGCTGGTCATCGCAAGCGACAAGGCAAAGACCACCCCCATGTTCATCAACGACAACGGAAGCCTTTCCATCGAAGGCCTCAAGGAAGTCCTCACCCGCGGAAACCCCTACAAGAAGATTGTGGAAGAATCCCGCATGGGTTCTGCCATCTATGCCCTTACGGACGCCGATCTTGAAAAGAACAGCACCGGCGGCGTGAACATGGCCCTTTACACCGGTTACGCCCCTAAGCAGGGCCAGAACGAGGCCCCGAAGGTCTCCTTCGCCGACGAGATGATTGTGGTGCAGCCCGGCAAGATCCACCTGGTAGGCACCGTGGAAGACGACGGTCGAGGTAACGGCCTCTGCAAGGACCCGGTGCTCTGGAGAAAAGGTGTAGGCCCCGGTAAGGTCATCTTCTCCGATACCGCCGAGTACGAGACCGACGTTTCCTTTACCGGTAGCGGACGCTACAACTTGATTTTCACCGCCAACGACGGAACCAAGACCGGCGCCGACACCGGAAAGGTCTACGTGTTCGACAAGAAGTACACCACCTTTGACAACTCCGGAGATGGAGCCCCCAGCGGCAAGGGCGTAGACACCTGGATTTCATCTTTCGACAACTTTACGCCTCACAATACGGACGCAGCCCTCAGGGTGGCAAACGACACCAACGATGCAGGCAAGATTTACCTGAAGTTCGACCTGTCCGCCCTGCCGGGGCCACTCTTCGATGCTGGCCTGAAGCTGGAATACAATGCCGACTCCCTGAAAAAACCGGTGCAGTTCAACATATTCGGCCTAAAAGAAACATCCCGGGACATGAACTTTGGCGAAGGGAAGCTGGGCGTGGACTGGCGAGGAGACGAACTGACCTGGGAAAACGCCCCTGCAAACCTGCCCCAGCCTGGTGGACACTTTAACATTCGCAAGAACTCCGGCGGTGGTGTCGACACCAAGCACGCCGACTTCTTGGGACTAATCACCTTGAACCCCAAGGCCCCGTTGGGAGCGTTCCTGCGCACTCCTACCCTGACGGAGTTCTTCAAGAGGAAGCACCCCTCCAACATGTACACGCTGATTCTCACCGCCGTTGAGCCGGGCGAAACCATCATTCATTCACATAATCAAAACAGGGGGCTCGCTCCGGCACTTTATGTGGGCTACTTCGACAACACCCGCTCCGTAAGCGGTGACGTGATGGAGGGAGGTTACACGTTGACCAAAGTGCACATCGACATTTACTCTCTGGAATGCGATTTCGATTTGACAGTAGGTTATCCACAATTTGTACAGATTGAAATCGTCAACGAGTTCGGTCGTCGCATGCTCATGGTGGCGGCACGAGAACTCGCCGGCGAAAAGAAAACCCACTTCAAGTTCAAGGCCCATGAGTTCCCCACGGGCAAGTATACCTTGAAAGTCAATGGCGAAGCCTTTAGCGCAGAACAAAAGTTCTACATCTTGAACTAGGACGGCTCTACGATGAAAAAAATGCTTTTTACTTTACTTTCTGCAACAGCCATAATACTTCTCGCTTGCAGCGAAACAAGCCACACCAACAATTCGGACATCAACGATGGCGATGGTGAATATGCCGACAGTTCCTTTTACTCCAGTTCAGGTACAAGCAACCGCGCTGATATAAATTATGATGATGACATCGTTTTGGACGACACCACCAATATCTATATCCAGCGTCCAATGGCAGATTCTACCGGCAGCACAGAGTGCCCCGAAAAGACTCTTTGCATAGATTCACTGACAAAAGAAATCAACCTATTCTTCGGCAACCTGAAAAAAGGGGACCGTATAAGCCTTTGGGCAGCCACAAGTGGGCTGTCCAAAGACACGATGCGAATCATGAGCGAACTGGGCCAAACCTTACTTCCCTTGTTACCTCAATGCATTTCAGATAATTGCACTTTTGAAAATTTCGTGACTCCCGGTAATGGAGCAGTACTGATCAAAAACCAATTCGTGATTTTCGAAGATGGTTATTACTATGTCAACCTGAAGGCAACCTTCAGCGACAAAGCTCATTTGCGCCTGTACACCCATGTGGACAACGGTTACTACAAATATACCGGCGATACAAACAAGGTAAACATTTCCCTAAAAGAGAACCTCCGAGGGATTCTCA
>CAMHDS010000004.1 GCA_946183925.1 uncultured Fibrobacter sp. | reverse complement strand
CCTGTCGCTCACGCCCCTTGCTGTAAACAGCGAGTGGGGCTTTTTTTATGCCCGCAGTCTTCCCCGGCTTGACCGGGGACCTCCTTTTCAAGAAGGTTTTTCTTGAAAAAACATTTTATCTAATTTATATTGTTGTAAAATTTTTTACATAATAAATGTAAAGGGGCTACTATGAGATATATGTTCTTTCCTCTGTTGCTTTCTGGCTTCACTCTCGCTTTGATTGCATGCAGTAGTGATTCTAGTTCGAATCCGAGCGGAGCTAATATACCTGCAGCGGGAAATACTGCATCAATTCTTTTGTCAAGTGATTGCGATAAGATTGTTCAATCATTGCCGGTACAACCACCCTATAACTATACGTCGGTTTATGATGCAGAAAATGAAGAATGCGTTGTAACGATGCCCGAGGTGTTGGATGCAACTGTAGTTCCTGCATATTTTAATCAGCTAAAAGATGCATCCCAAAAGAGTTCTATCTCTACATACGATAATCGAGTGTATCTTGAATACCTAGATGGCTTTGGACTTTATTTCGCTTCAAAGAATGACCCGTCAACCTTTGTTGTTGAATTTTCAAAAGACTGCTTTAACGCCGCATATGTGGCGGACATTCCAGAAAAAGATTTTACTTGGATTGCAGATGAACATTCTTGTTCTGCATATAACCCCAATGCAACAAGACCTAGCAATGAAAACACAATTTCTATGACTGAACAGCAAGTGCGTGAACGCATTCAGGAATTACCACTTGCAGGGTGGATTGTGACAACTGGTTGTGATGACCATTTGGATATTTATGGATCGGAGTACTATTGCTTCCAAAAGCAGATAGACTCTTATTTGTTTGAACTTGGTTACGGCGTTAGCGAAAATGATATGCTTCGCAGTGTAGAAATCGCTTTTAAGTATAAGCTGATTCAGTAAATTCCAGGGTTTTAGGGGCGAGGCCCCTAGGAGAGGGGGTGATGGATGGTTCGACAGGCTCACCAACCTTGTTTCAGGCAGTGCCTGGCGAAACAGAAATCAGGGGGAGACTTCCCCCACACCCCACATTATTGAGTTATCTGTCGTCAGTTTTCGGTCCTCAGCATATAATTTGGCGTCAAAGGCGCGACAATAAGAACTCACAACTCATAACTGACAACTCATTACTGATCTCACACCCCTAACCACATCCCCTAGCCCCTTTTTTACTATCCTTTATCCCATGAAACCCGTCGTTTCTTTTTTGCTTCAGCTCTCGCCTCAGACGGCCTACGGCAATCTGGAGGCTGTCGCCCGCAACTTGTCGGACGGTCTTGAAATTTTGCTGAATTATCGAAAGGTGAAATGTTCCATTTTTATGGACGGCCCTACCATGGAAATGCTGAAGAAGACGGCGAAGCCCCTGTCCATAGGTAAAATCAAGGCAGGGGTTGACGAGGGTCTTGTTGAATTTTTGGGCGGTGGTTTTTACGACCCCATGCTCCCGCTGTTCCCGAAGGACCTGCAGGTCCGCCAGTTGAAAAAGCATAGGTCCAAGCTGAAGTCCTTCTTGGGACTGGAACCCCAGGGTTATTTCAACTCGTCTCTGGTCTGGGAAATGGGCATGATTTCTGTGCTGGAGGAGTGTGCCTTTGACTATGCGCTGGTGAGCGAGGCCGCCGTTCGGGAGGCCCTGGGCCGCAATTCTCCGGTTTCGGGGTGGTTCACTGTCGAAGACCAGGGCTCCCTGATGCGGGTGGTTCCTGTTTCTGATGAACTGTCCAAGGCTATCGGCGAAGACGACCTTCGCTGGCGGGAAATTGCGGAATCCTACAATCACGAAGAAAAGCCCGTGGTGGTGCTGCTGGATTTGCCCCCGCAGGCAGAAGAAATTGTGGGCTTCTTTGAGCGTCTGGTGGATTTTGTGGAGACGAACGAGGTGCAGACCTGGCCTGTGAGCTATATCGTGAACCAGCTCCAGCCGGAAGGTGCTCTCAGCAATCTGGTTTCTGCGGGCCGTAAGCTGGGGCTCCCCTTTGCGGCCAATACCTGCCGGGAGATGCTTGTCCAGCGTCCCGAGATCAATACCCTGCAAAAGGACCTGCTGAACCTGTTCCACAGGGGCAAGGACAACTTGCAGGGCAAGGACCTGGAAAAGTTCTACGAGGAACTTCTGCCCGCCATGTCGCCGATTTTCTACCGGAACCTGCAAGACGACGAGGGCATGCGTAGCTTGAAGGTGCGGCAGTGGGGCTTCCGCTACCTGCAGAAGGCAGCCCATGACTTGGATTCTCGAATGAACTTTTCGGGCCTGCGTATAGACGTGAGCGATTTTATGCTTCAGGGCAAGAAACAGATCTGGGTGGAAAATCCGGAGATTTCTTGCCTGGTGGATTACAACCAGGGGGGAATCCTCAGGTTGCTCAACCACAAGAGTCCCGCGGTGAATTTGGTAAATGCCTGGCACGATGACGGCGGACCCGCCTTGTTTCTGGCGGATTGTCTGTTGCCCAATACGGACCTGACTCCAGAGCAAATCGGCGTGCTGCTGGCCGGCCGTGACCGCCTGTTCTTGGAACATTACGACTACCAGGTGAAACGGGAAAGCGGCAATGCCCAGTTGCAGCTGAGCGGGGAGCAGGGCTACCGTGTCGGCGAGAAACAGGGCGTTTTCTTGGTCAAGAAGGAACTGCACTTTGACAACGGGTCTCCCCGTATAGGAGTGGCTTACGAGGTGGCCAACACCACCTATCAGGAAAATCCCTGCTATTTCGGGACCTTGATGGAACTTGGACTTTTGGAGTCGGGCGAGGGCCCATGCATTGTCGCGGATGGATCCAAGGTCAAGTGGGACCGCAGGGAGCCTTTCATTTATCCGGATGCAAAGAAGTTCAAGGTTTTCGATTCTAGCCTGGATGCCGCCATAGAACTGGAATTCGAGACGCCAACGCCGGTATTTATCGGGCCGATTTTCAGTGCGTCTTCGGCGGCGGCCCCCCAGATGTTCCAGGGAATTCGTGTTTATCCTTTCTGGAAATCGTCCCTGGCCGCCTCGGAAAAATTTGAATGCAAGATGAACATGACGCTCTCCAAGAGGTGATGCATGAGGGCGGACCTGATTGACATACAGATAGAAGACTTTGGAAACGACGTGGAAATTTCCCTGTCGGGTTCCCTGAGCAAGGCCCAGCTATCGGCCGTTCGGGAAAAGCTGGACTCCCTGATGTCTGGCCCCGGAGTGTTTTTCTTCTTGAATCTGGAGCGCGCCCACTTTGCCGTAGATGACTACCTGGAAATGTTCCTGGATTTGATGAACAAGACCAGGGAAAAAAACTCGACCATGGTGCTCCTGTTCAGGAACGAAGAACTATTGGAATATTTTTCCAGATACAAGAATATTTTTGAAATCCATGAAAGTCGCGAGGCCTACAAGAGTTCCGGTCTTTCCAAGCAGCTGAAGCAGGTGGGCGTCTATTACGGCAAAAAGACGGGACTTCGCCTGAGTCCAAGTGTGGCCATTGCGGCCGGCGTTCTGATTATGGGCTGGCTTGTTACTTTATTCTTAATCATTGCCGCCCAGGGGAAAGACATTGCCGACAAGCAGTCCCAAATTATGGCCCTGGAAAGCCAGCGGGACCGCTATGTCCAGGAAATCGACAAGCTGGAATCTTCAATTGGTCCCTTGAAAAGGCTGGGCGTGGTGGAAGATACATCCCAGCTGAATTCCTTCGGGGCCATTCGCGACTGGGTTTCTTACCTGAAGCACCTGGAGAATACCCGGCGTGAAGAATAGTCTTGGACTTTCGACGCCTGTGGCGGTGCTTGCCTTTGGACTTACCTTCGTTGTCCTTTTCTCTTTTGTTTTTTACTGGGGGCTCCAGCGCAGCGAACTGGAAAGCCTTTCCAAAAAAGAGCGGACCCTGAGGGCCGAAATCGAACAGCTGGACGTAATCGGCAATTGGACTCTGGAATATGTGAGGATAGACCGGGCCGTGGATTTTTTGTCGGAAAAGAAACTTTCGGAAGATGCCCGCCGCCGCCTCACGGAGCAGCTTTGGCAGATTTCCCACGCCTATTCCATAGACCCGCTGATGGTGCTTGCGGTGGTGGCCCAGGAAAGCCATGGCAACCCCAATGCCCGAGGCCGCATGCAGTCGGGAGCCTTTTCGGGAGCTCTCGGGCTTATGCAGATAAAGCTTGAAACGGCCCAGAAGATGGCGTGGCGGTTTGGGCTCCGGGTGAATTCTGAAGAGGACCTGTTCAAGCCTGAGGTGAACGTGACGGTGGGAACGGCCTACCTGATTCGCCTTATCGGAAAATACGGCAACTGGAAAGAAGCCCTGGTGGCCTACAACCTGGGGCATTCCGCCGTAGATAAGCTGCTGGAGCGGGGGAGACCCTTGCCCATGCGTTACTATGAACGGGTTATTTCCAAGTATAAAATGCTTGTAAATCAATCTTTTTTATAAATTTAAGTTGATGGCCTCCTTTAAAAATTCATTTTCAAAAATTTGGCTGCGACGCATCGTGCTGTTTCGTCACTCTAAGTGGCAAATACATCCAGTATTCGCCACTTTTCGTTCCTGCCAGCACTCGGTCTCGCTCAAATTTTTTTCATCAAAGCGATTTCCAAAGGTGGCCTTGATGAAAAAGTTTTTGCTCTTGACGATGCTTGCAGGCATTGCCGTAGCGGGAGAAGTCCGTTACGACTGTTTGCGCTTTGTCGAGGCTGGGCTTGCAAATGACCCGCAAATTGCCGAAGCCCGATTTGGAACCGAATCGAAAAAGGAAAAAATCCAGAGCCTGAAGGCCGAAGCTATTTTGCCCACCCTGGATGTGTCCATGATGGTGGGACCTGCCCCCGGTCTTAAGGAATCGGTAGACAGCTGGGGTGATACTGTAGATGTCTATGACTTTTCCAAGATGGGACCATTTTGGGGTGTGCAGGCAAAGTTTATACAGCCACTGAACCTGGGGCAGTACCGCTCTGGCAAGCGGGCGCTGGAGGCAGATGTGCAGCAGAAATCCTTTGCCATCGAAAACGCCCTCTTGCGTAAAGAAGTGGAACTGCAGACCTACTATTACAACTACCTGCTGGCCCTTGAAATGAAACGCCTGGCCGCTGATGCCCAGAAACGTGTAGATGAAGCCTACGAGCAGATGGAAGAAGCCCTGGACGATGACGACCCCAATGTAAGCCAGATGGACTTTTTGAACCTGAAGGCGAAAATGCATACGGTTAAGGAGGGCGTGACCGAAGCGGAATTGGGCATGAAACGGGTGCAGCTGGCTATTCGTTTTTCTCTGAGCCTGCAAGATGGAGACGTGTTTGCCACAGAAGACACGGTGCTTTTACCCCGCAAAGAAAAGTTGCCCCTTCTGGAAGAGGTTCGGATACTCACCTTGCAGAGCAATCCGGAGCTGAAACAGCTTTCGGCGGGGCTTATCGCCAAAAGAACCCAGATGGACTTGGCGGAGGCAAAACTTGCGCCGGAGTTCTTTGTAATGGGCGAAGTGGAGTACGTAAAAAGCTGGGCCGGGAACCGCAAGGTGATGCAGAAGGACGCCTTTGCCGAAGATGCGGTGAACAAGCTTTCGGGCCTTATCGGTATCGGGCTCAGGTATCGACTGAATTTCTGGAAGCATTGGGCGGGCTATCGCGAAGCCCGGGTGGAGTATCGTGGCCTGAAAATGAAAGAAGCCTATGCGGCGGACGGCCTGATGGCCAAGGCCGAAGAGCAGTATTACCAGGTGGTCGCCGCCCAGGAGAAGATGGATGCCCTGAAAGAAAGCCTCAAGGCCTCCGAAGCCATTCTGAAGGGGGCCGCCATGCAGTACGACCTGGACAAGTCCAAGACGGGCGAACTGGTAAGCGCCTACACCCAGAACGTGACCTTGCAGAAAGATTACCTTTTTGCGGTGTGCAAGTACAATGTGGAAGTGGCGGAACTCATTGCCAGGATGGGGTTGAGTTTAAAAGACTATCAAGCCAGATTTTAAAAAGGAGTAAATTCCCATGTTTAAGAAGTTGATGATTTTGGTTGTTGGCCTTTCTCTGGTGGCCTTTGCCGCCGAAGACCCTGTTGCCGCCATCAAGAAAAAGGACGGTGAACTGCAGGCCTTGCTGAAAAAGTCCAACCATACCGCCAAGGAAAAGGAGCGCGTCAAGGACTTGCTGAGCGACAGTTTCGACTTCGAGATGCTTGCCAAGAAGAGCCTTTCGGCCAAGGACTGGGACGCTCAAGACGCCGCCTCCCAAGAGAAGTTTGTGTCCGAATTCAAGCGCATGGTCCGCAACTCCAGCGCAAAGCGCCTGGAACTCTACCGTGCGGATTCCACGATTTACGAGCCTGCCAAGATGAAAAAGGATAATGAGGCTCGTGTGGTGGCCCACCTGTGGAACAAGGGCAAGGAAGCCGTTCTGGAATACAAGATGACCCAGGTAAACGGCAAGTGGATGGCCTGGGACCTAGTCATCGACGACCTTTCTACCGCCCGCAATTACAAGGACCAGTTCAGCCAGATTCTCAAGACCAAGTCCTTTGCCGAACTGATTGACATTATCAGCAAGAAGGCCGACGAAGCGGAATAATGAGCGTCTTCAGCCTGGTCCTGATTCTTGTCGCCATTGTCGCAGCAGTTGTCTTGCTGTTCCCTGTGGTGTTCCGGCTGGATTTTCGACTGACGGAATCGGGATTCGTGGCGGACCTGTTCGTGTTCAAGAAGAGGCTCTGGAACTACACGAAGGAGTGGAAGGCGAAGGAGGATCCGGAACCAGAGCCGAAGCAACCTGCAGAAGAAAAGTCTGTGGAGGAGACTGCGCCGAACCCCGCACCTGAATCCCCGAGCCCTGCGCCCGAAGCCTCGAACCCCGCACCTGAAGCTTCGACTTCAGAGCCTCAAACCTCATACCCCAAAGCGAAGCGACCTCAAACCCCGAGCCCCGAGCCTGAATCCCCGAGCCCTGCGCCCGAAGCTTCGAACCCCGCACCTGAAGCTTCGACCTCAGAGCCTCAAACCCCGAGCCCCGAGCCCGAAGCCAAGAAAAGCCTGACGGAGCGGGAATTTTGGACCCTGCTGCTGACTCCGGACATTGACGAACGGGGCCTGCGTTACAGCAAGAAAATCCTGAACAGTTTTTTAAACGTATTCCAAGTGCGTTTCAGGGATTGCTACGTAGAAGGGATCCGCATGGACTACAAGTCCATGGGCTATGGAGCCGCCCTGAACGCTATGCTCAAGGGCTATCCGTTTCTAGAAGATTGGGACCTGCGGATGGACTGGACCCGCGATCATGACTTGCAGTCGGCTGGCCACATCGAGGCGACCATTAATTTGTGCAGAACTGTTTGGTTCTTGACGGTCAGTTCCGTATATGGCGGCATATTCGCCTTTGTATTCTGGCGTCGCCGTGCAGCGGTCCTCAAGACCGGAAATCTCCCTGAACTGGGCTACGTGCGTACGAAAATCCTGAACTGGCTGGTGGAGGAATAATGCCTGCTTTGACTGTGGAACGACTGCTTGCATCCATCGGCTTCGGAAGCCGTAAGGAATCCCGCGCCCTGGTCCGCATGGGCTTGGTGGAACTGGACGGGAACGTGGTGGAAGATCCTTTTCTGGAACTCAAGGAACGGCCCGAATTCATCACGGTAAACGGCGAAGAAATCCCAACGGTGGAAAAGCTCTACGTGATGCTGTACAAGCCCGTAGATGTGGAGTGCAGCCACAACGCTCGCGATTATCCGTCGGTCTATAGCCTGCTGCCGGACCGCTTTACGGCCATGGGCATCCAGACCGTGGGCCGCCTGGACGCCAATTCATCGGGACTGATTTTGCTTTCGAACCAGGGGGACTTTATCCACAAGGTGGAAAGCCCCAAGAAGGGCCTGCTGAAAAAGTACCGCGTGACTCTGGCCCGGCCCTTTACCGAAGGCCAGAAAAGCGACCTGCTGAAGGGTGTGATGCTTAAGGACGAACGCCGCCCGGTGGAGGCCAAGGAGATTTCCGTAGAGAACGGCTCCGTGGTCATTTCTATCGGCGAAGGCCTGTACCATCAGGTGCGTCGCATGTTCGCCGCCGTCGGCAATCACGTGGAGACCCTGGAGCGGGTCGCCATTGGACCGGTGCTGCTGGACAGGTCTCTGGGCACGGGGGGCTGGCGGTTCTTGACAGAAGACGAAATAAAGGCCCTCTCCTGAGAGAAGGCCTGGCTTTATCAATTCTTGATTTTGTATCGCGGGCACGAGGCCGACTCGGGTCAGCCTTCGGAGTCCTGTGCCGTTTCCGCTGCGACCTCGGGGAGGCTTTCGGCTTCGGCGGCAATGTTTTCCAACGTGTTGATCTTGTCCTTGATGTCGTTGCTGAACTTGAAGGTGGGCACCAGGCGCTCCTCAATGAGGACGGTCTCGCCGGTGCGGGGGTTACGGGCCGGGCGAGCCTTGCGGGGTTTGCAGGCGAAGGTCCCGAAGCCACGGATTTCGATGGTATTGCCATCGATGAGTTTTTCACCCACCAGGTCCAGGAACTGTTCCACCACGACCTTGATGTCGTTGCGGGCTAGCCCTGTGGACTTGGCTATATCAAGAATAAGAGATTGTTTTGTTACGTTAGGCACGACTTAAATATAGGATTAACAACGAATTAGCGTATAGGTCTAGCGAAAAATAAATATTTTTTTCGGGCTTTCATTGCGGAAAATTTGTGAATAAATGTGGTAAGAATGTTGAAAGTTGTGAAAAAGCCGAAAAGGACGTCTTTTAGGCTCCGGGACAGGGAGATTTTTCCCAATACGATCCTCAGCCCTATGGACGGGGTGACGGATGCGCCTTTCCGCAGGCTCTGCCGGGTGCTGTCGGGCAACCGCATGGGGCTTCTGGTGTCGGAGTTCGTGCCTACCGACGGTGACGCCGTCTTTAGGCTGGACGGCCACAAGCAGCTGAAGTTTTTTCCGGAAGAGCGTCCCTTCGGTATCCAGATTTTCGGGAGGTTCCCGGACAAGATGGCGGAAGCCGCCCGGAAAATCGCCCTGGAGCTCCATCCGGAGTTCATAGAGGTCAACGCCGGGTGCCCCGCCCCGAAGGTGGCGGGGAAGGGGAGCGGCTCGGGCCTGCTTCGGGACCTGCCCCGCCTGCAGGAAATCCTGCACGAGGTCCGCACCGCACTGGACCGTTCTTGTCCGGAGATGCCGCTCACCCTCAAGTGCCGTATCGGCTGGGATTCTGAAAGTATCAACGTGATGGAAACTTTGAAGATTGCCGAAGGCGAGGGTGTAGAATTGCTCACCGTCCACGGACGGACTCGCCTGCAGGGCTACAACGGACTTGCCGACTGGGACTGGATAGGGAAGGTGGCTGCCGAAGCGAAGATTCCTGTCATCGGGAACGGCGACGTGAACAGCGTAGAGACTGCATTTGACCGCATTGAAAACTATGGTGTTTCCGGTGTGTCCATCGGGCGTGGCGCCATGCACAATCCTTGGCTGTTCGGTCAGATTGCCGACGCTTGGGAGGGCCTTGCCCCTAAGGAAATTTCTGCGGTGGACGCCTTGGACGTGTTTCCGCTTTACTACAAGTTCAAGCTGGAAGATGGTTCTACGGAACTGGGCGCGCTAGGTCGTCTCAAACAGCTGGCGGCGAGACTTTGCAAGGGGTTCTGTCTAGATGATGCGGATGATGCCGCTATGCCGGTTCGGCAGACCTTGCTTACGGCTCAAGAACCGGCGGAATTTTTCGACAGGTTGCATGCGCTCCGCGAAGGTCTGGCCCGGGATATGCGTTACGACCCTAGCCGCCTGGTGAATTTGAACGGAGCAAAGGAAACGGAACTGAGGTTCGGCGACCAGTTCGCCGGCCGGTAAATTTTCACGATAATCTTCGTATAGCTTCGTTGTCGGACTCTCGCTGTACCGCTTGTACAGCTTCGGTCCTGCCGCCTCGCTCTACTCGATTCTCCTGAAAATTGGTTTAATGAAAAAGATTGCAAAAGAAAAACCGTATCGAATCTCGCTGCGGTTTTCTTTTAATTGTTTGCGGTCTATCGCTTACTCTTTCACCGTCGGGGCCTGGCGTGCCACGGGAGCGAGCTGCCCGTGCTTGCGGAACAGGTGCTTCACGAGCGTTCCGAATCCACGCATCACGCGGTAGCGCTCGCGTGGGTTCTTGAGGGCCATGATTCCCTGACGCAGAATGTAGCTCGGACGTAGGTAGAATTCACGGCGGGCCTTGTCGCAGAAGTCAACGAGAGCCTGGCTGGTGAGTTCACCGCGCTGGATGGTGGTGCGGTGGAACCCGTCCTTGTCCAGCCACTGGTTGTAATCCTTTGTCTGTAATGCGCCGCTAGCGAGAGCTTCCTTGTAGGCCTCGGTACCGGGGTACGCCATGATGGGGTAGAACTGCGCGGTGTTCGGGTTCAACTTCTTGGCGTAGTCCAGCGTCATGCGGAGGGTTTCCGGAGTGTCGCCGGGGTTACCCACCATAAAGCAACCATGCACCAAGAGGCCTGCCTTGCGGGCGTTTTTCGTGAATTCGATTGCCTTGTCGGTGTTCTTCACGCCCTTGTGGATGTTCTCAAGAACCACAGGCGAAGCGCTTTCAAAACCCACGCACATCTCGCGGCCGCCCGCCTTCTTCATGAGCTTGAGCAAATCCAGCGGAACGTCGGCGCGTGCGTTGCAGCTCCAGGTAATCTTGAGGCCACGTTCCAGAATCAAGTTGCAGATTTCGCGCACGTGCTCATGGCTTGCGGTGAACGTGTCGTCTTCGAAGAAGACTTCGCCCAGATCTTCGAAATTGTCCTTGATGTACTGCAATTCGTCCACCACGTCCTTGGGCGTGCGGCGGCGGAACTTGTGGCCGTTCAGCGTCTGCGGAATCACGCAGTAGCTGCAGCGGTTCGGGCAACCGCGCCCGCTCAAGATAACAATCAGCGGGTTCAGGTTCGCACCGTAGAAATACTTCTTGTAGCAGCTGTACAAATGCTTGCGGTAAACTTTCGAGACCCACGGGAGTTCGTCCAGGTTCTCGATCTTCGGGCCCTCGGGCTGGAAGTCTGTGGTGCCGTCCTCCTTGCGGAAGGCGAGGCCCGCAATCTGGTTCACGGGGACTCCGTCACCCCGTAGGCTCCTTGCGAGGTTCCGGCAGGTGTAGTCCGCCTCGCCGATAATCACGAAATCGAGGGCGGGTTCCATCTCCATGCTCTCGAGCGGTTCGGCTGTCGCATGTGTTCCCATGATGGCGACCTTCACGTTCGGGAGCGTATCCTTGATGGCGTGCACCACCTTGAGGTCGTTCAAAATGCTAGGCGTGCTCGTGCTGCAAATGACAAGCGCCGGGTCAAACTTTTTGATGCCCTCCAGCGTCTGGGGCAGGTTCAGTTCCATCGCGGGGCTGTCAATGAGTTGAATCTCGTTGCCATCCGCTTCGGCGGTGCCGGCGGCGTAGCTCAGGAACATGGGCCAGTAAAGGGTACTCGATTTGGTCACGCAGGGGCTGCGGGACTCGCGACTGAACATCGGATGGAACGGAGGATTCAAAAAAGTAATACGCATGAGCCCACACAAAATACAAAAACAACATAGATATAACTACATTTTCGGCCGATGAAACGTCCTTTTTCCAGCTGTTTTTCGGTAATGCTAGCAGTATCCTGCGCGATAGCCGGTGAAATGTCGCTAGACACGATTAGGGCGTTTTATCCGACGGGTAATATTGCCCGTATCTACACTGTTCGGCAAGGGACCGATGTCAAGGAAGGCTGGTCTGTGACCTATCACCCGGATGGTAAACTTGCAATCAAGGCGTTTTACCGCGAAGGTCTTTTAGAAGGCTCTTTTTCCAGTTTTTACGAGAATGGTAAGCCCTGGCAAGAAATTTCGTATGAGGCCGGAGTGGAAAATGGCCCTTCTGTCAATTATCACGACAATGGATTGAAAAAGTCTAGGGATGTGTATAAGGATGGTGTCCTCGATGGATTGAGCGAGGAGTGGGACGAACGGGGAACCTTGCGCAGGAAAATCCCCTATTCTCGTGGGCAAATCCATGGAGTGGCTCAACTTTATGATGACCTGGGGGCCCTGAAAGAAGAAATGACCTTCGAAAGAGGGCTTCGCCATGGAAGCTATCGCCGCTACAATAAAGGCGTAAAAGTCCTAGAGGCTGAATTTCAGGCTAATCGCTGCGTCAAGAATTGCGACTTTTAGCTTTGTTGCGAGTTTTTTTCTGCAAACTGCTGTACATATTATGTATTTTGTGGATAGAGATTGTTCAAAAAAGGTTTTTGGTGTATGAATAAGTGGATAGCCTGTATTTGCCTAGTGGGATTTATATCCGTTTCTCTGGCGGCTCCCGCTAAGGGCTCATTTAAGGATAATCGTGACGGAAAGACCTACAAAACGATTAAACTTGGTAAGCAAATCTGGATGGCCGAGAATCTTAACCTGCACATGGACAATTCTTGGTGCTATGACCGCAAGATTGAAAATTGTAAAAAGTATGGCCGTCTTTACACCTGGAAAAAAGCAGAAAAGGCTTGCCCCGAGGGATGGCACCTTCCGTCCCGCGCTGAATGGCGGGACATGGTATCTTATGTTTCGGAGAACTCCAAGACAAAACCGGGAAGTACCTTGAGGACAAAGGACGACTGGAAAGTCAAGAAGAAAAAGAAAAAGGTATACGACCAGCATACAGGTGAAGCCATTTATCTGGACGAATACGAAATCATAAATACCGGTACGGACGCCTTGGGTTTCTCTGCGCTACCTGCAGGCTACGTTTCTAAGGAAGGCCGTTCCGAAAAACTTAAAGAACGGTCCTTATTCTGGAGCTCTTCTAAAGAAAAAGGGAAAAAGACCAAGAAGGCCTACGCCCGTATGCTAGAATTTGGCGATGAGAATTTTCACGAGAATAAGTATTCTACGGATAACGCTTTCTCAGTGCGCTGCGTCAAGGATTAGTTCTTGCGCGGTTTGACTGCGCTCCACACCATATAGCCGATAAATAGGGCTCCGAAGGCAAGCAGGGCGATGGCCAGTTCGGAATTGTACTTTTCAATAATGTCTTTTTGTCCATGAGCTAGGTATCCGAGAACGGCCAGAACGCAGTTCCAGATGGTGGCACCAAGAAAAGTGTAGAGTGTAAAAGGCAGAAGTTTCATGTTGGATAGCCCTGCCGGTATAGAAATCAACTGCCGTATGACGGTAATGAGTCTGCCGACAAATGTGGAAATGGCCCCGTGGTCGCGGAAATAGTTCTCCGCCTTTTCGACCTTTTGCGTATCAATCAACAAAAAATGTCCAAGCCTAGAGTCGGCGAATTTGTACACAATAGGGCGCCCTAGGAACTTGGCCAAGAAATAGTTGATGAACGCCCCGATAAGGGCTCCTATGCTGGCAAACATCACAATCAACACGATGCTCAAGCCTGAACCCGGTTGCAGAGCTTTGTAGGCAGCAGGGGGTACCACCAGCTCTGACGGGAAAGGAATGAAGGAACTTTCAATGGCCATGAGAAGGGTGATGGTGCCGTAGTTGAGATTGTCGTTATACCAGTCGATAATTTGGGTGTAAATTCCCGTAGAGGTTGCACCTTGCAGTGAGGATGAATCTTGTAGGGTGACTTCGGCCCCTGGTTGGGCGAGGATAGACGAGCACAATACGGCTAGCAGAAATGCAAGTGTTCTGAATTTCATAGGATGTCAAAAGCAAAATAAAGGTGCGACGAGTGCCGCACCTCAAGGTTTACTTCTTTTTCTTGCCCTTGGATTTCTTCTGGGCTTTTTTGTTGTTTTTCTTGGCGGAAGCCGGAGTTTCCTCTTCTGCCTCTCCGGTCTGGGCTTCTATCATGGAAGGAGCATCGGCATTTGCGCCCTTGAGGGCCGCCTTAGCTTCTTCCACGAACTTACCTTCGGGGAAACGCTTCAGGTAGATTTCGTAATCTTTCAGACGTCCGCTACCCTTGACCAACTCAAAGATTCCGGCTTCAGCTTCGTCACGGAAGGCTCCGTTGGGATTGTCATTCAGGTAAGTGAGGTAGGCCTTGAAGGTGTTCTGGGCCTGAATTTCGCGGAACTTGTGGTATTCACCCAACACCTGCAGTTTGGCTTCCACCTCGGGCCTGTGGGGAGAGTCCGGATAGTATTCTAGGTACATAGCCAGCATTTCGGGGTCGTTGGAAGCCATAACCTGCTCGAAACGAGAATCTTCTTGCTTGGTCTGGTATTCCTTCAACTGAACCTTTCCGGTATCCAGGGTGGCGTACAGTTTTTCCTTGGTGGCCAGGTCTTCAGGGTGGCAGAAGGCGAGGAAACTTTCCAGCACGTCGGAGAACTGGGTCTTGGTGAAGGCTTCGCTCATGTCGGGCAGGTTCCCGTCTTCGTCCAAGAAGAATCGGTAGTCGCGCTCGATGGCCATGCAGTCCCAGTCGGAGAGTGTGTCCTTGACTTCGCTGTTCTTGCGGAGCACGTCGTCGCGGTCGTGGAGTACGTACCTCATACGGCGGTCGCGGCGGCTTTCGCGTCCGAAGTCAAGAGAGATTTCTAGGCCCACGCGTACGGGCAGCTTGTAGGAGATCTTGTCGAACTCGACGCCAGAATATGCCGGAGGAAGGCCTCCACCGAGTTGTTCGAGGGCGGGGGATTTGCTTGTCGCCTTGACATCTTCGAAGGGCAAGAAGTCCTTGCGAACATTTACGCCAATCTTGAAATCAATATCCTTGAAGATCTCTCCAACCCTATATTCCAAAGCGCCAGAGACAAAAGCCGTGGGGACAATACTTGTTTTTTGTTTGGTGTTACCCAATATTTCGTCATAGAAGCTGAAGAAATGGAATCCATAACCGCCCAAGACGCGAATGTCCAGGTCACCAATCAAGTTGAATGTGAAACCACCCAGGACTGAAGGAGCATAAGAGCGGAATGACAAGTTTTCGCCTCGTCCGGCATCGTCACATACGCCCTCGGCCCCCTTAGGCCCGCAGCTGTTGCCCTTGAAGGTGTATTTGGGGTCTTTCGTAATTTCGCCAAACTGGATGGAGTTGACTTCCACGCCTAGCCAGAAGGTAAAAGGAATGTCTGCCTTGTAGAAGGGGGTTATCAAGGGGCTCCATAGAAAGCCCGCGTTGATAGGGAAGGTCATCACCTTCTCGTCGATTTTGTCTAGCAGAAGTTCTGGATCGCTATCCTTGAACTGTAAATAGGCAAATTCGCCTTGGACATAGAGCTGCATTCTCCAGTTGGAGCGCTCGAAATCGGCAGCCATGGCGGCTACGGCAAAAAGCAGGGAAATAAGTAATACTTTACGCATCGTGCTCAAATTTAGCTTTTTTGCGTGATGTGGCGCATGGAAGGGCGTCTTAGCGACTTTCTTTTGAGGGGTGTTTTGGTGAATTGTTTCTAGAAAGAAATGAAAAATCCTACACCGAGGACCAAGATACCTGCACCGATGAGTGTAAGACCTATGATGGTTTTCTGGTCTCCATCGCTTACCAGGTCCTTGTTCTCATTTACCTTTTTTTGGTAGAATTCCCCACCCGCGGTAGCAGAACCATTCAGTTCTTCCTTGATATCTTCGGCGTCATCATAATCAAGTTGGCCTAGGTAAGTGAACAGGGCTCCAACGATTATGGGGGCGATGGAAACTCCCATCATGGTGTGGCCGAGGCGGATTTTTTTTCGGGCTTTTTCCCAATCCTGTTGCGACTGGATTACTTTGAAATCGGTTTCTTGCTCCAAATCTACATTGACGGTCACGTCAGAAACGGGCGGAACATAAACTGCGACTAGGGTGTCTTTGAAACCGAACTTACGAAGCTTAAACTGGACAAGTCCCGGTTCCATGATGGG
Source organism: uncultured Fibrobacter sp. (assembly GCA_946183925.1). Classification (GTDB taxonomy): domain Bacteria; phylum Fibrobacterota; class Fibrobacteria; order Fibrobacterales; family Fibrobacteraceae; genus Fibrobacter. Next base: position 50,415 of record CAMHDS010000004.1, on the reverse strand, counting down.
GTAGCGGGCAGGCGTAGTGCCGATAGTCTTGCTGCGCTTGGTGATTTCTCCCTTGCTGGAGAATATTTCTGCACCTGCCGGGTTGGTGATGATTTTGAGTTCGGGGTTGACCCGTTTCAGTTTCATCGATCTCCAGACCGTATCGCCCATAATCGGGTGGACTGTAGTGGACCCACCCCACAAATGCTGGTCTACGTTCCAAAAGGCATGAATGGTAACGGCAGCGGTGTCCGTGACCGGAATAGTGCAGGGAGACCTGCAAAGGGCGTTGTCTTCTGCTCTAGAAAGTGTGGCCCCTTCTGGGTCAGTATCGATATAGATGTAGCCTTTTTTTTCTTTTAGGTCCGAGGCGTCCTTGCCTTGGGCTTCCAAAAGGAAAATCCTCAGCTGATCTTTGGAGAGCGCGTCGCTGACGGCTTTGGAACGGGAAATTACAAGTTCGCTCTTGTAGATGGTGGGCAGATCTTCTTCAAAGACCACTCTCGTAAGCTGAAGCATTAGGGAATCTTTCTTTTGTACAGGAACGATTTTCCCAAAATAAACGGTGGTGGCGCCCTTGGCAGAAAGGGAATCCTGTAGGCAGATGTTGTCGCTACAGTCGGGAATGTCCTTTTTCTTTAGGATGTGGATTTTTTCACCGCTTTCCAACAGGAATCTGGCAGCGAGGGTGTTGATTTGCTGTACCAAGGAGGAATCGGCGATTTCATCTTCGAAGCTGACTAGAACGGTAGGGGAAGAAAGCTCGATAGGTTTCGGCGTCTCGGCGACCTGCGGGTGGGCAAGCGAATCCTTTTCTGAACTGTCGGCTACCGATTGCCCGGAATCGGCTGAATTGTCGGTTGTATCCGTTTTGACGGCCGCGGAATCGGCTTTGGTCAGAAGTAAATTTGTACCCGAAGAATCTACGATGGACTTGAACTTTTCCTTGGCGATACGGACAACGGTAAACTTGTTGTTGATGTAGCCGCCAAGCTGGACGGTATCGTTTTGAATGCCGAGGAATTGGGCTTTTTGCTTGGTGCCGGATAAAAGTTCCACGCTGACGGATGGCCCTTGCGACTCTGCGGCAAGCAGGACCTGGGCGAGCAGAAAAATTAATGCGATGCACGTGGATTTCATGATTCACCTAGAAAGATAGAAAGAGTCCGACTGAAAGGATAATGCCGCCTGCAACGAGGGAAACAAGAGCCGTTTTTTTTGCCGTTTTGGCATTGTCCCGGTATTCCTTGAAATCTTTTTTATCTTGTTGGTAATTGTCCCCAGATGTAATGACGGTGTTTTCGATATTTCGTTTGCGGTCATTGGCCTTGTTGATTTCGTAAGCGGTGACCCCTGCGGCAATGGCACTTGCGGCTAGCGGGACTATGGAGGCTATCATCAGACGGTGTCCTAGGTTTCGTCTGCTTCGGTGGTTCAGGTCTGCTTGTTGCTCTTGCAGGAATGTCTCGTCAAAGGCGGGGGCGAGAGCCACGATCAGGAAGGATGTGTCTTTTTGAGAAAGGGTCACGTTGATGCTGGTGTCCCTAAAATCTGGACGGAACAGGGTGATAAGGACCTGGTCCTTGTCCAGGGGAACGGATACGAATGCGGGTATCCGGTAATCGGGATTCCTGGAAAAATCGGGATGGGCGTTTCCAATGTAAAGGTCCGCTCCGGAGGGGTTGGTGGATACGTGCAAATAATGCTCACGTGGGGATTTATCGCCAGCGTAGTTAAGACCCCAAAGCAAAAATAGGAGAGGCAGAATGACTTTTTTGAAAATCATTGTTGTTCCTCCATTTGGACAAAGGGACCTGTGATTCGGAGGGAATCTTTGTTTGGTACCATTCTCCAGAATAGTTCGGCATTGCGGTTTCTGGCGTTGTCGGGAATAGGAATCTTTATCTTGCATTCTCTGCGGCAGGGGTTCACAAAGGAGAGAATGGACTGTTCGTAGACGGCGTTTATGGTGTCATAGTCGGCAAGGACAAACTTCTTTTGGGTGGGGTTGATTCCGGAACCATTATCCATAAAGTAAAATCTGATGCTATCGGTGAGGGCGAATGCGGACTTTACCGGAGCTGCCTTGGGTGGAATCTTGTCTGTAAAGACGATGCTGTCTCCTAGGCGGAGCATGGAACGTTCGGGAACATCAATTACGATGGGCTTTGCCTCGTAATCCGTTAGCTTCGATTCATAGGGGTAAATTTGGAGTCCGCTCTGGGGTTGGATATTGATGCTTTTAGGTTTGCTTGTATCGGTGTAAGGAATGGTCTTGAGAGTGTCGCCCGATGCGTTTACGAGAACAATTTTTGTAGAAATACTGGAACCTGGGGTAAGCCCTTCGTAGATGGGTTTGATCTGGATAACGGAGTTCTTTCGCCCTATGAACTTTGTGCTGAAAGATGATGCATCTTTGGCCAGTTCTTCGAAGCCATTTTCGGTGAATGCGGTTGCCTTGACGCCCCAATAAACCATAAGGGATGTATCCTTGAGGTCAAGACCATTCATTTGAAGCCATTTTTCTGAAATCAGGGGGCCCTTGAGACGCATTCCGTTTTTGCAGTCCCCAATGGATAGGGCGTTTACGGAGTCCAGAATGTCAAGCCAATGCGTGCTTTTGGAAAGGGAAACGCCTTCGGCGACAACGGCATAGACGGCGCATTCCGAACTTTCCCAGGGGTCGATGCCGGAAATATCCCAGTTTAGTTCAATGTAGTCGTCGGATAGAGGTTCAATATGTGCGTCTGAAGTAGGTGTTACAAGAGTAATGTCTAGAGGAGAGCCTACAAAAATGTGGAGGGTATCTCTTAAAGTGTCTCCGGAAAAGTCGATAGTATTCAAGACGGTAAAGCGGTAACCGACAGAATCGAAACGGCTTTCAATGGTTGTGGAATTGATGCTTTCGCCTTCCAGTTCCCAATAATGGGAACTATATAGGTTCATGGCGCTGTCCGAGGAAATGGCGTTGCCGTTTATCGCGTAACCAGCGGTGAAAAGGACTTGTTCGCCCTGATTGATGTAGAGGGAGTCCAATTGCTCGGTATATTTAGAGTAATGGTCTTCATCGCTCCAGTGGGTGACCAGAATTCCCTGCTGCAAGAACTGGATGTCTGTCCTTGAAATCACGGCGTCTTCGCGACAACCTGTAAAAAGCAGGAAAAAGCAGGCGAGAGCAACGGCAAAAAACGGCCTAGTCATCTTTGCCTCCTGCACTGCTGGAACTTTTTGCGCTGGAAGAACTGGACTCCGGTTCAGGTCTTTCAAAGCTTGGCCTGATGACGTAGGTTTTGGAATTTAGATTTCCGCTATAGTCATAGGCGCTGATGGATAGCAACTGGTAAGTCCAGCTTCTGTAAGACTTGGGAAGGGTTATCAGAATGGTGTCAGAGGTGTGGTCGTCGCTATAAAGGGTGTTGCGGCGGTCGTAGCCGCGTAGTTCCTGTCCGTTCCAGAGAACTTCTTGACGGAGGTCTCCGCCGTGGTCCTCAAAATAAAACCGGAGGGTGTCCCTGAAATCTAAGGAGTCGGTATCTTGGAGTAGTCCTTCGGGGGTGAGGTACTTGTTGGATGGAGGTATGGTATCCAACAACCGTAGCGTGTCTGCAATGGCAATTTCTCCAGGCAGGACAGTGGCATCGGCAGTGTCTGGGACAAAGTCCGTGAGTTTCGGTAGGCTCGCGATAATTTTGTACTTGCCGGGTTTCAGCGGCGAAACGACGAACTGATTTGTGTCTAGACCAATCTCGTGCTCAACCACCAGATTAGATAAGGAGTCCTGGATGTCTAGATGGATTTTTCCATGGTAGTTAGAATAGTACCTGTCGTAAAGGGATTCGTTGGAGAAGCGGATGAACGTTTGGATTCCGCCTTCGTTCCGGATTCCTTTGGTGAAGAAATTCCCCTGGATAAGGCTATCCGATTTCTGGCCGAATTCGTTGACGGCACGGACACTCCAGGTGTAGAATTTCAAGTTTTCTAGCTGGTGGTAGGAACCTGGATCCTCCCAATAGGTGAAGTACGGCGTATCGATAAGGGTGTCCAGGATAGAATGGCTGACCGTATAGAGTTTTGGATTTCGGTCGTCGGTATAGCGGATACCCCGAGGTTCCTGGATCTCGAACTTGTAAAACACTTTTGAGATGGAATCGGGGTCGTAGCCGTGCCAGGCGAAGGTGATGCCCTCCTTTGGCGAAAGTCCCTGGCTCCCTATGGCGGGGATTAACCCCTGGGACTCTATGACAGGCGGGTTTGAAACCCAGAGCTTTAGAGTGTCCCGCAGGGTATCGCCGTAGTGGTCTGTCACCACGAAACAGATTTCGTGGTATCCCGGCTTGGTTACAGGCTTGCGGAAGTTCATATCGTTAGAAAAATCCTCGCCATCCAAAGTCCAATAGTATTCGCGGTAATGGGCCTGCCTGTTCGGCGTAATTTCTCCAATGAAGATCAGGGTGTCCTTGGAGGTGACGGTGTCGGCTCTGACCCGAGAAGGCTTGACTTGGGGGGAGCAGTTGTCAATACACGGATATTGGTCGTCCCAAGACTCGGCAGACTCTATTTCGTAGGTGCGGGTCATTTCGGCATGAATCTGGAGGGCGACGGAGTCTTCTTCATTGTAGAGGTACTGGTCGCTGTCAGAACAGGCGGTAAAAAATACAAGGGCTACGAAGGGAGCGAAGATGGAAACGAAATTTTTCATTTTTTCGCCTCCAGAGTGTCAACTACGTAGAATTTGACCGGGGGAAGGGTGTCGGTATCCCCTTCCGAATCTTTCACGATGACCAAGAAAAGATGAGTCCCTGATTGGAGTCCGGACTGTTGGATTTTTTCCAAGGCTCCTACGTAGTAGAGGGTCGTATCCAGTTCTAGAATGTAATCCAGAGAGGCGTCTTCGTTGTCGTAGGCTTTCCAGCTGAAGGTGAAGGGTGTGTGTGTGGTACCGTACAGGGTGTCGCCCTGAGCAGGGAAGAAATCTTCGGTAAATGTGGGCGGGCTATTGACGGTAATTTCAAAATCCGACGAGACGGAATTTCCTTCGCTGTCTTTTACCACAAGCCTGTTGGGGATTTCGTCTTCTTCTGGGTAGGCGGGAATCTTGAAAGAGGCGCCTTCACCCAATAGGGTGTCCCTATACCAGCTAAAACGGAGTTCGGACTCTAGGTCTTTGGGGCGAACTTCGGCCTTGAGGGTGGCGGGATTTTCAGGGTGAATTTTCAGGCTGGTGGAATCAGAGTTGCCTTTTTGAACGGAATAGACTGTCACATGGGATGCCGTATTTTTCGGTTCGGGAGTGTCCGGAATGTCCAGGCAGGCAACTAGCAGGAATGCCGTCACCGCTACGGAGAGGAGATGACTTCGTGTAAAAACAGGATGCCTATGCCACATGTTAAAATCCATGTCCGTTAAATGTAACTATATTCTTGAATATGAGTACCGAAAATTTGGAATACAAGAACTCCATGGACCGTCTGGAAAGCATCCTTACGCGTATCGACAACTCGGAAATGGGAATCGACGAGCTTTCGGACCAGGTCAAGGAGGCAACAGAGCTGTTGCGCAAGTGCAGGCAGATTCTCTTGAAAACGGAACAGAATGTCCAAGAAGCCCTGAACAGCCTAGAAGAGGAGTCGGGCAAGGAACAGGGGTAATTTCGTTTGTCCGAAAATGTGGAAATACCCGTATTGGAAGTTCAGGACCTGACGGTACGGTTTCCGCGTCGTGGGGGAGTCCTGGGGAAGGTCCAGGATTACTTTACGGCGGTGGACGGGGTTTCTTTTGACCTGCCTCAGGGGAAGATTCTTTCCATTGTGGGGGAATCCGGCTGCGGTAAGACCACCCTAGTTAAGTCTTTGGTGGGCCTTGCCCCTGTGGCGGAGGGGCGGTTCAGGCTGTTTGGAGAAAATGTGGCGAAAGGGAGGCTGGAACCTTCGGGTAGGCGTGTTTCAGACTTGGTGCAGATGATTTTTCAGGACCCTTACAGCAGTTTGAATCCGCGTCAGACGGTGTCGGAGATTTTGACAGTGCCGCTGCTTGCCCGTGGTGTAAAGCAGGTTGAGGCGGAGGCACGGGCAAAGGAACTTTTGGAGCGGGTCTCCTTACCTGCGAAATCGCTCCAAAAGTTCCCCCACGAATTTTCGGGGGGGCAGCGGCAACGCCTCTGCATTGCCCGGAGCCTGATGGTCCGGCCGAAGATTTTGCTTTGCGACGAGGTGACCAGCGCCCTGGACGTTTCGGTTCAGGCCCAGATTCTGCATCTGTTGGACGACCTGCGAAAAGAGCTGGACCTGTCCATCGTGTTTATCAGTCACGACATGCAGGTGGTGCGTGCCCTGAGCGATTTGGTGCTGGTCATGTACTTTGGAAAAATTGTAGAGCGGGGCGAGGCAAAGACAGTTCTGACCGCGCCTCAACACGAATACACCAAGACGCTCCTTGCGGCCGTCCCGACCATTAGACGTTAAGGCTGCTAGTTGAGTTCGCCGTCGTAGCCTTGTCCATTGCTGCTTGAAGCCGGGCTAACGGACTTGACGCACTTCTCGAATTCCTCCTGGTTGTTGGCCAGGTAGGCAACGGCGTATTCCAGGGTGTTTCCCTGTCCGTCAATAATTTCTTTGTTTATGTCAAGGTAGTCTTTGTTTTCGCTTTTGCATAGGGACTTTTCCATGAAGGTCCGTTCAAAGTCCAGGTTGCAGGTGGTTTTTCCCGAAGATAGTTCCAGCTTTACGGTGCGGTTCACCTTTTCGCTGCCATCCTTGGCCAAGGTCTCTTCGGCCTCGTTGTACTTGAGGGCGTATTCCTTGCCATCCATCTTGAAGTTGATGGATGTCTTGGTTTGCGAAACGGTGGTAATCTTGTATTCCTGAATAAGGCTCAGGACTCTTGCGGAGTCATCGACGAATGCTCCTGGAATGTAGAGCTCGAATGTTCCTTTCAAAGCCCGGAGAATGTCTGCCGTCAATTCAGAAAGTACCAGGTTCCCGCTTTTCTGGGCGCTGTACCTTTCAAAGTCATATTGAGTTTCGGTGATCATTTCTCCCTTGGAAAGGGTAATGGTTTTTGTGGTAAAGACGTCGCCAGTTGCGCAGAAGGTGTTTTTTTCTACCGGGTCGAAGTCGCAGAAAAGGGCCCTCCAAGTGCCGTATATCTTGCCCGCCGTACCGCCTAGGTACATGCGGCCAAACCGTTCCTGTTCGCCTGTTTTGAAAGCTATGGGGTAAAGTACCAGGGTGTCGCCCCGGAATTCGTATCGGGCAGATTCTTTAGAGGTTCCCTGGTCCACCGTTTTCCATGTAAAGGAGCCCTTTTCATGGACGCACAGCTCTTTGGATTTTTCGGTAGTCCAGGTGAGAACGTTGTGTCCTTCGTCCACTTCCAAGGAACTAGTCTCCGTAGATATTGCCGGCTCGTCATTTGCACTAGAGGAACTGTCGTCGCTGCAGGCGCAAAATAGTACAGTAGTGGCACATAAAGACAAGGTAAGGAGCGTGAGAGGATTTTTTTTTCTTTGGAAAAGGACAGAATTGTATCGCATGTTGCCTCCTACTGAAAGCTTTTGATAATATACAAAAGAGAGCGGTGTTTGTTTGCCGCTTGGAATGCTGGTAAATCGCTATATTTTCCTCATGGTTTGTGAGCTTTCCATAGAAAAATTGGTGCAAGGGGGCGAGGGGCTTGCCCGCTTGAACGACGGTCGTGTGTGTTTTGTGTGGGGAGGCCTCCCTGGTGAACGCTGTCGGGTGGAACTGACCACTAGCAAGAAGGACTTTGCACGGGGTCGTGTGGTGGAAGTGCTGGAAAAGAGCGCCGACCGCGTGCAGCCCCGCTGTCCTCTTTACGGGAAGTGCGGCGGTTGTAGTTTGCAGCATCTAGATTCCGCGAAACAGGTTCCATACCTGGAACGTGTTGAGCGGGAAAACTTCCAGCGGATTGCCCATCAGGAACTCTCGGCAGATTTCAAGATTTATCAGGCCGAACCCTGGGGTTACAGGAACCGGGCTCGGGTGGTTTACTTAGGGGAGCGTGACGGCCGATGCCGTTTCGGATTCCGCAAACAGGAAAGCAACGGGGTGGTGGCCATAGAGAACTGCCCGGTGCTCACTTCCGGGCTGAGTGATTTTTTGAAAAATGCCAAGGCATCGGAGATTTTCAAGGGCCTAAAACGTATCCCTAAAGACTTGGAATTGAACCTGTTCGACGATGGCGCGGGACGTGTGGCCTACTATTATCGAGGCATGCCCGAATCCCGCAGGCAGGAATGTTCCGTCAGCACCGTCAAGATGTGCGACAAGGGAATAGTAAGCGATGCGTCCGTGTTTTTCCAGAGCAATCTTTCGCTGTTGCCCCGTCTGGTGGAGTCCGTGCGGGAGGCGGTGGACGAGGGAATCGCTTCGGGAGCGGCATCAGATGAATGGCTTATAGACCTTTTCAGTGGGGTCGGGTTCTTTGCCGCTATGCTACAAGACAGGTTCAAGCGGATTACTACGGTGGAACGGGAACCCCTGTGTCTTAAGTACGCAAAGGTTAATTTATCTGGAAACAAGGGCGCTGCGGAAACGGAAAACGTCTCCGCGCCGGCAGAAGAATGGCTCGCCAAGAACGTGGTGGACAAGCCTGCCACCCTGATTGTGGACCCGCCCAGGACGGGACTTCCGCCAGAAGCGCTCTCCGCCATCGTGAAGAGTTCCGTGAACCGGCTGATTTACGTGTCCTGCGACCCGGTGACCCTGGCCAGGGATTTTGCGAAGTTTAGCGCGGCGGGGTTTGCCCTGAAGCGGGCGGAAGGTTTTGCCTTTTACCCCCAGACACCCCATCTGGAAATGATGTTCGTGCTGGCCCGCTAGAAAGGGACGCTTGTCTGCGGATATTAGGTGCTAGGCGTTGGGCAGCGGATGCTGTAATTTGCTAGATTGTGAAGGTTAAGAAGAGGTGATTATGAAAAAATCATTGTTTTTGTTGTTGCTGGCTTTGGGCCTTCTGTTTTCGGCTTGTTCCATGGAAGAGCCTTCTGTTGTTTGCGGCAGGGAATGGAACCCGGGCACCCAGGTGGTGGCTGATACCGCTAGCGAATTTGCGTTGAACGACCCCTTGATTGTGCAGTTCCGCTACGGCAAGAATTTCGACTTTACCAAAATGACTATCGCTTTCTATGAGGGAACCTTGGCCGCCAAGGGCAAGAAGATTTGGAATCGTGATGTGGTCGTGACCGAAAAGCTGGGCGCCTACACCCTGCAGGGAAAGTCCAAGCATGGAGGCCTTATGACAGCACGTGAGCTGGCACATCAGAAGAATCCGGGTTCTGTGGTGGTGGAATTCAGCACCGAGGGCCGAGTCCTTGCCTCAAAGGAACTGAACATTACAAAGAACAAGTAACCGATTTTCGCGACAGGTTTACTAGGAATGCGATTGAGTAGATGTCTTGATATTTGTGGCGTGGCCCTTGCGGCTTTCGGCCTTGTGCTTTTGTCGGGTTGTAACGAATCTACGGTGACGGTGGGCTATAAACTGCCTGCTCCTGTGGATTTGGAACTGTACGCCGAAAGCTATTATGCAACAGTGGACATGGAAGGTACGGAGCAGATGGGGACTATCACCGCCTCCTACGACGACTTGAATTATTCCTCCAGTGGTGACACCCTGAAGGTAAAACGCAAGTACGTGATGGACAAGTCCCGTGGCTACCTGAAGAACTTCATGCCTACGGAGCTTGCCTTCCGCATCAAGGAAGTGGACCTTACCGCCGTGGATCGTGCGGTGATTTCCCTGGAAGGAATCGATGACGGTTACGACAGTCTGTTGACCCGCATCCCTATGCCGGAGCGCTGGCGCAAGCAACTCTTGAATCCAGAATACAAGCCCCACCTGAAACGCCTGGAAAAGCACCGCTGGGAAATGACCCACCTGCTCAAGGGCGAGATACCTTCCAAGGGAAACATTACCAAGTTACTTCAGGACCAGGGCCGCTTGAACTTTGCGCTTATCAAGATTGATTCTGTGGTGGTGAAGGGTTTCGAGAACCGGGACCACCGTCGTTGTCTGGATTACGTGGTATACTTGACGGAAACGGAGAGCTTCCCCTACTACATCTGGGAGCAGCACGTAAACAGCAATATCATCCCCGAAAAGTACAAGGCTTACAACTCCGGACTCAAGGCGGAATACAATACCGCTTTTGAGGTGATGATGGAGCCCGAGACGGGAATCCCTTGCCAGGAACGTGAAGTGAAGGTGGGTAAGCACACCATGGTGCACCCTGTCACCAAGGATACGGTGGTGTTTGAAAGCCATATCACCAATGAAAGGTTGTTTAACCTGAAAAGGCCTGAAGAGGGGAGTGCTGAGTAATGTTTTCTGTGAAGCGTGACGGTTTGAAAGATGCGGGTGTCGCGAAGGATTTCGCGATGCTGTTCTTTGCGTTGCTTCCGCTATTGATGCTGTCCCTGCTTTCGGGATGCGCAAACCATCCTTCGCCCCAGCAGACCATGGTAGATGACCGCTACCTGGTCTATGAGCAGACCTACAAGGCCTATGCCGAAGCCGAAAAGAAATATTTGAACCTGCTTTTCAATATTGAACGCCTGCCCGAAGAAGAAGAGTTGTGGATGATGAAGCGTGACCAGATGCTGGAACTTTTGCAACTGCGGGACCTGATGCTCCAGGCACGCGGCGAGCTGGACGATGCCGTGCAGGACTGGGAAAAGCATTTGCAAGAGGTGCAGGCTGAGGCAAAGCAGGCTCAGATAAAGCAGTTCAATCCGAACTTTACGGGGCGAGACGGCCAGCGGTCGAGCCCCGGGCAGTTGCTGCCCGGCGAAGTGAAGGGCAAGAACCAGCGGTGGTAAGACTATGGCCATGAATCTTTCCAAATCCTACCAGGAGCTGATTTCTTGCTGTAACCACCAGGTGTTGGTTCTGGATGGCGGTTTCAATGTCGTGCTCCAGCGGCTGGATCTGTCCGAAGCCGATTTCCGCGGGAAGATGTTTGCGGACCACTTCGTGGAACTGAAAGGCGACAACGACGTGCTGTGCCTTACCGCGCCGGACAAGGTGAAAGGGATTCACCTGGCATTTTTGGAAGCGGGTGCGGACCTGATAGAGGCGAATACCGCTTGTGCTTCCAGTTTTGGCCAGACCAAGTACCGTCTAGAGCACATGGCCTACGACATAGCCAAGGCGGGCGCCCAGGCGGCTTGCGAAGCCGTTAAGGAATTTAACGCCTGGCGCAGGGTCCAGGGAAAGATGGTAACGCCCAAGTTCGTGGTTGGGGCTATCGCGTCTATTTCTTCTGTGACAGATTTTAGTGAACTCTCGATGGCCTACGGCGAGCAGGTGCGTGGACTTTTGGACGGCGGCGCCGATGTGCTTTTGGTGAAATCGGTTTCAGATATGCGAAACTGCAAGGCCGCTCTCTATGCCATCTGCAAGGAATGCGAAAAGCGGGGCGAACTTTTCCCCATTATGGTTTCGGGAAGTTTTGTTGGCTCAGGCGGCCGCATGGCGGCAGGGCTTTCGGCCAAGGCCTTTTGGCATAGCGTTTCCAGTTTTCCGATTTTCAGTATTGGGTTCAACTGTGGCCTAGAAGCCGCTGACATACGCTCCCTTATGCGGGATGTGGATAGTGCCCGCGTGCGCTTGAGCGTATGTGCCGACAAGATAATCCCGGATGAGGTCTCGGTGAATATCGTGGGGGGCTGTAGCGAGACTACGCCCGAAGCGATCCGGACTTTTGCCCGTGTGTATGCGGCAAGGGACCCTCGCAAGGTGCCTGCCCGTGACTACAACATGCTGTTGAGCGGGTTAGAACCTTTGGAATTGACCCCTGGACACAAACTTGTTTCCATTGTACCGTCAGGGAAGGCTGGTGCTATCGTACGTGTAGATTTGGACGGCGGGCTTGCAGACCCGAAAACCGAGATGCCCCGATTCTTGAAGGACATGCTGGAAGAACCTTCCATAGCCAAATGTCCGGTTATGATCGAATCCATCCGGTGGGATACCTTGCTTTCGGGCATGGAAAACGTGCAGGGCAAGGGAATTGTAAAGTCCATCAGCCTCAAGAAGGGGGAGGACATATTCTTCTTAGAGGCCGAAGAGATTCGTCGGCATGGCTTTGCGGTGGTCTGCAGGGCAGAAGATGAACAGGGGCCGGCCCTGACGTATGAGCGTCGCACAGAACTGATGGAACGCATGTATCGCCTGCTGGTGGGTCGCCTAGATTTTGCATCTGAGGATATCTTGTTCGATCCGGTGGTTTTGCCGGTGGGTACAGGTCGGGATGAATATACGGATTCGGCCAGGGAGTTCTTTGAGGCCTGCCGATTCGTGAAGGAAAATCTGCCCCATGCCCATGTGGTGGGTGACCTTTCCTTGCTGGGGTACGCTTTCAAGGAAGATTCCTACTTGCGGGACTGCATGAATTCAGTGTTCCTGAACCATGCATCCATGGCGGGCCTGGATTTTGGAATCATCGAAGACGGAACCTTGCCTGCCTACGAGGAAATACCGCTGGAACTTCGCCACCTGATAGAGGACCTGCTGTTCAATCGCAGTCCGGAGGCTACGAATGCCCTGCTGGAATATGCGGAATCATCGGCCAGGAAAAAGACGGGTTCTGCCGGAGCGAAGATTTTTATGCCCCGGCTGGAAAAACGTTTTGCCGAGTTGAAGCGGAATTTGGCTGCCAAGCGGGAATCCCTTGGGGACGAAGCCCATTTGAGCCCGCCCTTTGCTTCGAAATTCGTTCTGGCTTCTATGGATTCCCTTGTCCACGATATTGACAGGGATATTTTGGATGAACTGCTTTTGAACTACGGGTTTCCGGTGGTGGACCTGCAGCAGGGGTGCACCTGTGAAAAAATTCTGGAAACCCTGGTTTGCGAACAGCCGGACATTGTCTACCTGTCGGCGCAGTTTACTTCGGGGCTCCTGGAGATGATGCGGGTGGTCCGGGAATTCAAGAAACAAGAAATTGGAATCCCCCTGCTTCTCGGTGGTGGCTCTGTGTCCGACGGTCTTGTGGCGGCAAGGATTGCGCCCGAGGCCCTTGGCCCTGTGGTCTATGTTTCCGATGTGAGGAAGGTTGTCAAGGTGTCTGAAGCCCTTGTGGACGAATCCAAGTGTCCGGCGTTCCTCGATGCCCTGAAGGCGCACCACAAGAAGGTAGCGGTCGAGCTCGGGCCTGCGGCTCACCCTTGACCTTACGCCCCCCTTTTGCTAAATTTTGCCCGCTTTGAAAATTGAACTTGTAAAGACCCTTGCCGAACCCGAAGACCGCTCCACGTTCTGGTCCCGTGATGATGCTCCGGAACTGTTCGACGAATTGCACCTGGTGGGCAATCTCGAGGCGAAACTGCTCATAAGCCCCGAAAGCGGAGACCGTTTCCTTTTGACGGGCAAACTTTCCGGCGTGCAAAACCTGGTTTGCTCCCGTACTCTAGAACCCTTCGACAGGCCTTTCTCTACCGAGATGGTGCTGGAGGTGACCCGCTGCCAGGTGGCAAAACAGGAACTTGATGACGAAGACGCCGATGTATATGCCTACCGGATTCCCCAGAATCAGGAGTTCGTGGAGGTGTCCGAGTGCGTTCGGGAGCTTGTAATCCTGCAGGAACCCCAGGCTCCCGTGAAAAATCCCGAAGAAAATTTTATCTTTGAACCAAACAATCAAGCCGACGAAGGTCCTGACGGTGCCGAAAAGCCCATGGACCCTCGTTGGGACAAACTGAAAGCTCTCAAGAGCAAAATGGAAAATAGGAGTTAAAAATGGCCGTACCTAAAAGAAAGACCTCTACCGCCCGTCGTGACAAGCGCCGCACCCACTGGAAGATGGAAGCGCCCGCCATGGCTACTTGCGACCACTGCGGTTCTGTGAAGCGCCCGCACCGCGTGTGCCCGGTCTGCGGTTTCTACAATGGTGTAGAAGTTGTCGACATGAAGGGTGCCGAAGCCTAATTGTTCTAAATTAAACGAAAACGGGAGGTTTCCATGATTCGTGTAGCTCTGGATGCTCTGGGTGGCGATTTCGCCCCCGATGTGGTTGTTGAAGGCGCCGTCAATGCGGTGAACAAGAACCCCAATGTCCACGTTGTCCTCTGCGGCCCCGAGGCCGTGGTCAAGGAGAAACTGGCAAAGCTCGGCTATGCGGGTCAGGGAATTTCTGTCGTCGATGCCCCCGATCCGGTGGCCATGGACGAACATCCGGTCCAGGTCCTCAAGAAGAAGCCTCACTCCGGTCTGGTGACTTGTGTCGCCTTGCAGAAGAAGGGCATGGTGGACGCCTCCGTGAGTGCCGGTAACTCCGGTGCCATGATGGCCAGCTGCCTCATGCTTCTGGGCAAGTCCAGCGAAAAGTTCAGCCGTCCGCCTATCGGTTGCGTGATTCCTACTGCCGACCGTCCCATCATCCTGGTGGATGCCGGTGCCAACGTAGATGAACGCGCCTCTACCCTGGTGGATTTCGCCATCGCCGGTTCCGCCTTCGCCGAGACCTACTTCGGTTACCAGAACCCGAAGGTGGGCCTCTTGAACATGGGCGAAGAGGAACACAAGGGTCCGGCAGTGCTGCAGGAAGCACACCTGCTGTTGAAGTCCGCCCCGGTGAACTTCATCGGTAACATCGAAGGAGAGACCCTTATTATGGGTGCTGCCGACGTGGTGGTAACTTCTGGCTTTACGGGCAACGTGGTTCTGAAGATGCTGGAAGGTTTCTTCGAACTGCACCAGAAGATGTTCGGGACTATCGATACCGAAGCGGGTCGTCGCTTTGCCGAAATGTGGGATTACCGCATGACCGGTGGCGCTTTGCTCCTGGGTCTGAACGGCACGGGCATTATCGCCCACGGACGCTCCGACGCCCTCGCTATCGAGAAGGCTGTGGAAGTGGCCGCCAAGTATGCCGAGAAGGGCGTGTCCAAGAACGTGAACGAACGCCTGGCCGCCATCAAGGACGAACCTGCCGAGGCCAAGTAAGCGGCATCTGCTAAAGAATGCTGGCAAACCAAAGTGCCTGCTAATTTGTCTGTAACAGGCTTTTAAGGACGGAGTTGAAAAACTCCGTTCTTTTTTTGTGGGGCCCCTATCATAACGCCACGTTGACTTTGTCATTGCGAGGCGCAGAACACGTGGCAATCTCTGTCCCGCTTTTGTCATTCCCGCGAAGGCGGGAATCTCCTATCTTTTTAGCACCGCTTTATTCCAACTTGGAATAGCGCTTAGACGATGGATTCAGTTGCCCCAAAGTTTTTTTGTACAAAAACCCCTGTTTTAGAGTATTTTTATACCCATAGTTTGAGGAAAATCTTATGAAGAATGCTTCAAAAGATGTTATTGGACATATCTTTGCGAGTTTGCTTGCGACTGGCGTGGCAATTTCGTTCACTCTTCTTCTCGCCGCTTGCGGTGACGACAGTTCCACAAGTGGTTCTGGAATTACCAGCATCAGCAACAAGAACATTTCGGGCGTATCCCAGAAAGGACCGCTTGTCGCTGGCTCAACAGTAAAACTCTACGAACTGGACGGCAAGACGTTTTCGCAAACCGGTAAAAGTTTTACTGGCAAGATTGTCGGCGATGACGGCGTGTTTTCTTTCACGAATGTATCCTTGGAAAGCCAATATGCCATATTGGAAGCTAGTGGAAACTATCGGAATGAACTTACTGGCGAAGCTTCTGAGGTCCCCATCACGCTTAACGCCATTGCTGACTTGAGTGACCGCAATACCGTGAACATAAACCTGCTGACGCACCTGGAATACGAGCGTGTCCTGTACCTAATGGGAACAGGAATGGACATACAGTCGGCCAAGAAACAAGCTGAGACCGAAATATTCAATGCTTTTGGCTTCACGGGCGACTTCGTGAATTCTGAGGATTTAAACATTTTCAGTGATGGCGACGGTAATGCGGCATTGCTTGCAATCAGCATATTATTTCTTTCTTTCTCGGAAAATAGTGAATACGGACACGATTTAACCTTAACTGAACTTATGTTCAAATTTGCATCGGACCTTGAAAAGGATGGCACTTTGGACGATGAAATAACGCAACATCTAATAACGTATTATGTCTCTAGTAATCTGGACTTTATTCGTGGCAACATAGGAAATTGGGGCCTAGGAACAGTACCAGATTTCGAAAAGTATCTCCGTCACGCCAAGTATCGAGACGAATTAGGCGATTGTAGTTCCAAGAACGATGGGGAACTCGCTAGTTATGCCTATACCATTGGTGGATCCTTTGTCATTTGCAAATCTGGAATGTGGATGGCCGCAACAAGATCGGATTTTTTGAATTGGACTATTCCGGGAGCGAAATGCTCCCAGGATGGTGCGATTATAGAAGGTAAAGAGTGGGTTCGATGGGGTGGCGAAGAGATGGATAAAATTAAATACAACTTTGTGTGCGACGCAGACACGTTTAGAACATTAACGTATATTGAAACCATTTTGAATAAAGGCTGTGTCAGTTATACAATGGGGGAAGACTATGTGCCTGCTGGACAAAAATCCCACTATAAATGCGATAAAAGCGGATATTGGGTTTTTGATGTTGAAAAAAACTTGGGGACAACAACCGACCCTCGCGACAGCAAGACATATAGGACCACAACTGTAGGTACACAGATCTTGTCTGACGCTGCGTCAAAGGGGGGCAATTGGACCTTTAGTGTCCCAACTGGAGGCACACAAGTCTGGATGGCGGAAAACATGAACTACGAGATGGAAGGCAGTTGGTGCTATAACGATTTGGAAAGTAATTGCGCTCAATATGGCAGGTTGTACAATTGGAACGCCGCCATGAAGGCGTGTCCCGAAGGCTGGCATTTGCCGAATAAGGATGAAATAGATGCTCTACGCGCTATTGCGGACATGACGCAAATTCAGATTGTGGGGGATCTTTATGCCCTTCCGGAGGTCGATTCACATCCGCTGCGCAGGTTGGGTTTTGCTGCCTTGCAGGGCTTCAGAGATGCTGCCGGTGTATATAACAATGAATTAATAGAATTGGTTTTTGAGGAGGATTCTTATGGCAATATATCGTATCCAGAATGTATTTGGAGTAGCCTTGAAGAAAATGATGACAACACAAAGGCGGTTATGTGTTGTCAACCTCAGAGTCCATGTGTAGCTCAAGACAAGAATTTCGCGCTGGGAGTCTATTGCGTAAAAGACTAGTATTTACGTCTTGACCTTACAAAAACATTCCAATATGCTTTTATTTGCGGGGATTTCGCGGTTTTTACGCGTTCTCCCTAGGAACGCCCCTGTTCTTTTTTAAATTTGGATAGTAACAAAAAGCGGTTTTCCGCAGAGGTGATAATGTCCAAGACGATTTTGCTTTTCCCTGGTCAGGGCGCCCAGTATGTGGGCATGGGCCAGACTCTCGCATCCACTTTCGAGCCTGCCAAGAAACTGATGATGCAGGCCGACGAGATTCTCGGCTTCTCGCTGTCGAAGCTTATGGCGGAAGGCCCCGAAGATGTTCTGAAGAGCACCGACAATACCCAGCCGGCACTGTTTACGGTGTCTGCCATGGTGATGGAACTCTTGAAGTCCGAAGGCTTTGCCTTTGACTATGTGGCCGGGCATTCCTTGGGTGAATATTCCGCCATTTATGCCGCCGGAGGTTTCAGTTTCGAAGAGGGGCTGCGCCTGGTGCGGACTCGCGGTGAACTGATGGCTAGCGCGGGCAGCAAGAACCCCGGTGCCATGGCTGCCATCATGGGCCAGGACGAAGCCAAGATTCTGGAACTCTGCGAAGTCGTGAAGGACGCGGGCGTGGTGGTTCCCGCCAATATCAACTGTCCGGGCCAGATTGTGGTGTCCGGCGCTGTTGCTGGCGTGAACAAGCTGGTGGAAAACTGCGCAGCCGCAGGCATCAAGGCCATTCCGCTGGCCGTTTCGGGCGCTTTCCATAGCCCGCTGATGCAGTTTGCCCAGGCGGGCCTTGCCGAGGCTATTGCAAAGACTACCTTCAAGGACGTGGAAAAGCCGGTGATAGCCAACGTGGTGGCAGAACCCGTTACCAAGGGCGCAGAAATCGCCGACCTGCTGGTGCGCCAGCTGGTAAGCCCCGTCCGCTGGAACGACTGCATGAACAAGGCTATGTCTCTGGGAGTGACCCAGGGCGTGGAAGTGGGCTCCGGCAAGGTGCTGATGGGCCTCATGAGAAAGATCAGCCGCGACGTGAAGGTCACGCCGGTAGAGACCGTCGAGGCGTTCCAGGCTCTTGGCTAATTCGGATTTATGAATTCGGAATGGGCATAATCGCGGCTACGCCGCCTAACTAATGAACTCTGAACTCTGAATTCTGAATTTATTTTAAACCATTAACCTAAGGACTACTATGGGAAAACTTACAGGTAAAAAAGCGATTGTGACGGGAGCTTCCCGTGGTATCGGCCTTGCTATTGCCACCGAACTGGCCCGGGAAGGGGCCGACGTGGCGATTCTCTCTACCTCCGTCAAGGAGGACCTGGCCGCCAAACTTTCTTCCGAACTTGGGGTGCAGGTCAAGAGCTACGCCTGCAACGTGGCCGACTCCGAAACGGTGCAGTCCGTGTTCAAGCAGATTATCGCCGACATGGGTACGGTGGACATTCTGGTCAACAATGCGGGAATCACCCGCGACGGCCTGCTCATGCGCATGAAGGACGAGGATTTTGACGCCGTGATTGCCACGAACCTCCGTTCCGTGTTCCTTTGCACCCGCGCCGTGGCCCGTACCAT
Organism: uncultured Fibrobacter sp.; assembly: GCA_946183925.1. GTDB lineage: Bacteria > Fibrobacterota > Fibrobacteria > Fibrobacterales > Fibrobacteraceae > Fibrobacter. The sequence goes on along the minus strand of CAMHDS010000004.1, from coordinate 31,714 downwards.
GATGGGCAACCGCTCGGGCCATATCGTGAACGTTTCCAGCATCAACGCCCTGCGTGGCCAGGCTGGTCAGTCCAACTATGCCGCCGCCAAGGCGGGGGTGATCGGCCTTACCCGGACCAACGCTATGGAACTGTCCTCCAGGGGCATTACGGTGAACGCCGTGGCACCCGGATTTATCGATACGGACATGACGGCCAAGCTGAGCCCCGAAGTCAGGGAAAAATATGCCGCCCAGATCCCTCTGGGACGCCTGGGCCAGCCCGAAGATGTGGCGAAATTGGTGGCTTTTTTGGCATCTGACGATGCGAAATACATCACAGGCCAAATAATTGGCGTGGACGGGGGCTTGAACGCCTAGCCAATAATTTCTAAATTTTAACTAAACAAATCCAAATGGAGTAAACAATGACACAAGAAGAAATTTTTAAGAAGATCACCGACGTTATCGTTTCCAAGCTGGAAGTGAAGGCCGAGGACGTGAAGATGGAATCCGAGTTCAGCAACGACCTCGGTGCCGACTCTCTCGACCGCGTCGAACTGGTGATGGCTCTCGAAGACGAATTCGAAGTCGAAATTCTCGACTCCGACGCCGAGAAGTTCCAGAAGGTCGCCGACGTGGTTGCCTTCATCGAAGCCAAGAAGGCTTAATTTAGGCCTGCTTCGATAAAGAAACTGGACAGGGTGGCCCGGATGAGGCTGCCCTTTTTTAGTTCGGATTTCGGAATTCTGAATTAGGAATTAATCTCTTAAACTCAACTCCGAATTTCGAACTCTGAATTCCGAATTATCAAAGCCTATGGAACAGACCAACCTTTTACACAAGATTTTCAAACTCTGGTTTCGCCAGAAGTCCGGTGGCGGGCTTGAGGCGAAGCTCGGGTACAGGTTCAAGGACCCGGAACTTTTGGCCCACGCCCTGGTCCACCGGTCCTTCTTGTCGGGCACGGACATGCCCTATGAGAGCAACAACGAACGCCTGGAATTTTTGGGCGATTCCGTGCTGAACATGCTTACCACCGAGTTCCTTTACAAGATGTACCCCGACGACCCGGAAGGGGAGCTTTCCAAGCGGAAAAGCGCTATTGTCTCTGGCCATGCCTGTGCCCAGTCCTCCAAGGAATGGAGCCTGAGCGAGTATATCAAGATGGGCAAGGCCGAAGCCAAGATGGGCGGTCGGGGCAAGGAAAGCATTCTGGCCGACGCCTACGAGGCGGTGCTGGGGGCGGTGTATCTGGACGGCGGGCTGGAAGAGGTCCGGGCCATTCTGAACAAGTTCCATTTCCCTCGGGCCAAGGAAATTATCGTGGCCGAAGATTTCGTGAACCACAAGAGTGCTCTGCTGGAATACCTGCAAGGAAAGCTCCATACGGTGCCGGAATACGTGCTGGTAGAAGAATCCGGACCCGAACACCAGAAACTGTTCACTACCGAAGTCCATGTGAACGGCAAGGTTTACGGTCGCGGCCAGGGTGGTAACAAGAAGAAGGCCGAGCAGGAAGCCTCCCGCGTGACGCTGGAGATGCTCTTGAAAGAGAATGACGGTTAGAGTCTCGTCATCCTGAACGGAGTGCGAAGCACGAAGTGAAGGAAAGAGTGCGAGGCGAGTGAAGTAGAATCAAACTGGTTTGATTATATTTCCGAGCCGAAGCCTCGGACGGCGAAGCCGTCCATCCAGACCTGAGGATTTGATTATGAAAAGAGATAAAATGCAATTACGGCCTACGGTGTTGGCTGTCGCGACGTCCCTGATGGTGGTATCCCTCGCCCTAACCGCCTGCAATGAGCAGGGTTCTGCGGGTACGAAGTCTGCGGGCAAGAACGTTGATTTAAACTGCCCCGAGTTGCCGGTCGATACCACTGCCACGGGCGAGTTCGACCCCATAGCCTCCAAGGAGGCTCGTCCCTGCGGGACCATTACCCTCTGGGGCTCCTCCATGCCGAAGTCGTTCAACATGTGGGAAGACTATAACAGTTTCTCGGCTGAACTCATGGGCATGATGTTCGAATCGTTGGTGAGTCTGCATAGCACTGAGGACCGCGAAGTGGGCGTGCTTGCCGATAGCTGGAGTGTGTCCGAAGACGGCAAGACTTTTACCTTCCATGTAGACCCCCGCGCCAAGTGGAGCGACGGCAAGGCGATTACCGCCGAAGATGTGCAGTTCTATTACGATGTCATTATGGACGAAAAGAACCTCACGCCCATTTTCAAGGTGGGGCTCAGCCGCTTTGACCGCCCCGAGGTCGTGGATAGCTTAACCATCAAGATGACCGCTAAGGAGAGTCACTGGGGAAACTTCTGGGAAGCTGCGGGTATGATGGCGTTTCCGAAACATGCTTGGGCCGGCAAGGACTTTAACCAGATCCGCTATGAATTTCCGGTGGTGTCCGGCCCGTACAAGATCAAGACCTTCCGCGAAGACCGCTACGTAGAACTTGCCCGCCGTGCCGATTGGTGGGGCTTCAAGAAGAACTGGAACCGCGGCAAGTACAACTTCGAAAAAATCCGCTACCGCTTCATGAACGACCAGACCAAAGCGCTGGAAGCTTTCAAGAAGCAGGACATCAACGCCTATGCGATTTACACCAGCAGCATCTGGATGAAACAGACAGATTTTGATGCCATTCAGAAAGGCTGGGCCGTGAAGCAGCGTATCTTCAACAAGGAACCGATTGGTTTCCAGGGAATGGCCATCAACTTGCGTAAGCCGCAGTTCCAAGATGTCCGCGTTCGCCGCGCCCTCAACATGCTTTTGAATCGCGAAGCTATGAACGAAAAATACATGTACAATCAGTACTTCTTGCTCAATAGTTACTACCCCGACCTGTGGGAAGGCAACCAGAATCCGACTGCGACCCTCTACAAGTTCAATCCGGACAGCGCCCGCGCCCTCTTTGCCGAAGCGGGTTACAAGGTGAATGCTCAGGGCGTGCTCGAAAAGGATGGCAAGCCGTTCGCGATTAACTTCATTACTAGCCAAGAAGACCTGCGTCACCTCACGCTGTTCCAGGAAGACCTGAAGAAAGTGGGCGTTGTCGCAACCATCGAACAGATGAGCCAGAGTACCTTACGCAAGCGCTTGGACGATGCCGACTTTGATTTGTACTGGGTGAACTGGGGTGCAGGCCGCTTGCGCGATCCGGAAGCTAGCTGGAATTCGACAACCGCACTGCAGAAGGGCACGAACAACTTGGCCGGCGTGCAGGACAAGGTGGTGGATAGCTTAATCAACTTGCAGAAGACGGAATTCGACCTCGCCAAGCGCAACGAAATCCTGAAGGCGCTCGACAACCGCCTGGCTGAAATCGTGCCCTACGTGCTCATGTGGCAATGCGACCACCACCGCATTCTCTACTGGAACCGCTACGGCACTCCGGAAAAGGTTTTCGACCATTTCAACCGCGAAGACGCTATTCCTGTTTACTGGTGGCTGGACCCCGCAAAGTCTGCCGCCCTTGACAAGGCCATGAAGGCTGGCGAAAGCCTGCCGATTCCGGAATACGACGTGAAGTAATTGTCATTCTGGAGCGAGTGTAACGAATCGTAAGAAAAAAGTGCTTGCATTTTGAATGCAGGCACTTGTGTTTCAAAGTAAAGGAGATCCCCGGTCATACTTCGACTGCGCTCAGCACAGGCTCCGGGGATGACAAATCAGGATTAGAAGAAGAATTCTACGCCGCCATAGAGACCGGTCGCGTCACCGTCGTCAACCTTTCCGCTGCGGACAATGAGTTTGGCGACCAAGTCAAGCTGGTTCGGAATCACAAAGTAGTCTGCACCGAGCCAGATGTTGATTTGCTTGTTGCCGTCGTCATTGTGTCCTCTTTCCGTTCCGTGGTCATCCCAGGTGCTTTCAGTCAAGCGGTATTTGATTTGCAGCCCAACGAAGGGGGTTACGCCCACATCGGGAACGGTGTACGCCAATTCGCCACCCATGTGGATGTCAAGTCCGCGTTCATAGTTGTCGTGTTCAAAACCCCAGAGGACGCCTGCTTCGGTACCGAACTTCATGCCGGGAACTTCGTTGATGGGCATACTGAACTGGGCACCAGCGTAAATGAAGATTTCATCGCTGGTTACCTCATCGCCGCCGATAGGCAAATGAACATCGCCAAAGATGGTAATCATGGGGGCAATTCCATAACGGACTCCCAAAGTCAGGTCACGGAGACCGTCGCCGCCGTTGGCGCAGCCATCACAATCCGTTTCGCTCCAGAGCTGATAACCCCAGCCTTGCAGGGACAGTTCCAAATTCTGGATCAGGCTGTAGCGAGCTCCAATTTTGAGACCTGCTTGAGACCAGTCGTGGTCCCAGTCATAGTAAAGTCCGCCAGCGACAGAACCCTTGCCGGCTTCAAGAACTGGGTAGTAATCCCAGGTAGCAAATGCGGCGCTTGCGGCGATAGCCGAGGCCAAAGCGATTTTATTGAGCATGGAAAACTCCTTGAATGCATTATTTACGAGCGCAAATATAGCAAAAAGGAGCAGTATGGTATTCCCGCTAGCCCTTGAACTTCAGGAATTTCCAGAGATATTTGGCTGATTGCAGAGGGGTTTTCAGGAAGGCGGATTTCTTGTACCCGCTGAGGGCGAAACCTTGCAGTACCTTGTAGAGTCCGATTTGTTCGTCGCGGTCAATGTTCAGCAGGAACTTGCGGAACTTGAACTCAAAATTGTGGGTGCTTCCGAATTTGAGGTAGCAGGTGTTCTCGTAGTTTTTGAGGAAGGCCTTTGAAAGGTTTCCGCATTCCAGGCCCTGGTGCACGGTATTGGCACAATACCGTCCGGCCCGCATGGCCGCCGCGATGCCGCCTCCGGTGAGGGGGTTCGTATGGTGGGCGGCGTCGCCCACCAGGGCAAAACGGTCCAGGATGTAACTCTTGAGGGTGCTGGAGACCGGCACGAGACCGCCCACCACCTTGTTCACCTTGGAACCTGGGAACAGCTTGTCCAGCCATTCCTGGGTGGTTTCCAGAATGTTCTTCTCGTGCTTGCCACCGAACAGGAATCCCGCACCGAAGTTGGTGACGTTCGATTTCTGTTTCGGGAAGCTCCAGATATAACCGTCGTTGATAAAGTCGTGGCCCTGCCAGAAGGTCAGGTAGTCGGGTTTGGTCAGCAGGCCTTGCACCTGGATATCTACGCCGGTGCAGGTCATGGTGGGGGCCTGCAGGCACTTGAGCCCGAGACTCCGTCCGATGCGGGCCTCTACGCCTTCTGCCGAAATGACCATCTTGGCCCGGACTTCAGATGTGCGCACAGCATCCCCGAGACCTTCTACCACGCGGACTGTGCGGTAGCCGTTGGGTTCCTTGCCCATTACGTCACTTACGGATTCGGCTCGGGCAAGGGTCACCAGTTCCACGCCGTCATTTTCGGCTAGGTGGGCGAGCAGGGGGTCGAATTTTTCGCGGTTCAGCATGAGCCCCATGCCTGGCTTCGGAACTTCGATGTTCACGCCTGCAGGGCCGTAGATGTAGATGCCGTTGATGATGGTCTCGATACAGTCTTCGTCGATAGGGCCGTAGCTTTTCAGGTCAGAAAGGTTTGTGCTGGCCTCGCCGCAACGCACGGGGTAGCCGATTTTTTCGCGTTTCTCTAAAAGCAGCACGGAGCGGCCACGCTTTGCAAGTTCTCGGGCGGCAACGGAACCGCCGGGGCCTGCGCCGATAACCACAACGTCATATTCTTCACGAAGCATCGGCCACCTCCTCAAGCGATAGCGCCCCTACGGGGCATGCCCTGGTGCAGGTGCCGCACTTGGTGCATTTTTCGTGGTCGATTTGCAGGTCCAGATTGTACATGTCTAAGGCCATGGCGGGGCATACGCCAACGCAGCCTGCACATTCCAGGCATTTCTTTCTATCGTGGACCAGTCTTTTCATATTGTGAAATATACAAAATATGGGAGATCCCCGCCTGCGCGGGGATGACAAGGAAGGGTGCGCGTTTACGATTCCGGTTCCGATTCGGGAGCTTCGCTTTCTTCTTTGGGGGGCATCTGGCTTTCTGCCTTGGCAAGCATCTTGCGGGCCTGTACAGCCAGGATATCGCCGTCGCCCAATTCTAGAACCTTGTTTAGGCGGGCGATGCCCTGCTCCAATTCCCAGTTTTTGTTGACCCGGATTTCTCCGATATTGTAGAGGGCGCGTCGCGCCAGGGTCACGTTGGTTTCCAGGGAAAGACCTTTTTCCAGAAGGACAAGTGCAGAATCCAGGCTGGTCTTGGATTTGGCCGTTTCGCCCCATTCCAGCCACTGGGCGCTGGGAACTTCGATAAACACGCTGGGACTAGTCATCAGGTCTGCAAGTTTCTTGATGGCGGGGGCATCGACAGGGTGTTCCTGCAAGAGGGCGTTCATTGCCTGGCTCAGCGTCCGCTGAGCGGCTTCGTAGTGGGCCTTGTTGGCCTCGTCCAGTCCTTGGTCTATGAGGGCCCTGTTCCGAGCTTTCCGCGCGGCCATTGGGTTTGCCACCGCATTTTTCTTGAGACGTTCTGCCAGGGCGTCGGCCTGGTGCTCTTGGAGGGTCTTGAGCCTGCGGGGAATCTTGCATCCGGCCAAGGCCCCGAGCCCGAAGGTTACGAGGCTTGCAACGCCCACGGCACCGAAAATACCTCCGTTCAGCGCGAAGTTCACCAGAACATCCAGGGCAACACCTGCGATGGCAATCCCTTTTGTGAGTGCCGAGACCTTGTCGTTAGAAGGCGGGAACGCTACCGCCCCCAGCATAAAGCACAGGGCAACACTTGCGCCCATGTACCGCTCCACCGCGTAGTGGTCAAAGAAGGACGTTGCCGTAAAGAGAGACACGAAAATTCCGCCAACGAGGACAAGTCCTGCTGCAATGCCGGACGCAACCGCTACACCCCACCGGTCCGAAAGCCTGTAGTAGGCGAAGCAGAAGAAGCCTGCGAACAAAAGGAAACTCAACACTCCCGGGAAAAGAATCCAGCTGGTCAAAAGTCTGTCGTATTCCTCTTCGGCGGGCACAAAGGCCAGGCGGTAGCGCAGGTGCTTGTCGGTGTAGGCCTTGACCCATTTGTTCTGTTCACGGACAAAGTCGTTTTCTTTAGGATAATAGTTGTGTTCCTTGATGAACTCTTCCTTGCCGCCCTTGATTTCCCACCATTCCCGGAATTCCTTTTTCATCTGTTCGACGCGCTCTTCTACCACTAGGGCGCCGTTCTCCTTTTGGTAGCGGTCCCGGAACTGCTCGAATTCCTCGTTGCGGGTCTTTGCGTCGGCCTTGAGCCCTACGGATTCAAATTGCTTTGCCCCTTCGGTTTCCCACCAGTGGTCAAAGGTTTTCTCGATGTTGGATTCCCGCTGTTTCTGCTTGATTTGTGGTGAAAGGGCGGTGACGGCGTTGAATATGCCGATAGCAATCACCAGTCCTAAAACGATATAGTGGTGGACTTTGAGTCCCTTCAAAAAATCCTTGACGCTGTCCAATATGTCTCCCATGACACTACCTGTTGTATTCCCTGAGCTGGTTCCACAAGAAGTCGGTATTCACGTCCCGGTAACCCAGGGCGTTGACCTTCTCCCTTAATTTATGCGCGATTTCAAAGAGGTTCGGGCAGCTTTGCATCCGCTCGAAACTGTCAAAAATGGTGAGCCGGTCGATCCATTCCGAAAGCTCCGGGAATCTTGGATCCTGGAACTTGTTTTCCCGTCCCGTCTTCAGGTATTCCAGGTAGCGGTCGGTAATGCGGTAGCCGTCTTCGGTAAAGATGTCCATGGCACGGGGGAACAGCTTTTCGCCGGTGAGGTATTCGTGGACGATGATACCGAAGCTGAAATAGTCTACGGAGGGGGAGAGGTTCTCTCCCATGATGGCCTGTTCTGGAGCGCTGTAGCAGGGCGTCAGCTGTCCGCCATATTCATTGACGGTTTCCCGCAGTTTCGCCTGGGCGTAGCCGAAATCGCAAATCAGAATCTTGTGGTTGTTCTTGTGCAGGGGATTCTGGCACAACAACAGGTTCTTGGGCTTTAAATCTTTGTGGATGACCTGGTAGTAGTGCAGCTGGCTGATGGTGTTGGCCAGGTAGGCTATCTGGGCGATGCGGTGGAGGATCTCGTCGTCGGTGAGTTTTGTCTTGAACATCTTGTCTAGGGAGCAACCCTTGATGAATTCCATCTTGAGGTAGGGGTGCCTGCCGGCAAGGCCTCCGCCAAAACTCTGGACCACGCCCTCGATGTTGGTGGCGCGAATCAGGTTGTTGATGCGGATTTCGTCTTGGAAGGCGCTGAGCAGCATGTTCAGGCGGTGGAGTCGGTTCTTGCCCGGTGCCGCCCAGAACTTGCAGATTTTTACGACGATTTCACGTTCGCCATAATGGGTGTTGTCGCTGCCATGCTGAATCCAGAAGTTGGCACGGTACAGGTTGTTGGTGCCCTCCAAGGTCAGGGGCTCCACCAGTTCGATTTTTTCCATGGCTCCACTGTGCAAGAATTCCGGGTTCTGGTCGAACCACCTCTGGTATTCTTCCATGGTGTAGTGGGGCCGGAGCGCCAGGTTTCTTGACACTCTGTCCAAGGTCTCGGCAAGGATGTTCCTGAGCATGCGTCCAAAGATAGCTAATTCGGAATTCAGAGTTCAGAATTCAGAGTTGCATTTTAAATAATTCTGAAATCCGAAATCCGAATTCTGAAATTTCTTATTCCAATGTCTTTTCCAGGGCCTTGGTAATCACGTTGTAGGCGTCTTCTACGGTGTCGCAAAAATGGAACAGTTTGATGTCGTCCTTGTCGATCATTCCTGTTTCGGCCAGGTAGTTCCAGTTGAGAACCTTGTTCCAGTACTTGCTGCCGAAAATGACCACGGGCATGCGGTCGCCGTATTTCTTGGTCTGGATGAGGGTGAGAATTTCGAACATTTCATCCAGGGTACCGAAACCGCCCGGGAACACCACCATGGCCCTGGCCAGCTTCATGAACCAGTACTTACGGATAAAGAAGTAGCGGAACTGCAGGTTCAGTTTGTCGTCGATATAGGGGTTCGGGTGCTGTTCGAACGGAAGCCTGATGTTGAGGCCGATAGAGGACGTTCCCACGTCGTTGGCGCCCCGGTTGCCCGCTTCCATGATGCCCGGGCCGCCGCCTGTCATGATGGCAAAGCCCTTGTGTTGCTTGTTGGCCCAGCGGCCCAGTTTTGCGCCCAGTTCGTGGGCGGCATCGTAGTATTCCGCTACGACCTCGAGCCTCTTGAGACGTGCGATTTCCTTTTTGTCCTTGCTTCCCTTCATGCGCTTTTTGATTTCGCTCATGGGGAGTGTACGAGCCGAACCGAAGAACACGATGGTGTTCTGGACGCCTTCCTGCTGGAAAATCTGGTTGGGAGCCATGAATTCGGCGATAATCCTGATGGGGCGGCCACTGTCGCTGTCGATAAAGTCCATGTTGTGGTAAATCATCTTGCCCGGAATCGTCGAAATCGCTTGTTTCTTTTTTGCAGCCATGATAGTCTCCTTGTAGGGGCTAGGATCTAGAGATTAGGATCTAGATGCATTTTTTGAAAAAATACCTTTAGAAACCTCAAAAAGCAACAAAAAAACACTTTTTTTTGCTTTCATTTGAAAAAATCGTTATATTTAGGGTATGCTCGTAAAAATCTGGACAGACAGTTTTATCATCACCGGCGAAATCGACACCCTCCGTGACGAACGCCTTACCGACTATATCCGCGAGAACAAGGACTTTATCGCCGTGACCCAGGTGAAGGTCAGCGACAAGACCGAAAAGGATTTGTTCCGCACCCACTTCTTGAATGTGAGCACCCGCCACATCGAGATTATCTTACCGGCGGAGTAGTTTAGCCCGTGGCCTAGCCTGCCGGGTTTTCTGCGCTGTCTAGCCGGAACACCTCGGAAAGCTCGCTGTCGCTCAGGTCCGCAAGCCAGGTCTCTCCTGCGCTCACCGTCATTTCGGCAATCGCCCTCTTGGTTTCCAGGAGGGCGTTAATTTTTTCTTCGAAGGTTCCCTTGGTGATGAACCGGTGGACCTGCACATTGCGGGTCTGGCCAATACGGAAGGCCCGGTCGGTGGCCTGGGCCTCGATGGCGGGGTTCCACCACAGGTCGTAATGGATGACCTGGGAGGCGGCGGTGAGGTTCAGGCCCGTGCCGCCCGCCTTTAAAGAAAGAATGAGCACCTTGGATTCGGGGTCCTGCTGGAAAGAGTCCACCATGTTCTTGCGCTGGGTCTGGCTGCAGCCCCCGTGATAGAAATCTACGGAAATGTCCAGTTCCTTTTCGATGGATTCCTTCAGCAAAAATCCCATTTCGGCGAACTGGGTAAAGATGAGGGTCTTTTCGCCCTGCTCCTGGATGGAGGTAAGCAGGTCCAGGAGCATCTGGAGCTTGCCGGAGGTGAGCATCGGTGTTTCCGCATTGTCACTCTGGAGCGTAGCGGCATTGTCGCTTTGGACCCTGGAACGCAACGCGTGATAGGGGATAGAGTCCATGGGACCTGCCGCACCTTCGTTGGCGGCGCTTTCCGCCCCCTTCAAGAATGTGGCGGGATGGTTGCAGATCTGCTTGAGTGCAAGAATCATCTGCAAGATGAGTCCCTTGCGCTTGAATAGCCCGTGGGAATCCTGCGAAATTTCGGCCAGCTGCTTTTCCTCTTCCAGCATGGCCATGAACTTGTCTAGGGTCTGCTTGTAAAGGGCCGCCTGGGTGGCCGTCAGTTCGGCGTATTCGTTCTGGATAATCTTGTCGGGCAGGTCGCTGATGATGTTCTTGTCCGTCTTGAGTCGGCGGAGCATGAAGGGTGCGGTAATCTTCTTGAAGGTTTCTGCCGCCACCTTGTCGCCGTTCTTCTGGATGGGCGTCTCGTACTTTTCCCGGAATTCCTGGGCGCTTGGGAAAAAGCCCCGGTTCGCAAAGTCCATGATGGTCCAGAATTCCATGAGGCGGTTTTCCACGGGAGTGCCGCTCATGGCGATTTTTACGGGGGCCTGCAGGCTGCGTAAAAGCTTGCTCTGGTCGCTGTCCGCGTTCTTGATGTTCTGGGCCTCGTCGATGACTACCGCATGCCAGGTGGTCGCTTTCAAAATCTCAAAATCCTTGCGGAAGGTGGCGTAGGTGGTGAGCAAAATGTCGGAGTTGAACTTTTGCAGGTCCCGGTTTCCGCCGTGGTAGGCGGTGAAGGTGAGGGCGGGGGCGAACCTCTTGATTTCTACCTGCCAGTTGCACAGCAGTCCCGCGGGCATCACCACCAGGGCCTTGTGCTCCTGGAGTTTTCCTTCTTCCTTGATTTTCAGCAGGTAGGCGATAACCTGGAGGGTCTTTCCGAGGCCCATGTCGTCGGCCAGAATACATCCGAAACCGATTTCCAGGTTCTTGTACATCCAGGAGTAGCCCCGCTTCTGGTAGGGGCGTAGCGTGGCGTTCAGGCCTTCGGGCAGCGGGATTTCCGTCTCGCCCCGCCAGGCGTCAATCTGGGCCTTGGTATCTTCGGTCAGGGTGATGGGCACACCGTCGCAATCGCCGGTAAGGGCCGCCTGCACCAGCTTGGACTGTGTGGCTTGGGCCTGCTCCTTGGGGGTTTCCACCTGCTTCTTGATTTCTTCGATGTCCTGGGCCGAAATCTCGATGTATTCCGACTTGTATTTTAACAGACCGTCTGCCTGTGCGGCCAGTTCCAGAAATTCCTGTGGCGAAATCTGCTCGTCGCCCAGGGCCACCTGCCAGTCAAAGTCCAGCAGGTCTCCAGCGGAGAACATCCCGAAACTCATGCTTCCCTGGAGCCGCATCTTGGCCTTGGGCTTGTTGATGTGCAAGAGTTTTTCGGGAATCTCCGTGCGGATTCCCATAATCTCGAGTTTCTTGAGGCAGTCCTGCAAAAACTGGAGCAGCTTTGCCCCCTGCATGACTACGGGAGTTTCGCCCCGGCTGTCCAGGTAGGCTTCTAGCGGCTTGAAAAATTCTGCTACCCCGTAGAGGATTTTCTGCAGGGGCACGAGCCTGGAATCGTTTTTCTGGAAAAGGGTGGCAAGGCGCGCTCCATCTACAAAGACTTCCAGGGACACGTCGTCGCCGGACTCCCACGCCTTGAAAAGAATCTGGCTCCGCAGGTCAAAATGCCCGAACACCGAGAACCACTGCCGGATTTTTTCGGGAATGGCATGCCCGCTGGCCCCCAGTTTCCCGGAAACCCCGTCAAAGAAAAAGCTCAGCAGGTTCCCGTGGTTGGACTTGACCGGCCGCTTGTAGGTCCGGGCAAAACGGAGCAGTGCCCCGATAAACAGCGAAAGCACGTGGAGGGCAGGGGAGTCAATTTCCAGGTATTCTTCGTCCCTGGCGGTAAAGGCGAATTTCTCAGGAGCCTTCTGTTCCAGCTGGTCCACCAGCGCCTTGATTTCGGGAATGAAGGTGGTGGGGAGCCAGCGCATCTGGGCGGTGTCCCGCTGGACCCAGAAAATCTGCGGGTAAATGCAGCCCTTGCGCACCAGGTGGAACGCCATGAGGAGCGAAAGGTGCAGGTACCGCACCGTGTAGTGGTGCCACGAAAAGTTCCCCGGCGAAATGCAGCACAGGGCTCCCATGAGACCCGCCACCGCAAGCCCCGACTGGATGATGGCCCCGTCTTTCTCCTGCTGGAAAGACCAGTGCCAGGGCGCCTTGTGGAAAAGCTTCAGGTTTTCCCCTTCCATCAGGAAGGTCTTGAAGTTGTAAGCCCTGAAATGTTCCGTGAAGGTCTTGAAATCCTCGTAGCCCGAAAGAAAATCCGTGCAGGAGGTAAGCTCGTCGGCGTAGCTCTTGCGGAAATTGCCGGCAGGGCAAAAATCCGGAAAGTTCGGCAGCATGGCAGGCAATATGCGGGAATAGTCCTTCAGGCTTTCGAAATTGAAATCCGGGAGCCTCGGGTGTGGCTCCAGGGGGCGCACGCCCTCGAGGACCTGCACCAGGGCAGGTTCATTCGGCACGCTTGATTCAAGAGCCTTTTCGACCATAGCGGGCCAAATATAGCAAACCGGATGGTCCTTTTTTGACAATCCGGTGCACATCTGTGTATTTTATATATTCTCCCGCCCTGCGTCATCCTCGACCGACTCTGTATCGAAGCGCTGGAGGTGGGAGGGGTTCATACAGTTCTCGCCAACACTTGTTGAAGTGTGCAAGTCGGGGGTTGGACTTCACACCACTTTACGTGTTCGGCTCAAATAATCTATCTTAGTCAAAAAGAGGCAATTTATGCGAATCAAGAACGGTTTTGTGCTGCGGGAGGTCTGCGGCGAGCAGGTGATTATGGGCGAGGGCATCGGGGCTCTTGATTTCGGCAAGCTCTTGTGCCTGAACGAGACGGCGGCGTTTCTCTGGAGTGCTGCCGTTAAGCAGGGAGATTTCACGGTGGAAACGCTGACAGACGCCATGTGCGGGGAATATGAGGTGGAGCGCGACCGGGCCCTCTCCGACGTGCAGGCCATTGTAGAAAGCTGGCAGAAGGTGAACGTGCTGGAATGAATTACCTCTCGTGGCTATGGCAAAGTATCCGCGGAGTTCGCCTGAACGTGGCCCTTCGCGTGGCGGTGGGAACCCTGCAGGTTTCCCTCGGCCTTGCCATGGTGTGGCTCAGCAAGCGCTTTATCGACGACACCATCAAAAACGGTTCTGACCAGGACGTGGCCCGCATGGTGGGCCTGCTGGTGCTTACGGTGGTAGGGAACGTGGTGCTTCGCCAGGTGTATTACTACCTCACGTCGGTAGCCACCATCCGGCAGTCCAACGCGCTTAGGCTCTCCATGTTCGGGCGGCTGTTTACCCGCAAGCTCTACAGCGAAAAGGAACTTCTTTCGGGCGACGTGACTTCCAGATTTTCCAAGGACGTGGAGCTGGTAAGCGAAGTGGCTACGGCGAAAATTCCCCAGATGATGGTGACGGCGATACAGCTTCTGGGAGCCTTTTTGATGCTTCGCTGGTTCGACCCGCGGCTCGCCTGGGCTCTTGTGGTCCTGACACCGCTGGCCCTTGTGTTCGGGAAGTTCGTCTCTTACCGCCTGCGGAAAATGACCCTCAAGATTCGCGAAGGGGAGAGCCGTATTCAGATGCACGTGCAGGAGGGCGTAGAAAACAATGCTGTGCTCCGGAGTCTGGGAAGCGCCCCCTGGGTTTCGGAGCGGCTGGATTCCATGCAGCGCACTCTCCATCACGATGTGGTGCGGCAGACCCGCTTTTCGGTGATTTCCCGGCTGGCTTTTGGCGGTGCTTTTGGGCTGGGTTACCTGTTGGCTTTTGTGTGGGGCGGTCTCGGGCTCCGTAACGGTACCATCACTTTTGGCGTCATGACTTCTTTCTTGCAGCTGGTGGGGCAAATCCAGGGCCCCATCCTTTCGATATTGAACAACGCGCCCCGCCTGATTCACGCTACCGCAAGTATTGACCGCCTGCAGGAACTGCAGGGCGACGGCGCGGTTAATGGAACGAATGATGCATTGAAGGACGCGTTGGATGGAGCTTTGAATGGCGCAAAATCCGTGCCCGCGGGTTCATTTGGCCTAGGCGTCCGTTTGGAAAATGTCAGCTTCCGTTACGCCACCGCGGACAACGACGCCGTCCGGAATTATTCTCACGACTTTAAGCCCGGAAGCAAGACCGCCATCATGGGGACGACCGGTGCCGGCAAGACGACGCTGTTCCGCCTGATGCTTGGGCTTGTGGAACCCCAGGAAGGCCGCGTGCTTGTTTATTCTACGGGCTCCAGCGGCCCCGCAGGTGCTTTTGAACGGCCTGTTTCGGCAAATACATGCGATTACTTTGTCTATGTTCCCCAGGGGAATACCCTCATGAGCGGGACGGTTCGGTACAATTTGCAGTTGGCAAAACCAAATGCCACCGACGACGAACTGCGGCATGTGCTGCAGGTGGCCTGTGCGGAATTCGTGTTCGATCTGCCCCACGGCCTGGACACGGAACTTGGGGAGCGGGGCATGGGGCTAAGCGAAGGCCAGGCACAGCGTATTGCAGTGGCCCGCGGACTCCTGCGGCCCGGGAGCGTCTTGTTGCTGGACGAAATCAGTTCAGCGCTGGACGAGCCTACGGAGAGGGAATTGTTCCGCAGGCTTTTTGCGGCCTATCCGAACAAGACCATGATTTTTATTACCCACCGGAGAGCCGTTGCCGAAATGGACGGGGTGGAAACCGAGAAAATTTTTTATAATTGATGTCATGAAATCGTCTATTGCTTTTATTGTTGGATTTGCAGCGGCACTGTCTTTTGCCGGAGACCCTACGGACATGGATTCCCTTTTCCGCGGGAACGAGTATTCTCCCGAGCTTTCCGCCTCTTTGCGGGACACCTCTGCTGCCGCAGGCCCAGCCGTTCCCGGCAAGGCGAGTGCCGACAAGAAGGCCTCTAAGGACCTTTACGTTTTGCAGTTCGAGGCCGTAGGTGATTTCGATGCGGCCCAGCGCCGCCGTGCAGAACTTTCTGCCAGCACGGGTTACGCTATCCAGGTGGTGTTTGATGCGCCTTTCTACAAGTTGCGCGCCGGTGGCTGGAACAACAAGAAAGCCGCCGACGACAAGGCCCGTGAACTTTCGGCCTACAACATCAGCGCTTTCGTCGTGAAAGTGCGGTAAATTATCCGCTTATTCCAACAAGCAGATCCTCGCCTCCGCGAGGATGACAAGGAAATTTCCGCGAGAAAAAATTCTCTATTCCAGCAGTCCAAGCAATTGCTTGATGTCCCGTTCGTCCATAGACGACGGTATGAACATGCGTTCTTCGGGTGAGACGTAGATCATCTTCCGTTCCGAAGACGGCCGGAAACTTCTGTCTCTCAGTTCTACCGCGGGGTTCTTGAGGGAGTACAGGAACTTGCCGGTCTGGATAAACTTCTGGCCCTTGATGCCCTGCTTGATGGCGTCCATAATCTGGGGTACGAGCTTCTGGTTCGGCCAGGGCTCTTTGTGGAGCTCGAAAAGCCTCTGCTGCAGCAGCTCTTCGTGAATGGGGGATTCGTGGTCCACATAGAACTTGAGCTGCGTGATGATGGATGCCGCCGAAAGTTCGGCGATGGGCCTGTCGTGGGGCGTCCCTTCAATTTTCGGGTGCAGCACCGTATAGGGAATCACGCTCAGGTTTTCGGCACTGATGGCGTCGACACTTTCGGATTCCTCTTCGGAGGCGTCCTTGGGCGGGGGAGCCACGCTCTGCTCGATGGCGATGGTAGTGACCATGTGGCTCACTTCGTCGCTGTTGGCCATGTACCAGAAGGGGGTCCACAGGTTCAGCACCTTCCAGCCGATTTGACGGAGCAATGTGTGACGAATGTATATCCGGTCTTCGATGGATTCCCTGAAACGTTCCGTGGTGCAGTCGTCTTCGACCATGGCCAGGAACCGCTTGGAATTGTTGGCGTCAACCACCACAGGGCCGACAGAAATGCCGCACTGGCAGAAATAGGGCTCCACCTGGATGTTTTCGTCTTGCAGGGCCTTTAGAGCCTGGGCATAGAGAGCCGATTCCTTGGGCTTTTCGTCAGTAATGTTCAGGGTAAGCACCTTCTGCAGGTACAGAATCCATTCCCAGAACAGGTCCGGTTTTTCTTTGGGCTTTTGGGCCATGTCGCTTTCGGAAAGGAACACCTGGAGTTCGCTCTTGGCAAGTGTTGCACAGACAGAAAGGGAATTGTTGATGGCTTTCTTTTCGGTGGTTTCGTATTCGCCGCACACGAGAATCGTATCCCGCAGGCGGTTGACCGCCCTTTCGGGGGTCTTTACGTAAAAACTGATGGAAGGGTTTGTAGGCTGGAAAAACCTTGCCGCCGGAGAATCCTTGGGCGTGAGGCTGTTGATGGCCGACTCGATTTCCATGCAGGTGGACTGGTGAAGAGCGATAATGCCGAGAGTGCGTCCCGGCTGCCTTTCGGCATGGTGGATGGCGGCCTTCGCGATTTCCATGACCTTGTCGGAGACGACTTTCAGGGTCTGGTTCTTTACCTTTTCACGACTGGGTTGCGGCAGTTGCCGAATGTCGTCGCCGTAGATTTTGCAGTTTGCAAAATCTATCATGGAGGAATGGGCGTAGGTGGTGGAGAACCACAGTTCCCTGGTGGGAATCCCCTGCCTTAAGCTCATGGTGAGAATGGATTCCTGGAACGCCTGGGTATGGGGCGTCTTGTCTTCGGGGTAGCCGTCCAGCGGCAGGTGCTTCAGGAGAGGCGCCTTGGAATCACCCACCAGCACCGTCTTTTGGCCCTTGAAAATGGCGGGAAGCGCCTCGCAGACCGAAATGCAGTCCGCGTCCAGAATGACTACGGTCTGGAATTTCTGGGACGGTGGAAGCTGGAAACTCTGCTCCAGCGGGATAAAGGCGAAAAGGCCCGGATTGTCCTTGACGGTGTTTTGCACCAACCTGAAGTTTGCGTTGCAGAACTGGTCCAGTCGGGAGCGGTAATCCCTGGTCTTTTGGGCGCGGGCCTTGGGCAAAAGGGAGAACAGGTCGGGACAATCCTTGCCTACCTGCTGGATTTGCGTGCCTGCCCAGAAATGGGCGAAGGCCTGGGCGATATTCTGGCTCACGTTGTCGGCGTCTTTCAGGTAGTCGACCAGTTCCTTTGCTCCGAATTTTTCGATGGACTGCAAAAGAGACGTGGTGCGCACATGAATTTCCAGATTGCCCCAGTTGGCGTTCCACAGCTGGATTTCGTCCAGCCACTTTTCGATGCACAGGCTCTCGAGAGGCGTTTCCAGAGAAAGTCCCTTCGTAATCTTGCGGGTGGATTCCTGGAGTTCCTTGACGACCTTCGCGTAGTCCTTCATCTGGGGGAGGGCGTCCTTGAACAGCTGCCACTGTTCCAGAATCTGGAGCAGCAGGTCCAGCCGCGGGTCGTTCTTGTGGGTCTCCCTAAAGTCGTAGATGTAGGTAATCTTCTTGTTCAGCTCGAACCAGTTGGAGCGTTCGTAGAGCCAGTCGCGGCCTAGCAGGTGGTTCCCGAGTACAGAAGTGTCCTTGTAGGCCCGCTTGTTTTCTTGCAGTTCAATCAGGGTGTCGATCAGGTCCAGCAGCTGGTTGTCCGAGGAGACGGACTTCGGGTCTTTCAGGACTTTCAAAAGCTTTTTCTTGGAACTGCGGTAGCGGTCCGAAAGGCCCTTGAGGGTGGCCTTCAGGCTGTCTGCGAATTCTTCGCGGACAGAAAGGATGTTCTCATCGACAGCGTTGTCGGTGTAGATCTCCGAAGTCTGCCTGCGGTAGCGGACCCACTTGTCGCCTGCTTCGGGAAGCGCCTTCAGGGAATCCTGGTAGTCTTCCCAGCTGTTGGAACGCAGTTCCCAGTCTTCAAAGACAGGAGTGTTCCTGTTGAAGTTTTGGAGAATCAGGTCGATGATGTCCGAAAGACCGGAAAGGTAGATGCCCGTGGGGAACAGTCCCGTCTTTTCGACTAGCCCGATAAGGGGCTTCAGTTCGTTGGCCTTGCTTGAGGCAAGGGCAAGTTCCTTGGCAATCGCTTCTTGCTCTTCGACGGAGAGGCTCGGGACCCGCACATCCTTGAAGGCGTTCCTGGCCTCCTTGCCCTTCTTTTCGAAGTAAAGGTAAAGAATCTCGTCCAGGTCCGCCTTGAGTTCGCAGTAGTCCCTGTACGGAATGTTCGCAATTTTCTGGAACAGGGCGTCGGATGCTTTAACCTTGACGGCCGGGTTCTGGACAAATTCCGTCAGCAGGTCCGAAAGGGGCGCGTCGGAGGGCTGGATGTTCTTGTTTATGGCGTCGTAATACCGCACAAAAGAATCGCGGGTCTTCTGGAGTTCCGGCAGAAGGGCGTCCCTTTCGGGGCCTTCGAAATTGCGGAACTGTGGGAACAGCCTATCCCTAAACTTTTGGGCGGTAGACGCCCTGCGGTAAACCACCAGGGTGCTTTTCTTTTCGGCGATGGAATCGGCCACCAGGTTCGCCATGGCCCGGTCCCAGTCTGTACCAGGCAGGGCCTGAATGGCGTAGGCGTTGTTCTCGGCATCCTTTGCGTCTTCTGTGACCTTGGTGGTGTGGGAATCCGTGATGTACAGAGGATAGTGGTCCAGCGGCGAGTACAGCTTGTCAAATGTTTCTCCGTCGAACTTGGAATCCTTGGTCTGGAATCCATTGGCGGTAAAGAGGGCTTGAACGGTAGAGGCTGCGCTGGCGTTGGATTCGTCCAGCCCCTGTTCCATGCATTTCTTGAGGCCCAGCTTGACGGAATCGAAGAAGGCGAGGCAGATACCGTGTCGTGTAAATTTCCAGTTTTTCTTTGCCGCCACCGCTTTTTCGAAGAGGGAAAAGTACAGCAAGATGCTGAACTGCCCGTTCAGGGTAGCGTCTTCTATGGTGGGGAGCGAAAGCTCCGTTTTCAACCGTTCTCGCAGGACGATATTTTCAAGAGGATGCTTCGAAGAAAGGGCTACCGTCTGGGTCTGGAGGTTCACATCCAGGGGTACCAGCAGGCTTGGTGAAAGGGCGTTCCCTTCCCACTTCAAGAATCCCAGCAGCAGGTATAAATCGGTGGTGCCGAAGTCCTCCAGTTTTTCCTTGAGGGCTTGCAGGATATGTTCTTTCACTTCCAGTTTTTGCTGGGGCGTGAAACTCTCTGACTTGGGGAGGAACGAGTCCAGTGGCAGGGGGCCTCCGGTCTGCTTCCACTTTTCAAAGAACAGGTCGCCGGTTTCAAGCATCAGGGGCGTCTGGTACAGGCCCTTGGTGTTGAAGTTCAAGAGTGAATCTTTGGAATCGAAAAGAGCCGATTCCTGGCGAATCTTTGAGAGGGTGGCGGACAGGGCTGCGTTGGACATGCCCTGAATATACATTTTTGTTGAGTTGCGAGTTACGAGTTACGAGCTACGAGTTGTCGAATAGGGGTTTCTTTGGACTTCTTTTTTACAGATTTCGGCAGACGATGTCCAGGGCGGTGTCCAGGTCGGCGGGCGCTTGCGTGGAGGCTAGTCCTGCCTTGAAAAGGACCCGGCCCAGGAGTTCTTGGGGGGTGACGCCTGCTTCCCGGTCTTGCCGGATACTGTGGGCTTTTTCCCGCTTGGAAAGTTTTTTGCCTGCGGTATCTACGATGAGGGGGTGGTGCAGGTACTTGGGCGGTTCGGTCCTGCCCATCAGTTCCATCAGGGCGATTTGCCTTGCGGTGGAATTCCGTATGTCTTCGCCCCGGATAACGTGGGTGATTCCCTCTTCGATGTCGTCGACGCAGACGGCGAACTGGTAGGTCCATTGGCCAATTCTATCCCGGATGGGAAAGTCACCGCACTGGAGTTTAGGATTTTCGGCAAAGTCCCCCAGGCGCAGGTCGTGCCAGTTGATTACTTTGTCTGGAATTTTGATTCGGAGGGAGTGGGGGGCGTTGCGGGGGGAACCCCCGCTGGAGGGGGTAGAGAGCGACGCAGTGCGAACTAGGGGGAGGCTTCCCCCCTTGCATTTTCCTTGGTATATGATTTCGCCAAATTCGTTCTTTGGATTTTGTTCTTCTAGTTCTTTGCGGCTGCAGTAGCAGGGGTAGACCAGGTTTTGTGCTTCAAGGTTTTTGAGGGACTTTTCGAACCTGTCGAAGTGGTCGCTCTGGAGGCTTTCGCTTTGCCACTTGAAGCCAAGCCATTGCAGGTCTTCGCGGATGGCGGCGATGTGTTCGGACCTTGACCTTTCTTGGTCGTGGTCCTCGATGCGCAGGTGCACCGACAGGTCCCATTTTGTGGCGGCGGCCCACACGAACAGGGCCGAAAGCAGGTGGCCTTCGTGGAGGTAGCCGGTGGGGCTCGGGGCAAATCTGGTTTTTCCGGGCATAGGGGGAAATATAGTTATGAATTCGGATTTCGGAATTATGAATTGTTTCTGAATATAATTCTGAACTCTGAAATCAGGACTCCGAATTGAATCGACTAATGCTATATTTCTTTTGAAAACGACGAACAATCGGGGTGTTTATGAAATTGAGTGGATTGGTTGGATGTGCTTGCCTGCTTGCCTTTGCGGTGGGTGCTTTTGCTAACGACATTATCGCGACGACCTCCAACGGCTCTACGGTGATTCTCCACGACAACGGCCGCTGGGAATACTACCAGAACAACGCGAAGATTCGGGACGTGCGTCCGGAAGCCATGCCCGAAGACGCCAAGTTCAACGTGTCCGTGCTTTACGAAAGTGCCGACAAGTTGAAGAAGAACGTGCGTATGGCCATGGAAGCGGACTTTGCCACTGAAGAAGAAATCAAGGACAGCCTGCGCAAGGTGCCCAAGGGCGGCATCATCTATTTCCAGGTGCCAACCAAGCAAATCAAGAAGGGCCTGAACCGTGAGTTCACCTATTCTGTCTATGACAAGGGCAAGACGCCAATATTTTCGAAGACCGTTGCAGAAACCGAGGCGACTCCTAGCGAAGACGCCGGTGTGTCGAACCTGGTGGTGGTGCCTGTCTATGGTCGGCCCAAGTCCAAGGTCATGAAGGCCCGCGTGGAAAATCGTGCTGCAAGGCAGACCCTGGATATCGACGTTCCTATCCAGTAAGGGAACGCTTCGCAGGGATTAAACCGTGAAATTTGCCGTCGTGGACTTGGAAACCACCGGAGGGAAACCTTCCGATGGACGAATCACCGAAATAGGCGTCGTGTTGATGGACGATACCAACGTGGAGGGAACGTTCCAGGCCCTGGTAGATCCGGGCATGCCAATCCAGCCTTTTGTGCAGAGGCTTACGGGAATTACCGACGAGATGGTTCAGGGGAAACCGCAGTTTTCCGCCATTGCCGAAGACCTGATGGGAATGTTGCAAGACCGCATTTTTGTGGCTCACAATGTGCAGTTCGACAGCCGATTCATGATGGCGGAACTGAAACGCTGCGCTATCAAGTACGACCCGCCCAGGCTTTGCACGGTAAAGCTTTCCCGAAGATTTTTTCCGGGGCTGCCTAGCTACAGCCTGCACAACCTGACGGAGTCCCTGGAACTTCCGGACTTTAACCACCACAGGGCTTTGGCCGATGCCCGTGCCGCCGCCGAAATCCTGAAGTTGGTCTATGAAAAAATCGGACCAGAAAAGTTGTTGAAAGAGGTGAAGAACCCCGCTAAGAGGACGCGGCTATAGCCAAAACAAGTTTGCTTATAAAAAAAGACGCCGCGATGAGCACGGTGTCTTTTTTAGTGAAATCCGTATAAATTACGAGACTAGCGAGCGTCGATTCCACAAGCGATGACGCTTTTCTCAGATTCGATGTTTAACGTAACTTTTTGTCCGTTAAGAGAGGAAATGTTACATTCGATGTAGGCACCCCCGTTTTGGTCACAGAACGCAATTTCGCTTGAATTTAATGTCGCTGTTCCGCCATCAACGAATTGACAAACAAGATAGTAGACGCCATTGTAAGACCCTGTACAATTCGGTATTTGCACAACAAGATCTTCGCCGGTGGGAATCTCAACTTTTTCGCCTGTTTTCAATGTCAAGTCCGCAATGGAGGTGTCAACGACGGTAACGGGTTCGCAAGTGTAGCTTTCCGTAGTGTTGTCCTCGTTGGTCACCGAAACCATTGCCGTTACATTTTTTTTGTGCATGTTTGTTGTGGCAGCCATCGTTCCCTTGGTGCCAGTCCCGGAAGCAGTTCCGTAGGTGGATTTCCAGGAGTAACCTGTAATCTTGGAATCGGACTTTGCTTCCACATTCCAGGTAATTGTTTCTCCGGCTTTCACTGTTTTGGCATCTGCCTTGCAGGAAGTAATTGTAATGGGCACACCCTGAACTTGTAAGGTGTCGCATACAACGTCGTTCCCGTCGACATTAAGCGTGGCGGTGGCTATGCCAGATTTATCGTAACGGATGTTTACGGGACTTAAGCCGTTCCCTTGCAAGGACTCCGTCTTAGCTCCTGTGAAGCTCCACTTGAAAGGTGCACGGACTTGGTCGTAGACGCTGCCGTCGGTAATTAAAAATTCCCACGTGGCTAATTCGCCTTTCTTTATTTTGGAGGGATTCGGCGCGCAGGTGCCGTTGACAATTTTGAGTGGTTCAGTCAAAATTTCATTGCTTGTCTGCGTCTCGCTTTTTGTTTCTTGTTTGGTGCTGGAATCGGAGTTAGATGCGGAATTAGAGGAATTTTCAGCACTCCCCGAGGAGCTGTTGTCATTCCCCTCTTGCGATCCAGATGAAATACCGTCCTTGCTTTCGCTGGAAACAAAATCATCATCTTCGGCAGATGACGAAGAATCCGACCCGCAGGCCGAAAAAGAAATTAAACACCCCAAAAAGACCCCAAAAAACCCTATCCTAAGAAAGTTTTTTTCAGTCATGAGGTAGAATATAGTCAAAAAAAAGCGTTATGTGTGTAATTTTTTTGCTACAATCTCCATTCTCGGAAAAAAGATACTATTATTACAACGTTTGGGATTAGGGTGCTAAAGGAGCTGTTGTGCGATTCCTAGCCATCTTAATCTGTGCCCTTCCTGCTGTTATCGCTGCTGTGGAGCAGGAACAACCGACCCCCTATGACCTGATTCGTCCGGTGTGGCCTTTGACATGGGATACCGCTTCTGCCGATGTTGGCGGTACTGTAGAGAGCTTTAGCCATTTTACGCCTAACCCGACTAAGCGCAACCCGGTTCCCTCCATTGGAAGTGTTCCTCAGGATTTTGTTCCCAATGGATTCGTTCCAGATACATTGAACCAGGCATTCTTGGATGCCCGTAACTTGAAAATAGGCCGTATCCGCGTGAATCAGGCTGGCTATTTGCCTGATGATCCCGAAAAACAGTTCTACTATGTTTCTCCCGGAGCCTGTGCCGAAACCTTCAGCGTGGTAAATTTGGAGGGCAAAACCATCGCTTCCGGTGGGACATTCCAGAATTCAGGCTTTGAAACTCAGTCTTCGTGGAAGATTGCAGCAGGGACCAACGCTGCAACGGCCGATCAGAAACGGTACGAGGCTAAGGCAACTGGTCCCACGGGATTCGTCTGTATCGGTAATCTTTCGGAAATGTCACTTCCCCAGAACGAACGCCTGCGAATTCTTGTCGGAAAGGAATATTCATCGACATTCATTATTAGCGACAAGGTGTATTCCATGGTGCGCGACGCCACCATCAAGTTTTATGGAATCAACCGCTCCGGGAATTCTGAATCCTGGTTCCATCCGGCAAGCCACCTCAAGGATGGTGGTGGAAAGTTTGTGTCCGGCGAGGCTGCCGTATCCGGTTTTACCTCACAGGAGGGGGCCTTGCAGGGCGGCTGGTACGATTGCGGCGACCACCTGAAGGAATCTCAGACTCAGGCTTATGCCTTTATGGTGCTTGCGGTTATGGCGGCTTCGAACCCCGATAGGGACGACGACCATTACGCCTATAATCACGCAGAAACTGTCAATACGGATGGTATTCCCGACATATTGCGCGAAGCTAAACATGGTGCTGATTTCTTTTTGAGAGCGTTCCGTTTTGCAGACGGTATTGTGGACAATATGGCCGTGTCCGTCGGTAATTTCGGAGCGGATCATGGCTGGTGGAGTAGGCCGGAAAACCAGGATAACTTGCCCTTGTCGCTTGCGGGTCGCGGTGGTCCTCACGAAAGAGATGTCCGTTTGGGGGAATTAGGAGCTAACATTTCTGGTCAGATTGCTGCGGGTCTTGCCATATTGAGTAAGGACTATGCCGTCTACGACAAGGCCTTTGCCGATAGCTGCCGCATGGTGGCAGAAAAGATGTATGACTTTGCCAAGAACCTGGAACTGAAGGTGGGCGAGGCGGCCGGCGGTGTTACGGGCCTTGGCCCTGGCACTTATGACGGCGGAAAGCCTTATGTTTACAACACCAAGGCGGCAGGCTGGTCTAGCCCTGCATATAACGGAAATAACGAAGCTTTTGATGACTTGGGTATCGCCGCTGTTGCTTTGCATTATGCCACATATCCCGATTCGGGAATGAAGTATTTGGATGATGCCGTTAACGAAAAAACTTATGCACAGCAACAGGAGGATACGCCCGGTAACTTCAAGGGTGGTTGGTTTGCCTACTCTAGAAATGGTATGCGCAAGGCGGCCAAGAATACCAGCTGGGCAAACGCCTATGTGTTCACCTTGTACGGTTTCTACAAGATGCTTCTCAGGGATTCCGAGACGGCAAAAAAATACGGCATCAGTGAATCGGACCGTCTTTTCTATGCGGAAAACGTGGCGTTGAGCCTTTCTGAATCCATAAGCAACCGTTCAGGAAGTGGCTCAAAATCTATCACGATTCCCGGAAGAAGCAATCCTTTTGATATCTCTTATTCCGACATTTGGTATAACATGCAGACGGACCAAACCTGGATTTATAACCGCTACCAAGCCGGTAACATTTTTGAAGTATTCGCTTACGCCGATGTCACCAAGGATTTAGAAGGGGTAAAGCTCCCACAAAAGGGCGTTCAGAATTGGAATTCGGCTAAAATGAAGCAGTTGGGTATTAACCAGTTGAACTACATGCTGGGGGTAAACCCCTGGGATGTGTCGTTCTTGCTTGGCGTAGGCGACAAGAACGACGCCCATCCGCATCATCGCGCTGCAAATCCCGAAGGCAAGAACGTCCCTGGTGCCGCCTATGTCTACAATCCGCCGGTGGGAGCTCTTTTTGGAGGTGTTACCCCCGATGCCGCTGGAACGAATGCCTGGGCGCCGAGCACACTGAGCTGGGAAGACTATCATCTTTCGGAAACTTGTATTGACGCCACGGCCATGTTCCTTGCTGCAGGAGCCATTGCAGTTCGCGAAGAGGACCGTAATCGCGCTCCTTCGAAAATAGATGTGGAAATCCGTTATGTCGGATTTGATTCGGCTATTGTGAATATCAATCAAGATGTTCGCGGACAGGCGATGATTTTGTATAGCGAAAATGAAAGAGGTCCGTTTTCTGAAATGCTTGTGGATACGGTTCCTGGCGTAAAGCACACCTTTCACATGAAGGACCTGAAAAACGGGACAACTTATTATTTCAAGGCGGTTGCTATCAATGCCCGCAGTCAGCGGTATGCGACCCGCTGGCTGGTAGATTCCACCTATACGCCTTACCACTTTACTACTCTTGCCAGTGAACTTCCTGCAGCTGATATCCAGAATGTGAAAGTCTGCAATATTTCTGCGGACAGCGCGGAGATTATGTGGTTTACACCCAATGGCCAATATGAGTCCAAGGTATATTGGGATACTGTTCTCACTACTTATGACAAAATGCAGTGGAATACGGGTGATGGCAATGCTGATGTGAGTGGTATACCCACAAATTTCCACTACGTAAAAATAGGCGGATTAAAGGAAAAGACAACCTATTATTTCGTGGTGGAGAGTAACGGTGTTCGGCAGGCCGTAGACCTGAAAGGCTTGCCTTCCAGCTTTACCACACCCGTTACCCAGTATAAGTTTGAAGTTCGTGCTTATCAATATGAATTTGGTGATATGGATTTCTTGAATTTGAACCTTTTCAACCGTGAAAACAGGGCTTTTGACAGCTTGACACTTCGACTTTACTTGACGGCTACAGAGGAAGAACTTGCTGAATGTGCATTGATGATTGATAGTGATATTTGCCAGGCGTATGATGAAGCTGGTTTTAACAAGCCATGTGAAAATGATTCCGAAATTCGAGGACTCTTGCGTGGCTCCCAGCCAGTCAAGCTTGAAGATACCTATGATCCTGCTACCGGAAAGTATGATTGGTATTTCCCTGCGCCTCTAGGTAGCACCACCATCAAGTCTTCTTCTCGTATGCGAATAGATCTTGGTTTCTCCAAAGGGATGCATCAACCCGGCTCTACAGTTTGTGAACCTTTACGCTCTACGCCGCAAAAGCGTTTTTCTAAG
The DNA here is from genome assembly GCA_946183925.1 of uncultured Fibrobacter sp. Classification (GTDB taxonomy): domain Bacteria; phylum Fibrobacterota; class Fibrobacteria; order Fibrobacterales; family Fibrobacteraceae; genus Fibrobacter. Next base: position 4,921 of record CAMHDS010000004.1, on the reverse strand, counting down.
ACTAGTGGAGACTGGACCTGGAGTCCCCATACCCAGGGAGCATCCGCTTCGGAACGAGTTGATTACGAAGGCATGCCTAAGCTGGATAAGGACTTTGGTGATAATGATTTGGCTCCTGTGAGTCCCTATTTGGCGGTTTATCGCAAGGATGAGTTTGTGTGGGGCTATAGTCCTTCTTACAAGGAAATGACTACCAAACGTGCAAATTACGAGATGACTCTTTCCTTTGATGCTCCGTTCAATGTTTCTAACGGTTCGTACATTCAGATTGATTCCACCAAGAGTACCATGTATTTGAAGGGCGTTGCTTCTATCTCGGAAGGAGGATTCGTTACGTCTATTTGGGTAAATGGAGTGGCACTGACTAAGGAAGAACTCAAGACGGCAGCGATTTTCAACAGTAATACACAGCGGTACGAGTTGAACATTCCGGCCAAGATGAGTATTGGTACCAACAAGATCGATGTTACGGTCTTTGCCGGTCCTGATCCCGAATGCGAAGAATGTCAGAAAAATGGTGGTTGCGCTTTTGTGAATCGCTCTTACTACGTGCAGTTCAGCAAGGGCGACCGCACTGCTGGTATTCTGACGCTTGTCAGGGATGATGGAACTTCTGTTTCTAGCCCGGCAAATACGGATGGCTCCTTGAAGTTCTATGTCGTGGTCAAGGATAAGGATAACCGCTCCAACAAGACGATTAATGCCCTTGTTCTGAATTCTAGGACGGGGGATACCTTGACGATCAAGCTGAACCGCGTAAATGAGACAACGGGAGAATTCAAGAGCGAGCTATTTACGGCTATTGCGGAAAAAGATGCCTCGCTTCCCAAGATTCCCTTCTTTGGTGGGGATGAGATTACCATAGTTTACATTGACCCGGAGGATGAAGAAGACATTAGTTCTCAGTATTTCTTCGCTGATCCCACGCACCCGGTTCCTCAGGAGGTCCTTGTGCAGGATTCCGACTGTGATGCCAGGGGCGATAAGATTGTGGCGACCTTCAGTGGGAGCACCTTCGGTACGGATGTTACACTTGACAGTGCCAGATTTGACTTTGACTCTACGACGACCAGTAAGGCTATGAGCATACTGCTGAAACCGTCTAGTGTTTCTGGTGCAGAGGCTGTGTTTGCTCCCAATGCGGGGCAACTCCCTCAAACTGGGGCTCCCACAGGTATGGTTACCTTCTATATGACCGAAAAAGGCGTTGTTACTTCAGAGTCTGCTCCTATTAAGGATGGTGTTGCCCCAATTCTAAAGGGTGTGACTATTCTTGAAAACGAAAATCACCAATATGCTCGGGACACCTTGAAGATAATCTTTACGGAGCCGGTAATGCTTGCCTCCTATACTGCTTGGCCCTTGCGCGTTACCGATGGTTCTGCCGAAGTGTCGCAGACGGGAATTTCTGTCGTGAGTGCCTCCACCTCTGACAATGGTCGTAGCTGGCTCTATGTCATAGAAGGAAATGTAGACGGTCAAATTGTGAAACCCGGACAGAAGGCTGAAATCCATTCAGACTTTGGCGTTTCCGATCTGGGAATGAATGGTTTGAGTAACTGTGCTGGCCCTGTGACCATTACGGAATCTGTGCGCCCAGTACCAATTACCTTTGCTCGCATTAGCGATAAATTGGGAGATGGCCAACCTGACGAAATCTATTTGGAATTTGAATCACTATTACGTGAAAAGGATATGCTGGACAGCTTTGATGTGTATTGGGGATCGCCAGAAATATACAGGGCGTTTAAAGCGCGAAAAGACTGGACCTTGGATACGATTCAGGGAGAACCAATCGTAAAGCCTGTCCTTGCCAAAATTGACTCCTCTATGGAAATAAAGCAAGTTTCCTATAAGGAAGTTATTGGTCAGGATACCGTTTGGTGCAATCAGACGACAATGGTGGAAGATACAGCTACCCACACGATGGTGGAAACTGATGTTTTGGATCCCATAACAGGGTTGCCGGTCAGGTATGCGTGCGGCTATAAGGACAAAACGAAGAATGCAATAAAGAATGACACCCTCTGGAATTATGTGATTGATACTACGGGTCACGATACGTTATTGCAGAAACATACGGCTATGCGTATCAAGATCCCCGAGGGAGTATTCCTGGAGAAGACATTTGGTGATCGGAATGGAAAGGGCTTAGTTATGCCCAGAAAGGGCGAAGAAGGTGGTTTCTTCGACAAGAGTTACTCCCTGAACGACGATTGCCCGCCTGTTCTCAAATCGGCCAAGATTAGCAAAAGAGGCGAAATATATGTGTTGCGTGTAGAACTTTCTGAACCGCTTATATCTTCTGAAAATGACAAGGCTCACATTTTGGAAAGATCTCACGAGGGGAAGAAAAATTACTATCAGCCTGAGAGAGCAAAATTAGCCAATCTTGTCGATGTTACACTATGGACCTTCTCTTTCCATGAAGATGATGCAGATGATAATGTTCGCATTGGTGATTCTTTGCGCTTACCCACCAGCCTTAATTCTATCACTATGGACAAGGCGAATCTTTTGCCTGGAGAAGAAAGCCCATGGGTACAGGTTGTAGGCGAAATAGATGATGTTGACTTTAGAGTAAAAATGGCACAACCTGTGAGCAGGACTGTGTTGGATGAAGATTTGTATGCAGGAAATTTGCCGGATAGGGAAGAAGATTTTCGATTAAGTATACTGAGCGGTTCAGAAGAAATTCTTATTGCAAAAGGCAAGAAAGAATTGTACCCGTATAGTTCGTTGCTTTCTTATGACACTGCTGCATACAAACATGGAGGCCCCGTGTTCAATATTGATGTGGAAATGCCAATTCTGCTCCAGAGAGACTCTTTGGATAATTTTGCATGGAAAGCTCATATTGGATTTGCGGTAGATGTTTACACAAATTTAGGTTCGCATGTAACGCAAACGGAATACGAGTTTGACTTAGAAGACGTTGGTGTTGACAAATTGTCCGCTGATGGAACTATTCATTTGAAGTTGGAATGGCTGTCTCACGACGGAAGTCCCGTTGCAGAAAATGGAAAGGCTATTGCCACGGGACCTTACGTGGCCAAGTTCGTGTTCCACACGAAAGAAGAGGCTATTGCCATGACCGCCAACAAGAAACATCCTGCAGGAACAGTAAAAAAGCAGAGCAAGGAAAAGAAAATTTCTTTAGGCTTCCGCCGTATCAAGTAATTTGCCTATGCCCCCGGGTGTCCGGGGAAGTTTGCCAGCGGTGGCTGACAAGGAGGCAATATGCTTTTTTTCGATAAAGCTCAAGAGTATCTGGCGCAGGAAAAGGAAAATCTTGCGCCTCTTACTATACGTACTTACTATTGGAACCTGCGCAAGCTACAGTATTACAGACCTGACTTGGACTGTGCTGGAGTAAGTGAGGAGTTTGTGCGGGGTTTCAAGAGCCATCTGCAAGAACGGGGCGACAAGCCTGCTACGGTGAACAAGGCTCTTTCGGTGTTCCGGATATTTACCAACAAGATGATGGCCGACGGCCTGGTGGAGGGCAAGCCCTTCGAAAAGATCAAGGTTGGTAGGGTCTTTACCCGCCGCGGTTTTTTGACGGTGCGGGAACTCAAGAGCCTGTACCTGAACTTCATGGATCGCCGGCGGTTCTTGACCGAAACAGAACAGGACGTGATGCGGGTATTTCTGTTTAGCTGTTTCACGGGGCTACGCTATAGCGATTTGCTGTCGCTGAATGCAAACGAAATTTTTGACTGGAAAATCCGCAAGCAGATGCACAAGACCGGCGACCCGGTGTACGTGCCCATCCCGCTGCAGGCGAGGCTGTTGCTGCCCGAAAAGATGACGGACGGTCCTGTGTTTCGGGTGGTGGAAAACTCCCATTTCAACCGGACCTTGCGTAGTGCCGCCAAGAAACTGGGTTATTACAAGCATATTCACTGCCATCTGGCCAGGCATACCTTCGCTACCACCTGCATTACCCTGGGAATACCCCTGCCTGCCACCAGCAAACTGCTTGGCCACCGCAACTTAGACACTACGTTAATTTATGCAAAATTCGTGGATACCTTCCTGGACAAGGAAATGAAAAAGTGGAACCGGCTGCAGTAGAATGAAACCAACTGCACTAGGCGACCGGGGGTACAACAGAAAAGACCTCCCGTAAGGGAGGTCCTTTCTAATGGTTTTGTCGCGATGTGCGCTGCTAAATACTATTCGTACTTGATGACGCCGGCGGGGCAGCTGTCGGCAGCGTCCTTGATTTCGCTTTCGTAAGCGGAATAGTCAACGCCTTCCTTCACCTGCATCTTTTCGGGAACGCTGAACACTGCGTCGCAAGTAGCTTCGCAGGCGCCGCAAGATACGCATTCGTCGCTGGATTCATCCAGCCAAACTTTAGAAATAGCCATAATTTACCTCTTGTGTCTTTGGTTTGTGTCTGACCTAAAGATATAAAAAAATAGTGCTGTAAAGGAGAAATTTTTGCATTGGGGTGTATTTTTTCTAAATTTGCGGGCGGAAATTCATCGTCTTTTAAGGCGAACAAATCGAGAGGACAGCACCCGCGATGAAGAAAGTGGTTGTAAAAATTGGTGGCAGCCTGGCAATCGACGAAGCCAAGCTGGCTGATTTTGTGTCGGCAGTCTCTACCCTCCCCGGTAGTGGCTGTCAGGTGGCCGTGGTTCACGGCGGTGGCAAGGACATTAACGAGAATATCGCCTTGCTCAAGGAACAACCGACGTTCATCGATGGCCTCCGAGTCACGACCCCCGGCATCATGAAGATGGTGGAGATGACTCTCTCTGGCCACGTGAACAAGAAGCTCGTGCGCATGCTCCTGAACAACGGCTGTGGTGCCGTTGGTATTTCAGGCGTAGATGCAAACCTGTTCCAGGTGGTCAAGAAGCAGGGCAAGGTGGACCTTGGCCTGGTGGGCGAAATCAAGCAGGTGAAC